>NZ_CP125378.1:6042231-6365050 GCF_034008635.1 Pseudomonas sp. P8_229 | reverse complement strand
GGGAGTGAGGCAATGGGGACTATGGAACGCTACTCGAAAGTGGGCATGCAGGAGCTCGATCAGCGCCTGTCGAAGATCGTCGAAGCGGCGCGCAAGAAGCCGGTCTCGGTGTATCGCTACGGTGCGCCGTGGGTCTGGATCGTGTCGCAGGATGACTGGCAGGGCGCCTTGAAAGAGGTTTCCAGCTACATTCCGCCGGGCCATTCGCTGGTGTTGCTGCGCCCGCAGATCGACGACCTGCTCGACGCCCACCAAGGCCTGCTGCACGACCTCAATGCCGAGCCCGGCATGCTCATTCCCGCGCAAACGGTCATGCACATCCTGCTCCTGCAGCTGCTGTATTCGGTGCCTAGCGAGCAGCAATTGTATGAACAGCTCAATTACAACCTGCTGTTCCGCTGGTTCGTCGGCCTCGGCCTGAACCAGAAAGTCTGGAGCTTCAACGTCCTCAGTCGCGACATCGCCACGCTGCTCAATGAGCCCCGTGCGGTGCTGCTCATCCAGAAAATCATCGGCGAAGTGTTCTGCGGTGCCTTGCTGCAAATGCCCGAGTTCTCCTTGAACTTCGCGCTGCTGCACACCTGGCTCGGCAAGCACAGCGGTGCCTCGCACGTCAGCAATTAGCCGCGCCGGCAACTGACGCAACACACAAGGCGCGCAACAGCGCCAACAGGTCATCGCGAATTCAGGGGGTAGTGTGGATCAGATTTTCACGTCACGGCTGGCGCTGTGGGGCTGGCTGCTGGTGACGGCCGGCGCTCAGCCAGCGTTCGCCGACGAGGCTGCCGAAAACGCCGCGCCGCAGCGTCTGGTGGACGTCAACGAATACTTCGTGCGCGGCAACACCGTGCTCGACGCCCGGGCGATTGAAGAGGCGGTGTATCCGTTTCTCGGCCCGCAAAAAGCCATGAGCGACATCGAAGGCGCCCGTGATGCGTTGCAGAAGGCCTATCAGGAACGCGGCTACCAATCGGTGTTCGTCGAATTGCCGGAACAAGCGGTGGCCGATGGCATCGTTTACTTGCAAGTCAGCGAAACCAAGGTCGGTCGCGTGCGTGTGGTCGGCGCCAAACACTATTCGCCGCTGGACATCCGCGACAACGTGCCGGCACTGAAAGAAGGCGAGGTGCCGGACTTCGCCAAGGTCCAGGGCGAGCTGGCGCAACTGAACAAGACCCCGGGCCGCCAGGTCATGCCGCTGGTGCGTGAAGGTCAGCGCCCCGGCACCATGGACGTGGATTTGCAGGTCGAAGACCAGAACCCGTGGAGCGCCAGCGTCGGCCTCAACAACGACTACAGCGCCGACACCGAAAAACTGCGCGCCGTGACCAGCCTCGGCTACAACAATCTCTGGCAGCTCGGCCACAGCATCAACCTGACGTACTTCACCGCGCCGCAGGACACCGACAACGCCAAGGTCTGGTCGGGCTCCTACACCGCGCCACTGACCGATCGCTGGAGCGTGCAGTTCTCCGGTTACCAGTCCGACAGCAACGTCGCCACCATCGGCGGCAGCAACGTGTTGGGCAAGGGCCATTCCTACGGCGTGTCGGCGATCTACACGCTGCCGTCCAGCGGCAGTTGGTCAAACTCGCTGTCGGCGGGCATCGACTTCAAGAACTTCGACGAGCGCCTGACCCTGTCCGGCGAGAGCGACAAGGTGCCGTTGAAATACGCACCGTTCACCTTCGCCTACAACGGCTTTCGCTACACCGAAAAGAGCCAGCTCGGCCTCGGCCTGAGCCTGGTGGCGGCCACCCGCAGCATCTTCGGCTACGGCAGCTCCGACGAAGACTTCGACTACAAACGCTACCGCGCGAAGCCCAGCTTTGCGGTGCTCAAGGGCGACAGCAACTTCACCTGGACCTTCGACAACGACTGGCAGAGCGCGAGCAAGGGCGCGTTCCAGCTCGCGTCGGGGCCATTGGTCTCCAACGAACAATTCTCCGCCGGCGGCGCGACCTCGGTACGCGGTTACCTGGCCGCTGAACGCACCGCTGACGACGGCGTGCTGCTGAGCCAGGAGGTTCGCACACCGTCGCTGGCCAAATACGCCGGCAGCTGGATGCAGGAATGGCGCTTCTACGCCTTCGCCGAAGGCGCGCAACTGTACCTGCGCGACGAGCTGCCGGATCAGGACGCCAGTTACGCCCTGGCCAGCGTCGGCCTCGGCACCCGCGCCAGCCTGAGCAAATGGCTGTCCGGCAGCCTCGACTGGGGCTATCCGCTACTCGAAGGGCCGAACACCTCGAAACAGGAATCGCGCCTGCACTTCAACCTTCAAGCCACTTTCTAAAGGAGCACGTTCATGCAGCGCCTCATTCTTTCGTTGTTGATCTGCCTGGGCTTCGTGCTCCCGGCCACGGCTCAGGCCTGGTGGCAGGACGACTGGCACTACCGCAAACAGATCGCCGTCGACACCACGCCGCAGGGCGCCGGGATCAATCAGGCGCTGGGCCGCACCGCGCTGCTGGTACGCCTGCACACCGGCAACTTCACCTTCGACGGCGTCAAGGAAGACGGTTCGGACTTGCGCTTCGTCGCTGCCGATGACAAGACTGTGCTCAACCACCAGATCGAAAGCTTCGACGCGCTGATGGGCATGGCGCTGATCTGGGTCGATGTGCCGAATGTCGAGGGCGGCCAGCGTCAGGACATCTGGATGTACTACGGCAACCAGAAGGCCCCGGCCACCGGCAACGGTCAACTGACGTTCGACCCGAATTACACCGCGCTGCATCACTTCGACGGTGCCACCGGCACCCCGGCCAAAGACACCACCGCCTATGGCAACACCGCGCAAAGCGCCACCGGTGCGGCGATTGACGGCGTGGTAGGGCGCGCCTTGCAGTTCAGCGGCCAGCCATTGCTGCTGCCGGCCAGTCCATCGTTGCAGCACAGCGCCGGTAGCGCGTTCACCTTCAGCGCCTGGTTGCGGCTGGATCAGGCCAATGGCGAACAACTGATTCTGGCCCGTCGTGAAGGCGCCAACAGCCTGCTGCTCGGCGTCAATCAAGGCGTGCCGTTCGTGGAGATCGACGGCCAGCGCGCGGTCGCCACTCAGGCGCTGAATCCCGGCCAATGGCAGCATGTCGCGCTGACGGCTGAGGGTTCGAAAGTCAGCCTCTACATCAACGGTCGTGAAGGCGCGACCCTCGCTCAGGCGATGCCGGCGTTCAATTCGGTGCTGGCCATCGGCGCCGACCTGCACGAAGGTCCGTTCCAGCCGTTCGTGGGCGCCATCGATGAACTGCGCCTGTCGAAAGTCGCTCGTCCGGCGCCGCTGCTGCTGGCGGACGCGACCTCGCAAGGCGCCGAGTCGAAACTGGTGGCCTACGGCGTCGACGAAGAACAGTCCGGTTTCGGTTTCGGCAGCCTCGGTTTCCTGCTCAACGCGGTGCCGGTGGACGCCTGGGTGATCATCGCCGTGCTGGTGCTGATGATGTTCCAGTCGTGGATCATCATGCTGCGCAAGAACCACACCCTCAGCCGTGTCAGCAAGGCCAACGAGGACTTCCACGAGCAGTTCGCCAAGGTCGGCACGCGCCTGGAAATGTTCGCCGATGACGCGCAACTGGCCCAGCGTCTGCAGCATTCGCCGCTGTGGCGTCTGTACTCGGTGGCAGTCAAGGAGATCCGCACCCGCCGCGAGCAGGGCGCCGATACGTCCTCGGTGTCTGCCGCGACCATTGAAGCCATCCGCTGCTCGATGGACGGCGTGCGCACCCGCGAGAACCAGGCCCTCAGTTCGAAACTCTCGACCCTGTCCAACGCCATCGCCGGCGGCCCGTACATCGGCCTGCTCGGGACCGTGCTGGGGATCATGGTGGTGTTCCTCGGCACGGCGATGGCCGGTGACGTGAATATCAACGCCATCGCCCCGGGTATGGCTGCTGCGTTGCTGGCCACGGCAATGGGCCTGTTCGTCGCGATCCCGGCGCTGTTTGGCTACAACCGCCTGATCACTCGCAACAAGGAAGTCAGCGCCGACATGCGCGTGTTCGTCGACGAATTCATCACGCGGCTGGCGGAGATGCATGGCGAGAGCCAGTTCAGTGAGTCGTCGCATCGCGGCCATCACGCCAACCACTCCGTACCGGCCTGAGGAGCACTGACATGGCGTCTGTAAATGCCTCCCACGACGATGACGAAGATGCAGCGGTGGACAGCATCAACATCACCCCGCTGGTGGACGTGCTGATGGTGGTGCTGGTGATGTTCATCCTCACCGCCACCGCGCAGGTCTCCGGGATCCAGATCAACTTGCCCAAGGCCAGCGCCTCGGTATCGCTGTCGGAAGCCAAGACCAAGGCGATTTCGGTCAATGACGGCGGCCAGGTGTTCCTCGATGCCTACCCGGTGACCCTCGCCGAGCTGGAAGAACGCCTGCGCATCGAGAAGGCGCAGAGCCCGGATTTCCCGGTGATCGTGCGCGGCGACGCGACGGTGCAGTACCAGAAGGTCATCGAAGTGCTGGATCTGTTGCGCCGGCTCGAACTGTCCCAGGTCGGTCTGGTGACCGGCAAACCGACGCAGGGCTGAGTCATGACCGCACAACTCCCGATCGAGCCGCTGCCGGTGAAGACGCCAGCGCTGCGTTATGCGAAGTGGGGCGCCGGGCTGGTCATCGGCGCGCTCGCCGCGTGGTTCCTGTGGCAGTGGGCCAACGACATGAGCGGCGTCCGTCGTGAAGCGCCGAAGGTGCCGACGATCATTCCGTTGCCGCCACCACCGCCGCCACCGCCGGAAAAACCGCCGGAGCCGGAAACCCCGGTGGAAGAAAAAATCGTCGAGCCCGAACCGACCCCCGAGCCGCAAGAGGTCAAGCCCGAAGAGCAAGCACCACCATCGCCAGCGGACGATCTGGCCAACCCGATGCAAATGGACGGCGACGCCCAGAGCGGCAGCGACGCGTTCAACATCGGCGCGGGCAAGGGCGGCGGCATGGCGGGGGCCGGGGGCGGACGCCTGGGCACCGGCACCTACAGCCAGTTCCTCGCGTTCACCTTTCAGAAGCTGCTGCGCGAGAACCCGGACCTGCGCAACCTCGCGTTCTCGTTGCAGGCCGATGTCTGGCTGAGCAGCGTCGGCGAGATCACTCGCGTGGAGCTGATCAAGTCCAGCGGCAACCCCGAGATCGACACCCAGGTGCTGGCGGCGCTGCGCAATGCGCCGCACCTGAGCGAACGGCCACCGGCCTCCATGACTTTGCCCGTGCGCCTGTCCCTGCAAGGGCGGCGTCCGGGTTAACCCAATTTATTTATCGCCAAGCATTCAAGCTTTGCCAAAAGGAGTTGTGTGCAGATGATTTCCAATGTGAATCGATTGTCCCTGGCGGTCGGCATGGTCATCGCGACCCTGGTCGGTCAGGCCGCGGCAGCGCCTGCGCCCTCGGAGAACGCCACGATCAATCTGATCCGCTTGCTGGTCGAGCAGGGCATTTTGAAACAGGACAAGGCCGACGCGCTGATCGCTCAGGCGCAGAACGAAGCGGCCCAGGCCAAACAGGCGGCGGCGTCCACCGCCGTCGCAGCAGGCCCGGTGGCCGCACCGGGCGATGTGCGCGTGCAGTACGTGCCGGCCGCGGTGCGCGATCAGATCCGCGATCAGGTCAAGGCCGAGGTCATGGCCACCGCCAAGCAGGAAAACTGGGCGGCGCCCAACACCTTCCCGGAGTGGACCTCGCGCATCAGTTTCGATGGCGATATCCGCCTGCGTGACGAATCACGCTACTACTCGGACAGCAACAGCAACGAGATCGTCGACTTCGCCAAACTCAACAACAACGGCCCCTACGACGTGAACCCCAACAGCAGCACCAGCCTGCCGCCGCTGCTCAACACCCGCGAAGACCGCAGCAATCAATTTCGCATTCGCGCGCGCCTGGGCATGAAAGCCGAGATCGCGCCGCAGTGGACCGCCGGTATTCGCATTGGCACCGGTTCCGACAACAACCCGGTGTCGACCACCCAGAGCCTGGGCGGTGGTTTCGCCAAGAAAGACATCTGGCTCGATCAGGGTTACCTGAACTGGAAGCCGTCGGATGAATTGACCGTGACCGGTGGCCGTTTCGCCAACCCGTTCATGTCCACCGACATGCTGTATTCCAACGACCTCAATTTCGACGGCGTGGCGGCGATTTTCGACCACAAGCTCAATCGCGATTGGGGCGTGTTTGGCACCGTCGGCGCGTTCCCGGTGGACTACACCAACGACACCAGCACCAGCAACGGCTTCGACAAGGAAGAAAGCGACAACAAGTGGCTGTACGGCGCGCAGATCGGCGCCAAGTGGGCGATCAACAGCAACAACCGCCTCAAGGGTGCCTTGGCCTACTACCGTTTCGACGACATTCAGGGCCAGCGCTCCAGCCCTTGCGAACCGTGGGCCGGCGCGCCGGGTTGCGACACCGACGGCTCGCGGGTGGCGTTCATGCAGAAGGGCAACAGCGTGTTCCTGCTGCGTGACATCACGCCGACCCCGGCCAATCCGACCACCACCCCGCAACCGCAATTCGTCGGTCTGGCCTCGGAGTTCAACCTGCTCGACCTGAACCTGGTGTGGGACGCCGACCTGCCGCAGGACTTCAAATTGCGCAGCCAGGGCAACTACATCCACAACCTTGGTTACGACGAAGGCGACATGCGCAAACGCTCCGAGGGACAGATCGTCAACAACCTCAACAGCAGCGGCGACATCGAAAGCGGCGCCAATGCGTGGATGGTGCAGTTCACCCTTGGCAACGCGCTGGACCTGAAACGACAGGGCGACTGGAACCTGTTCGCCGGCTACAAGTACATCCAGCCGGACGCCTTGCCTGACGGCTTCAACGATTCCTCGTTCCACCTCGGCGGCACCAACGCCAAGGGCTATTTCCTTGGCGGCAATTACGGTCTGGCGAAGAACGTCTATGCCACCGGCCGCTGGATGAGCACCGAGGCGGTGTACGGCGCGCCGTTTGATATCGACGTCTTGCAGCTTGAGATCAACACGCGCTTCTAAGGCGCCGGGAGTACGGTCATGCACGCACGAGTTTTACTGTTGGGGTTGAGTTTTTTCATCGCTCAAGGCGCCAGCGCCGAAGGCATGGAAGAGCGCTTGCGCACCCAACTGCGCAGCACCACGCAACAGTTGCAGGCCCTGCAAAGCCAGCAGGCCCAGGCCAGCGCCGCGCAACTGGCGGCGCAGAACGAAGCCAGGGCGGCGCAGGCGCAGATCAAGCAACTGACTGCTGAACTGGCCAAGGCCAAGGGCGTCGCCGAGCAGTTGGCCGACCAGCAGCAGATCCTGCACAGCCAGGCCCAGGCGCAAGTGGCGGCGAGCAACGAGCAGACCGGCAAGTTCAAGAAGGCCTACGACGAGTTGCTGGTCATGGCCCGCGCCAAAGAGGCAGAACGGTCTAAGCTTCAGGCGCAATTGGCTGAACGTGACACACAAGTGCAGCAATGTTCAGTCAAGAATCAGCAGATGTACGGCGTCGCCAAGCAGATTCTCACCGCCTACGAAAACATCGACGTGGCCGAGGTGATGAAAATCCGCCAGCCCTTTGCGGGCAGCGCCCGGGTCAAGTTCGACGAACTGGCTCAGGGGTTTGGTGACGAGCTGTACAAGACTCAATTCGACGCGCCGCAAGCCGCGCTCGCACACTGATTAACAAGGAAGAAGAAGTCATGACTCAATTAATCACCCACGTTTCCCCGCAATCGCTGACTGAAGTCCTGCAAGCGGCCGGTTATCGCGTCAACCAGACCGAACAGAACGGCATCGTGCAGTTGCTCAGTGCCAGTCAGGGCATCGGTTATGCCGTGCGTTTCGGCAACCCGGCGGTGGAGCAGGGCAGCTATGTCGATTTCACGTTCAGCTGCGCGCTGCGGGTGCAAGGTGAGTTGCCACAGGGTGTGGCCGAACAGTGGAACGCCACTCGCCGGTTCGCGCGGTTGTCGTTGCAGGGCGAGTTTCTGGTGATGGAAATGGACGTGGTGGTGGCGGCCGGCGTGAGTAATGATCACCTGCGCGGCAATCTGGAACTGTGGGATCGCCTGCTGCAAGAATTCATCGTCTATCTGCGAGATTTCAGCCAGGCTGCGCAAGCCTCGACGGCCAAAGTTGCCATCGCCGAGCAAGAGGAAGTCGCACTGTGAAAAAGCCTGCCATGGTGATCGGCGCCGGGGCAGTGGCGCTGTTGGTGGTAGCCGTGGCGCTGGTGCTGCGACCGGGCACAGACCCGGTCGCCGCGCAGCCATCGTCGCCAGTGGCGGCGGTTGCTGCCGGGCCGGCAGTGGCGCGGCTGGGCAATCAGCAGGTAACGCCGCAGGAGTTGCAGGCGTTGCTGGAGACCGTTCCGCCGGCGACTCGCGAGCAACTGCGCGGCAACCGTGAAGCGCTGGAGCGCTGGCTGCGTACGCGTCTGGCGGAGAAGGCCGTGCTCGAACAGGCCGATGCCCAGGGCTGGGCGCAGCGTCCGGACGTGGCGCGGCAAACCCGTGCGGCCACCGAGCAGATCGTCTTCCGTGATTACCTGCGCTCGGTCAGCGAAGTGCCGGCGGACTACCCGAGTGCGGCTGAGTTGCAGCAGGCCTACGACGCCGGCAAGGCCGAATGGCAAACCCCGGCGTTGTACCGGGTGAGCCAGATTTTCCTCGCCGTGAATGACCCGCAGAACGTCGAAGCAGTGCGCAAACAGGCAACGGAGCTGAGCAAAAAGGCTCAGGCCACGCCGGGGGACTTTGCCGCGCTGGCGACCCAGTACTCGCAGGACCGGCTGACCGCCGAGCGCGGCGGTGACACCGGACTGCAACCCTTGCAGCAGTTGGTGCCGCAGGTGCGCAGCGCGGTGGCGCGGCTCAAGGTCGGCGCGGTGTCCGAACCGCTGCAGAGCGCCGCCGGGTTCCACGTGATCAAACTCACCGAACAGCAACCGGCGCGCACCGCGACCCTCGACGAATTGCGTGACCAATTGACCCAGGCCTTGCGTGCCCAGCGTCAGGAGCAGATTGCCCAGGCGTATCTGGACGGGATGCTCAACACGGCGACGCTGAGTATCGACGGGGCTGAGCTGAACAAGGTCCTGGAAGAGAAACTCTGATCGTGATTCACCGCAAATCCCGGGTGGGAGCGGGCTTGCTCGCGAAAGCGGTGTGTCATTCAACAAATAAGTTGGCTGGCATGGCCCCTTCGCGAGCAAGCCCGCTCCCACATTAGAACCGTGGCGTTTTCCAAAATACAAAGATCGACAGGGAGTCATCGATGTCATTCACCGAACCCGCAGGACGGCAGGCCAGCCCCGATTACCGTTGGGCGCAGGGCGAGCGCGAGCCGTGGCTGGCGCAAGCTGCGACCCTCGATGCCGACGTCGCACAATACTTTCTGGTCAGTGCCCGCTGCGGCTGTTTCATGCAGGCGGCGCGCAGCCTCAATGTGCGTTCGACCTTGCTGCGCAAGCAACTGGCACAACTTGAACAAGCGCTGCAGCACTCGCTGTTCAGCTTTCAGGGCAGCGCCCTGAGCCTGACCCGCGAGGGTCAGCAACTCCAGGCGCAACTGGTGGCGCTGGCCCACGAACGCAAACTGCCAGTGGTCGAGCAACCGCTGATCCGCCTGGCCGTCGCCGAGTCGATCCTGCATGACATCCTCGGTCGCGACCTGATCGCGCTGCTGCGCCGCAACGCCAGCGTGCGCCTGGAAGTCATCGCTCTGGACAGCGAACTGGCGCTGCGTGCGGTCAGTGCCGACGTGGTGCTGTGGCTGGCCCACGGCGAAACCCCCAGCCCCGGTCCGACCTTTGCCACCAGCCAGCCACAGGCACTGGCGCGCCTGGACTATCTGCCGCACATCGCCAAACGCTATTCCCGCGTCACCGCCCGCCCGGCCAGTGCCGACGACCTGACTGACTTCATGTTGGTGCAATGGCAACACGACCGGCAGATCGACAGTTTCCGGCCGTGGAATGAGCTGGTCGAACAGCGTCTGGCCGGCGTGGTGCAGATGCAGTCCTATGAGCTGATGCTGGAAATGATCCGCTGCAGTGCTTGCATCGGTTTGCTGCCGGCGTACATGAGCCGCTTTGATCGCGGGCTGATTGCGCTGCCGGGGCTGTTCGATGAGCCGATGCAGCTACAGGCATGGCTGGCGGTCAACGTTGAATCGCGAGACGTCGCCGAAGTGCAGACCCTGGTCGAACTGATCCAGCGCACCTTCAACGAACGCCACGAATGGTTCCAGAGCTGAACACATAACCCCTGTGGGAGCGGACTTGCTCGCGAATGCGGTGTGTCATTCAACGACAAGGTGTCTGACACGGCCCCTTCGCGAGCAAGCCCGCTCCCACTGTTTTGACCTCGCCAAATTGATAACTGGCAGTTTAGAGTGATTGGCCACACATCGATCCAGGAAGGATCCGCCATGCCCGACCACAACCCCGCCATCAAAATCGAACGCTTCAACGAATCGCACATTGCAGGCATCACTGCGCTGTACAACGATCCGGCCGTGACCCGGCAGGTGTTGCAGATGCCGTTTCAGTCCGCTGAGGTGTGGCGCAAACGCCTGGCGCCGGACAACGAACGGGTGGTGCAGCTGGTGGCGCTGCATGAGGGTGTGGTCATTGGCAATCTGGGGCTGGAGCAGTATTCACGGATTCGCCGCAGCCACGCCGGCAGCGTCGGCATGGGCGTCGCCGTGGCGTGGCAGGGTAAGGGTGTGGGCTCAAAACTGTTGGCGACCGCGCTGGACGTCGCCGACAACTGGATGAACCTGCACCGCGTCGAACTCACGGTCTACGCCGACAACGAAGCGGCTATCGGTCTGTACCGCAAGTTCGGCTTCGAGAACGAAGGCCTGTTCCGTGACTACGCAGTACGCGACGGGCAATGGGTCGACACCCTGAGCATGGCCCGTCTGCGCAGCCGCGTCACCGCCTGACTCAGCCGCGCCAACCCCTGACTCAATCGTCCAGGGCGAACGCCACCGCCGACTGCGCATGCAGCTCGGTGGTGTCGAGCAGGGGCAGGGCGCTGTGTTCGGGTTTGACCAGCAGGCCGATTTCCGTGCAGCCGAGAATGATCGCCTGAGCGCCGCGTGCGGTCAGTGATTCGATCACTCGCTGATAGATCTTGCGCGACTCATCGCTGATCACCCCGACGCACAGTTCGTCGTAGATGATCCGGTGCACGTCCTTGCGCTCGGCCGCGTCCGGCACCAGCACCGTCAAGCCCTTGGCAATCAGGCGCTGCTTGAGAAAGTCCTGCTCCATGGTGAACGCTGTGCCGAGCAGGCCGACCGTGTGCGCCTCGATGTCCAGCGCCGCCTGCGCCGCCGGTTCGGCGATGTGCAGGAACGGGATGCTGATCGCTGCCTGAATCTGTTCCGCCACCTTGTGCATGGTGTTGGTACACAGCACTACGCATTCCGCGCCGCCGGCCTCCAGCCTGCGCGCCGCATCCACCAGAATCGCCGCCGCATCGTCCCAGCGCCCGGCATGCTGGGCCTGTTCGACCGGGCCGAAGTCGACGCTGTGCATCAACAGTTGTGCCGAGCGCAGCGGGCCGAGGCGATCGCGCACTTGTTGATTGATGAGGCGATAGTATTCGGCGCTGGACTCCCAGCTCATGCCGCCGATCAGGCCGATGGTGCGCATTGAAATTCCTCTGGCTTGGACCTGGAACGAACCACCAAGTCTGAACAGAGTGTCCATTTGTTCATCGAAGGACGCCAGCGTAAATCAGCTGTACTGCCAATCCTTCTGCCAGGTGTAACGGTGCCGTTCGCCTTCAACCGCCGCTGTTCATTGTGTAACCACTTGATCCGCTGGCGCGAACGTAAAGCTCGCCGCACCCCCGTTACTGGCGGAGGGTGTCAACCGAATGATGGGCACGAGGATTCTCGGGTTGGTCGAGTTATAGAAGTCGCGCTGGTTGTATTGCGCGTCCGCCAGGCCGGCGTTGGCGCCTCCATAAACATAGAAGAACGCCATGATGGGGAATCGGTTGGGAGGAAAACTCGAAGCACATGATTTTGCCGGGTCGGGGGAGGTCGGATTGCACCAGGTTTTTATCAGCAACTCATTGTGTTCATTGTAGCCAGTGAGACTCACAAACGCCCTGGCGCGCACGGATTGATAAAACGCCGGGCCCGCCAGATGATTGCGCTCGTCTCTGACGTCAAAGCCACATTGCCGCTGGTGCGGGTTGCCTCCCGCTATCCTCCAGACCGCATACCATTGCTCTGCGGTGGTGACACCGGCGTTCTGGCAGAGCTGACTTTGCACGGGATAGCTCGGGTGGGCAGCGCAGACAGCGTCAGCCCGGCGTGTCCAGGTCCAGGCATCGTAGGCATAGGCACACAGATAATCGAGGTCAAGCTTGTCTTGGGGGGACTCAAAGATCGGATAAACAATGTAGCCGTTGCCATTGCCCCAGGCGAGTCGGCCGAAGTCGGCATCCTGACGCAGGTAGGAAAAGGACACGCCTCCACTGGTCACAGATGTCGGGCTTGGGTCCCAAACCTTGTATTTGTTGGCGGGATCTTTGACCGTCACCCGCAGGGTCACACCGGAACACAGGAACGCTGGCTGGGAGTCGCTCTTGTTGCAGTTGGGAAATTTGCGCCCGTAAAGCGTATTGAGCTGAGTGGCGATGGCCGGGCCGTTGAGCACCTCAACACCACTGACGCCGATGGCCACCGGCGGTTGGGTTGCGGTCTGCACGCAACCCATCAGTAATGCAATAAAAAACGCTGCGGCTATTTTTCTCATGATGAGCCTCTGGCCTGAAATGGGGATTGTGTTTGTCAGTTCAAAAACGCGGTTAAGCGTTACGGTGCAGGTTCAGGCAACGGCTCGACAGGGTTGCAGCCGGCTGCCAGCGTTCGGGCATATCCCACGTCAGGCCGCCACGGTTCGATGTTCCACTCCGGTTTGTCGCGGGTGATCGCCAGGTGGCAGATCAATTGATGGCGAAGACCGTGGGTATTGGACCAGTAGCGGCTGTTGGAGTAGTCCCTCAGCAATTCATCCATCAGAAACGGCGTTGCTTGTTCCGGGGTACGACGTGCACAGGGCGTTGGGGTGATGGCAAACACCCACTCATCGTCACGGTAGAGCCATTTCGCACTTGCGATGTATCGAGTACAGCGCTCCACGGTCACGATGACGGAGTCCGGTTCCGTTGCCTGTGCGATTGCAGGGGCACCGAAGGGCAGCGCCATGCAGCGATTGAGCAAGGCAATCAAGGTGAAACCTGATCTTTCTCGCCCGTTTTGTTGGTGCAAATTCATTGAGCCACCGCCTGATCTGCTGCCGAATAGGTGAAAGCCGCCGGCGCTGCGGCGCTTGTCGCAGGCGTCAGGCGAATAATGGGGACGACGATTTTCGGGGTGGTCGAGTTGTAGAAGTCACGCTGGTTGTACTGCGCGTCTGCCAGGCCGGCATTGGTGCCGCCGGCGATAAAGAAAAAGGCCATGATCGGAAGCTGGTTGGCGCTCCCGGCTGCCCAAGTGCTGATAATGACTTCGTTCTGTTCGCCGAAGCCGGTCTCTCCCAGCAACGTCTTGGCTCTGAGAGATTGATAAAATGCCGGGCCTGCGAGGTGGTTACGTTCATCCCTGACATCGAAGTCGCATTGACGAAGATTTTTGTTCTCGTATGAATAATCCCAGGCTGCCTTGAACTGCTCAGCGGTTAAAACACCGGCATCCTGACAATGGCCACTGACGTTCGGATATTGCGGAGTGGGAACGCACACAGCGGTTGCGCTGCGATGCCAGCCCCACGCGTCCATGGGGTAAGAGCACAACACTTGGAGCTGAAGCTTGCCCGCCGGTTGTTCCAGGAACGGGTAAACGATATAGCCGTTACCGTAACCCCATGCCAGTCGGCCGAAATTGGCATCCTGGCGCAGGTACGAGAATGAAACACCACCGCTTTTTACCGAGGTTGGGCTCGGATCCCAGACTTTGTATTGGCCTGCCGGATCCCTGGCGGTGACCCGCAGTGTCACACCTGAACACAAAAAGGCCGGTTGTGAATCGATCTTGTTGCAGTTGGGAAACTGCCGTGCATAAAGCGTGTTCAGATAGGTCGCGATAGCAGGACCAGTGCGGGGCTGGGCATTGTTGACGCCAATCTCGGTTGGCAGTTGGGTGGCGGTTTGAGAGCAGCCCCATAGCAGCGCGATGAGCAGTGACAGCAGCAATTTACTCATGAGAACCCCTGTTTAGTGCAATATCGCGCGTTGTTCCGGGATAGGCTTCGAAGTGTTAAAGAGTCACTCGCAGGTACCAGGAAAAAATGATTGGTTCGCCCGTGCCCGTCTTTCTGAGGGTGTAATTGAACAGGCCGGGTTTTCCCCTGTTCGGCGGGATCCAGCTCGACGGGACGACGACGTCGGTATAGGACGACGGCTGGGTGATGAAGAATTCCTCGCTGTCATAGCGGATCGTTTCAACGGTCAGCGATATTCGTACTTTGTAAGTACCGTCCAGCGTCGGGTAGTACGTTCTCAGGTTGTCCTTGGCGGCATTCAGCGTCGGTTCCGGCAGGTGATGCCTTTGTCCGGTAATGGTTATGTTCAGCGGTTTGGACGGGCGATCCTCGGTGGTGTCCGGTAAACGGACGGTGTAGGCCACTTCAGCACCGCTGCCAACGGTGTCGACCACTTCTTCGCGCGGAATCCGAAACTGCAAGGTCTGCCCGACAGCGGTGACGATTTGAACCTCACTGCTATAAGTGGAGTTGCGGCCTTTCCAGTAGACCTTCACCGATTGCCCCGGCGCCGAGCCGGTGTATTTCACTTCGACGGTCGCGTACTGGGCTGCATAGAAGTCGCGAACAAAATTCAGCACAGAGCCGTTGGCGTCTCTGGCTTCGAGCACTTTGGGGGCAAGCAGGTCCAGCACCGGCCGACGAATATGCACATCGACGTAGGTGGTTGCCGACCAGATCGCCTGTGGCCCCGAGGAGTTGCCGAGCAGGTCGGTGACGCGAAAACGCAAGGCGAACCGGGCATTGTCCTGCCAGAAGTCATTGGTGGTCAGCGTGATCACCAGTTGACTGGCGGCAGCCTGTGCCTCGGTCACGGTATGCTGGAGATTGCGCCCGTCAAGATCGACAGTGATGACGTCCCCCGCCCGCATGTAGACATAGCGCAGCGTAACGTCAACGCCTTGTGCCGCACGTGCTGCATCGATGCCTTTGGCGATGACATCGGCCGGCAGGGTCTTCAGCAAGTTCGGATTATCACCGCCCCCGGCGATCTCTCCACCTGGGCGAGGTGTATGGAAGAGCACACGTAACGGCTCTGAAGTTTCGGGCATCGGTTGCGTGATCCGCGCCACCCGCAGGCGCAGCAGGTTGATTCCATCCCTCAGCAACGACGCCGCAAAACTCATGCTGAACGGTTGATTCAGCTGCGTTGGTCCGATGATTTGTGTGGCAACAATGGTTTGCGACTCGTTGAGCAGTAGCTGAGCACTGTCCTCCAGGCTCTGGCTGGTCCATGGATCGACAAGAATCCGGATAAATCCATTGGCGACCAGCACGAGCGGAACCCCGCCGTGCGGATTCTGCGGATGCTGGATCGGTGACACCCACCCCGGAATCCTTACCGGGTCGATCTTCAGCAGTTGACTATCGTTGATCTGGTTGGCCATTTCGTTCGCTCCGCAAAGGATTGCTCTCTGGTTTTATCTAAAACCTTCGCGTACCGCTTGCCTACTGTCAGATCTGACAGGTGGCCGCGCAAAAGACCTACCGTCCGTCGTGCCAGTCCCGGATTGGTGCGGGTTGGCATTCGAGGTTTTACGCGCACTGGCGTGTTGATCTGTCACTATGAGTTTCGCAAGCTCTCCCCCGAGGAACGTACCGATGAACGACGTACAACAACTGGGCGAAATGCTTCGTCACTATGCCGAGAGTGAAGCGCACAAGAAGCAACTGTTCGAAACCCAGTCGCAGGCGTGGGCCAGCCGGATCACCGAGCTGTTCGGCCATATTCAGCAATGGCTGGAGCCGGTGCAGGCGCCGAACCTGCTGGAGGTGAGCCGCGAGGCCTACGTCGCGTTCGGGCCGAGCACGCCGGTGGAAACCTCGACCTTCAAGACCGAAAAACTGAGCATCGTGATTGCCGGCAAACCGGTGGAGTTCGTGCCGGATGTAATGGGCAGCGCCGGGCAGATTTCCCTGGCGGTGATGGGCCTGACGGCGGCGCGTTACGGCAGTATTTCGCTGGTGGGACTGCCGAACGGCGAGTGGCAATGGCGCAAGACCAACGGTTTGAAGGATCCGGACACGTTTGTGTTTGATGCGGATTTTCTGGCGCAGCAGTTGCAGAGCCTGATTCCGCGCGACCGTAACTAGATCTCAAGGACTTGCAAATTCCCCTTGTGGGAGCGGGCTTGCTCGCGAAGGCGGTGTGTCATTCAACATTAGCGTTGGCTGATCAGACGCTATCGCGAGCAGGCTCACGCCTGCAGGTGGAAGGTGGTGTCGCTACATTTCGAGGTTGATCCAGCCCGGTTTTGCCTCTTCCGGCGCCACAGCCTTCACGGTCTTTCCGGTCGCCAGCTCCACCCGCCGCGCCACTTCCGGATCATCGGCAAACGGCACCATGCTCGCATCATCCAGGCTCTCTGAAGTCTGATGGCGCAGGCAGTACTCCACCGCCAGCCACAGAAACACCACCCCCAGCAGATTCAAGAAAAGTTCGAACATCTTCGGCTCCCTGCCTCAGGCGATCTGCGCCTGACTGCGCGCCAGCGCCACGTCGGCCACCCGCACTGTGCGCCAGACGTTGTAGGCCATCAGCAACATGCCGCTGAGGAAGAACACTCCGCCGGCAAAGCGCACGATGAACCCCGGATGGCTGGCCTGCAGCGCTTCGACGAACGAATAGGTCAGCGTGCCGTCCTCGTTGATCGCGCGCCACATCAGGCCCTGGGTGATACCGTTGACCCACATCGACGCGATGTACAGCACCGTGCCGATGGTCGCCAGCCAGAAGTGCAGGTTGATCAGCGGCGTGCTGTACATCTGCTCGCGGCCAAAGACTTTCGGCACCATGTGATAGGTCGCGCCGAAGGTGATCATCGCCACCCAGCCGAGCGCGCCGGCGTGGACGTGGCCGATGGTCCAGTCGGTGTAGTGGGAGAGGGCGTTGACCGTTTTGATCGCCATCATTGGGCCTTCGAAGGTCGACATGCCGTAGAACGCCAGCGACAGCACCAGAAAGCGCAGGATCGGGTCGGTGCGCAACTTATGCCAGGCGCCCGAGAGGGTCATCATGCCGTTGATCATCCCGCCCCAGCTGGGTGCCAGCAGGATCAGCGACATCGCCATGCCGAGTGACTGCGCCCAGTCCGGCAGCGCGGTGTAGTGCAAGTGGTGCGGGCCGGCCCAGATGTACAGGGTGATCAGCGCCCAGAAGTGCACGATCGACAACCGGTACGAATACACCGGGCGGTTGACCTGTTTTGGCACGAAGTAATACATCATGCCGAGGAACCCGGTGGTCAGGAAGAACCCCACCGCGTTGTGCCCGTACCACCACTGCACCATCGCGTCGGTCGCCCCGGAATACACCGGATAGGATTTGAACCAGTCCACCGGGATCGACAGGTGATTGACCACGTGCAGCATGGCGATCACCAGAATGAACGCGCCGAAGAACCAGTTGCCGACGTAGATATGCTTGGTCTTGCGCTGCACCACGGTGGTGAAAAACACGATGGCATACGCGACCCAGACCACCGCCATCCACACCGCGCCGGAGAATTCGATCTCGGCATATTCTTTGGTGGTGGTGTAGCCCATCGGCAGGGTGATCAGCATGACCACGATCACCGACTGCCAGCCCCAGAAGGTGAAGGCTGCGAGCTTGTCCGAGTACAGCCGTACCTGGCAGGTACGCTGCACCGCGTAGTAACTGGCGGCGAATTGCGCGCTGCCGGCGAAGCCGAAAATCACCAGGCTGGTGTGCAGTGGCCGCAAGCGGCCGAAGGTGGTCCACGGCAGGTCGAGATTCATGTCCGGCCATACCAGTTGCGAGGCGATCCATACCCCCATCGCCATGCCGACGACACCCCAGAAAACCGTCGCGATAACGAATTGGCGGACGACCTTGTAGTTATAAACCTGTCCGATTGTTGCTGTGCTCATGGTCAGTTCTTCCACGGTTGCAAAGTCTTGCCAGGCCACCCGGTCTGGCATGCACTGCACTGTAGGAACACCGCCAGAAACAAAACAGGCTCAGGAATATTTCATTTGTACGGATCAGATCAAGGGGCTGCCTGCGGCGTTCTGCCGCGCCCTGATACGGTTTTTATCGTTTCAGGTGAATCTGTTGCGTGCTGCGCTGCTTCGTCATAGTGCTCTGAAGAAAACTGTAGGAGTGAGCCTGCTCGCGATAGCGACACACCGCTATCGCGAGCAGGCTCACTCCTACAGGAATTGTGTGCGTCCTGATGAGGTGGCAGTTGCATGTATCAATACGATGATTACGACCGGGCGCTGGTGTTCGAGCGCGTTGCGCAGTTTCGCGATCAGGTCGAGCGCTTCATGGCCGGCGAGTTGAGCGAGGAGGAGTTCCTGCCGCTGCGCCTGCAGAACGGCCTGTACATGCAAAAGCACGCGTACATGCTGCGGGTGGCGATTCCCTACGGCACGTTGAGTGCCGAACAGATGCGCACCCTTGCGAGCATCGCCGCCGATTACGATCGCGGTTACGGCCACTTCACCACCCGGCAGAACCTGCAATTCAACTGGATCGAACTGAGCGAAGTGCCGGACATTCTCGAACGTCTGGCGCAGGTCAACATGCATGCGATCCAGACCTCCGGCAACTGCGTGCGCAACATCACCACCGAGGCGTTCGCCGGGGTGGCGGCGGACGAGATGATCGATCCGCGTCCGTTGGCAGAAATCCTCCGGCAGTGGTCGACGATCAACCCGGAATTCCTCTTCCTGCCACGCAAGTTCAAGATCGCCATTTGCTCGGCGAAGCAGGATCGCGCGGCGATCATGATGCACGACATCGGCCTGTATCTTTATCCCGGGCGCGAGGGGCAAATGCTCCTGCGGGTGATCGTCGGCGGCGGGTTGGGGCGCACGCCGATTCTCGGTCTGCAGATCCGCGAAGGCTTGCCGTGGCAGCATCTGTTGTCTTACGTCGAAGCGATCTTGCGGGTCTACAACCGCCATGGCCGGCGTGACAACAAGTACAAGGCGCGGATCAAGATTCTGGTCAAGGCGCTGGGCATCGAGGCGTTCGCCCGGGAAGTCGAAGAAGAATGGCAGCACCTCAAGGATGGCCCGGCGCAGTTGACCGAGGCTGAATACGAGCGGGTCGCCAGTGCGTTCGTGCCGCCGATCTATCACACCCTGGCCGACACTGATCTGGACTTCGGCACGCGCCTGGCCGAGAGCCCGGCGTTCGCTCGTTGGGTGGCGCGTAACGTGCAACCGCACAAAAAACCCGGTTACACCAGCGTGGTGCTGTCGACCAAACCGGGCCTGGCCGCGCCGCCGGGGGATGTTACCGGGTTGCAGATGCTGGCCGTCGCCGACTGGTCGGAGCGCTTCGGTTTTGGCGAGATTCGCATCGCCCACGAACAGAACATCGTCCTGCCCGATGTACAGAAGTCTGACCTGTACCCGCTCTGGCAACTGGCCTGCGAGCGTGGCCTGGGCAGTGCCAATGTCGGTCTGCTGACCGACATCATCGCCTGCCCGGGCGGCGATTTCTGTGCGCTGGCCAACGCCAAATCGATCCCGATTGCCCAAGCGATTCAGGCGCGATTCGACAACCTCGACTACCTGCACGACCTGGGCGACATCAGCCTGAACATCTCCGGCTGCATCAACGCCTGCGGCCACCACCACATCGGCAATATCGGCATCCTCGGCGTCGATAAAAACGGCAGCGAGTGGTACCAGATCACCCTCGGTGGCGCGCAGGGTAAAAACAGCACGCTGGGCAAAGTCATCGGCCCGTCGTTCAGCGCTGCCGAAGTGCCGCAGGTGATCGAGCGGATCATCGGCACCTTTGTGCGTTACCGCGAAAGCGAGGAGCTGTTTGTCGACACCGTGGCGCGCATTGGCCTGGAACCGTTCAAGGAGCGGGTCTATCCGAAAGCGCTGGAGGTGACGGCATGAACAATCTGCTGCGGTTGGAACAGGGCGTCGCGCGGCAAGTCGAGGACGATCCGTGGACGCTGGTGCGTGACCCGGAGCAGGGCAGGTCGCAAGGGTTGCTGATCCTGCCGCTGGCGCACTGGCTGCAGTCGCCCTCGACCCACGCGGTGTGGCTGGGGCCGGACGATGAGGTTGAAAGTGTGGTGCCGTGGCTGGCTTCGCTGCCGTTGATTGCCCTGGACTTCCCGAACTTTCGCGACGGTCGCGCCTACAGCCAGGCGTATCTGCTGCGCAGCCGTTTTGGTTGGGCCGGGGAGCTACGGGCGATCGGCGATGTGTTGCGTGATCAGCTCAGCCACATGCGCCAGTGCGGGTTCGACAGCTTTGCGGTGCGTGAGGACAAGTCGGCTGAAGATGCGCTGAAAGGGCTGGCTGGAATGAGCGTGCTGTACGGCCGCTCCGTCATTGAACCGCGCCCCTTGTTCCGCAGACGCTGACATATCCAATGCCTGATAAATACTTTGTGGTGAGGGGATTTATCCCCGATGGGCTGCGAAGCGGACCTAAAACCTGCCAAAGCATTTCTTCAGCTAAAACCTGTTGGCGGGTTCTGCGGCCGCTGCGCAGCCGGTCGGGGATAAATCCCCTCACCACAATTGTCTAGTGGCCCCTTCAATACAGGGGAAACCCTTAGATCCCGCACCATTCCCGGATTTTCCCTTGGGTCGATGCTGGCCTTTTGGTAGAGTCCCCGTCGCCAGCGGGTTTTCGGCTGGACGACGGAACGAAGAAGGGAGTCTGGGTAGTGAGTGCGGGCAAAAAGATTTTGGGCCTCACGGCAATGCTGTTGATGCTGACGCTGTGGGCCAGTTACTTCTATGTGATCAAGGAAAACCGCGACGGCCAGTTGGGCGGCGCCGGTGAAAGCACTGCGTGGTGCGGCACGCCGCCGTCCACCGAAGCGGCGTTGCTGGGCAAGGATCAACTGACCTTGCGCGTGACCAACAACCTGCGCGGCGAGTTCATGCTCAGTGGCTCGCTGGTGGTCTCTGAACGCACCTTCAACCGCTATGACCTGGGTCGCAACGAACTGCGCCTGCGTCTGGAACCCTTGCAGTGGTCGTACGGCGTCACGCCGATCTTCCTTGAGCAGGTCAAGGTTCAGCCGCTGAGCCGCAACCTCGCGTCGCCGACCAAGAGCGCTTACGCCGAACTCGAGCCAAGGCCGATCGGCGTACAGGGTCAGGTCACCGAATTCCCCTTCGACACGTATCGCTACGGCTACAAGCCGGTGCTGTATTACCTCAAGGGCAGCGAGCGCATCGACCTGCGCTTCAAGAACATCACCACGCTGATGGAGATGTCCAACACCTTCACGCCGATCCAGAAGTACAACCGCGTCGAGTACATCAACGAGAAAAACTCGATGATCCGCGACGAGGACTACAAGGCCTACGGTCCGCACGAATGCGCATTCAGCGTCGAGCGCAAAGGCTCGTTCAAGGTGGTGGTGCTGTTGTTGCTGCTGGTGCTTTGCCTGCCGTTGTTGCACGTGTTCTATCGCGACGAACCGGGAATCGATTTCCTTGCGACGCTGGTAGCGATTGCCGTGGTGCGCGTGGTGCTGGTGGGGCCGGTGCAGGACTTCCAGCTGTACAACATCGACTTCCTGTTTGGCGCGGCAATCCTGCTGGTGGGCTCGGTGTCGCTGATCAAGGCGATGCGCGCCAACAGTCGGCGGGAGATGGCGTTGAAGAGCGGCGAGACGTCTTCCTGGTAACGCCACTGTAGGAGTGAGCCTGCTCGCGATCGCAATGGGTCAGTGACATTGATGGTGACTGACACAACGCTATCGCGAGCAGGCTCACTCCTACAGGTGATCGGCGTTTATTGGCCGGTCACTTCAGCGCCGGATCACCCATGTTCATCCTCTTCCATCCCTGCAACAGCACCTGCGCCTTCGGTTCCTGGCCGTTCTCCAGGTAGTACTGGATCAGCGACAACCGCGCATTGCGGTTCGCCGGTAGTACCTTGAGCAGGCGCTCCAGCACCTCGCAGGCTTCATCGACCTTGCCGCTGTCGTGCAACGCCACCGCCAGCACATAGCCGTACTGCGCGCTCTGCGGCTCCAGATGCGCGGCTTTGTGCAGCGCGGTCATGGCCTCGGCGGTCTTGCCGGCGCGAATCAGTGACAGGCCACGGGTGTGTTGCAACAGCGCTGCGTCCGGGTGGGCCTTGAGGCTGTCATTCAGCAGCGTTTGCGCCTCTGGTCCTCGGCCATTGGCCTCCAGCCATTGCACCAGCGTCACCAGCGCCGGGTAGAAATCCGGATCACGTTGCAGTGCGCTGCGCAGCAAGCCTTCGACTTCACCGCTGCGGCCGCTGGCCTGATACAGCATGGCCAGATTCAGATTGGCCTCGGCACGCTCCAGCAGGCTCTGCTGCACCGCCTCGTATTCGGCAATTGCCGCGTCCCAATTGGCTTGCGCCGAGCCAAGGCCGTTGTTGTGGGCCACGCTCAGCAGGTCGCGGGCGACGACGATGCGCACTGCTTTAACCGGGTCATTCAACAGCGGCGTCAGCAGCGGTGCACGCTCCGGTGGCGGCAGGAATGCACTGATCGCCCGCACCGCACTTTCACGCACCTGCGGCTCGGGGCTTTGCAGGTCCTGGGTCGCCAGTTTCAACGCCTGCTCACTCGGGTACAACGGCAGTTCCGCCAGCAACGTGGCACGCTGGATCGCCGGCAGGTTGCTGCGCTGCAATTGCTCGTACAACGCGTTGGCAGCGCCGGGCTGACCATTGCGGATCAGCCACAGGCTTTCGTCATAACGCGGCGCCTGTGGGGCGGTTGAAGCACTCCACAGTTTGAACTGCGCGGTGACCTTGTCGCCGGCCTTGCCCTGATGGCAGGTCAGGCAGGCATCCGGGGTGCCGAGCTTTTGCGCACGTTCGGGATTGGGAATGCTGAAACTGTGGTCGTGACGCAAGTCGTTGCCCATGTAGAGCTTGCCGGGCATGTGGCAATCGATGCACTGCGAGCCGGGCTGGCCCATGGTGTGGCGGGTGTGTTCGACGGAGTCGTAATTCTTTGCCAGCAGGCCCTTGCCGTCGACGCCTGCGACCGAGGTCTTGCCGGCGCTGTTGTGGCATTGCAGGCACACCGCGTTGCCCGGTGCCTTGAGTTCGGTGCTGTGCGGGTTGTGGCAATTGCTGCAACGCACGCCCTTGTCGAACATTTTGCTTTGCAGGAACGAGCCGTGCTCGAACACTTCATCTTTGATCTTGCCGTCCAGCGCATACAGTTCGCGGGTGAGGGTGCTCGGCAGGTAGTCGTCCATCAAACGCTTGCCGACCGTGTAACCATCGCCCAACGGCGCACGGCGGGCATGGCAACGCGCGCAGGTCTCGATCTCGACCGTGGCGTTGTTGTCCTTGAGGTCGACGGCAAAGCCCTTGTGGATCAGGTCGTCCTTGTTCTGCGCCCATTGCAGGTGATTCGATGCCGGGCCGTGACAGGCCTGGCAGCCGACACCGAGGCTGTTCCACTGACTGTTGAAGGTGTTGCTGACCGCGTCGAAATTGCGCTTGAAGCCGGTGGTGTGGCATTCGACGCACATGAAGTTGGCGTTCTGGCTCGGTTTGCTCCAGTGCAGCGGGTTCTTGAAGTTCACGCCCTGGCCGGGGTAGAGGTGAAACCAGCGGTGCTGCTCGGTATCCCATGCCACGCCGAGCGCCTGCAAGCGGCCTTCGCCGACCTCAATCAGGTACTGCTGCAGCGGCGCGATGCCGAAGGTGTAGGCGACCTTGAAGTCGGCGTTCCTGCCGTCGATGCCGGACGTATTGACCCAGAATTCGTCGCCCTTGCGCGAGAACCGCGTGGTCTCGTTTTGCGCCTTGAACGTGATGTTGTTGAAGTCGCCGAGCGTGGTCTCGGCAGTGGCTGCCTGCATCGCCAGTTGATGATGCGAGCCTTGCCAGTCCTTGACCTGCTCGGTGTGACAGCCCTGGCATTGCTGTTCATCGACCAGGGTCGCCGGTTTGCTGGCGACTGCCGGTTGCGGTTTGGCGGGCGCAGCCACAGGCGCGGCGACCGGTACAGGTCTGGCCGGCGCCGGCGCGGGGTTCAGGAGAAACCAGCCGATGCCTGCCACGGCGGCCAGCAATACGCCAATCGCAACAGGGAAGAACAAGCGGGAGAATGACGGTCGGGATGAATCGGGATCAGGCTGCACGGTTTTATTTTTATGCTTGGGCATTACGACTTCCATGGTCCAGGTGCATTTGCCATCTGGCGTGCGTTCAAGCTCGATGCAGCTTTGCCGGATGCTCGGCGTCTGTCAAATGACGGTTGTGATCCGCCGCGCAGCCTGAGTTGAATTTTGTGTTTTCGAATCGCAATTGCCGGGGTTTTAGCTATACCTGTAACTCCCCCAATCCAAAAAGTTTCTGGCCTTCTGACAGGAGTTACAGCATGAAGCTAGCAGTAATGATGGGCACCCTCTGCATTGCCACCCTCGGCGTGGTGGGCTGTTCCAGCAAAACCGTCGCTCCCGACGAGTATTCAGGCTTCCTCAAGGACTACAGCCAACTCAAGGAGGCCAAATCCCCGTCCGGTGCCGAAGTGATGCGCTGGATCGACCCCAAGGTCGACATCAAAAAATTCACCAGTGCCTACATCGAGCCGACTCAGCTCTATCCCAAACCCCAACCGACCGCGAAGATCTCCCAGCAAACCCTCAACGGCATCACCTCCTACTACGATCAGGCGCTCAAGCGTGAAATCGGCAAAGACCTGCCGTTGGCTACCGGTCCAGGCCCGGGCGTGATCGTGGTGCGTGCGGCGATCACCGCCGTGAGCAGCAAGACCGAAGGCCTGCACGCTTATGAAGTGATCCCGATTGCCCTGGTGGCGGCGGCAGTCAGCACCGCCAGCGGTATCCGCGATCAGGAAACCACCCTGGCCACTGAAGCGGTGTTCCTCGATGGCGCGACCAACAAGGTCGTGGCGCAAGTGGTACGCAAAGGCACCGGCAAACCGCTGGAAAATGACACCCAGGCAATGAAGGCAACCGACGTCAAGCCAGTGATCGACGGCTGGGCCAATGACATGCATCAGATGTATGTGAAGCTCAGGGCCAACTCCAAATAACCGCTGAAAGCTTCGCGAGCAGGCTCGCTCCCCCATTGGATTTGTGCACGACACAGTTCAGTGTGGGAGCGAGCCTGCTCGCGAAAGCGCTCTATCAGGCAACGGGTTATTGTCCGGTAAACCAACGGAAGTACGGATTCCCGCCATCCCAACGCATCACTTCACGCATATCCCGCCCCCACGCATCCCGATCTCCGTCATACGCATGCAGGCTCGCGCGGTAAAACTGCATCAGACGCTGACGGTGCGTTTGCATCCGCTCACTGAATCCGGCATCGGCATTGACCAGTGTCGGCGGTTGATAGAGGTCCAGCAGCGCCGGCAGCACCCGGGTGATTTCCTTGCTGCGCACCCACGGTGCGTATTCGATGCGCGGCTGATCGTCCGTCACCGCCGGGGCATTCGCCGCGAAACGTTCAAGGCCTGCACGGTCGGTGACCCAGGTCGCGAGCAACGCCGCCGCCGAGCCGATCCCGACATCCTGCAAGGTGCTGCGCACGCTGTCCTGCTGGAAGCGCTCGGTGATTTTCGCCGCGTCCAGTTCCATCGGTTGCAGCGAGCCAACCAGCAGCATCTCGTGGAACTCGCTGGACCACAGCGAGGCATACGGGAACACGTCGAGGAAGCTGCGCACCAGCGAGCGTGAGTCATCGATGTTCTGCGTCGGCAGCGGCAGCCATTGCGCGACAATGCCTTGTTGCTGCAAGCGGCTGGCCGCCAACTGATAGAAGTCCCGCGAATACAGGTTGACCACGCCGGCCGCCGATGGCGGGGGCGGTTCGAGGGTGATCAGGTCGTAAGTCTGTTCGCTGCGCAGCAGTTCCTGGCGGCCATCACGCAGGCGCACATCAACCCCGGGATCGCTGGCCGCGTTGAAATTGCCTTTGAACAGCGGCGCGGCTTTGACCACTGACGGCAACAGCTCGGCGACCACTCGATGCTCAAGCCCGGGATAGCGCAACATTGCACCGGCGGTGATGCCGGTGCCGAAGCCGATCACCAGCGTCGAACGCGGTTCGCCGTTGTGAATCAGCAGCGGCAACAGGGCCTGAATACGCATGTAGCGCAGCGACGGCATGGCATCGCCGGTGTTGGACACGCCCTGAATGTACAAACGGTGGAAAGCGTTTTCGCCACGGCCCTGCGCGACCACCGCCACCGTACCGCCTCGGCCTTCCTCATAGAACGCCAGCGTGCCGTTGCGCGCACCGGGCAACAGGTTTGCGAGTTTGTCGACCGGCGTCAGCACGGCCAGCGCGACCGACACCAGCCCCAATGCAACCACCGCCTGGCGTCGGCCTTTCTTGACGTGGTGACCCTTGCGCACGGCCATGTAGCCGATGCCGGCGGCGATGATCGCCAGCAGACCCAGCGTGTGTACCAAGCCGAGCAACGGGATCAGCAGGAAGCCGCAGAGCATCACCCCGACGATCCCGCCCAGCGTGTTGAACGCCACGACGGCGCCCACATCACGACCGACATGCCCGTGGCCGACGCTCAGCCGCAGTGCCAGCGGGAAAGCTGCGCCCAGCAACAAGGTCGGCACAAACACAATGCTCAGCGCCGCCACGGCAAAACGTGCGCTCATGCCGACCAGTTCACTGGCGCCCATCGACCGCAGCGTTTCTTCGGCAAGGCTTTGCGCCAACACCAGCCAGCGACCGAGCAGGGCGATCTCCAGCAGTGCGATCAGCCCGGCACCGGCAATCAACAGCCCGAACACACCCCACGGATCACGAATGCGCTCGACGCGACGGGCGAGCAGGGCGCTGCCGAGGAACAGCCCGCTCAGGTAAGTGGCGAGGACCACGGCAAACGCATAGGTGCGGGTGCTCATGAACTGCACGATCGATTGCGACCAGACCACTTCGTAGCCCAGCGCCACGCCGCCGGCGATGGAGTACAACCACAGCGCGGTGCGATCCGTGGCTTTCTCCGCATGATGTTTGACCGGGGCAACAGGTATCGTCAGGTGCTGACGCTGCAGCCACAGCGCACCGGCGGCGGCCAGCAGATTGAGCATCGCGGCAAACAGCGCGCTACCGCGCACACCGAGGGTGGCGATCAGCACGAATGCGGCGAGCAGGGTGCCGACAATCGCGCCCAACGTGTTTGCGGCATACAACTGACCGCCGGCCTTGTCCGGGGCAGTCGCCAGCGAGCGCACCAGCACCGGCAACGTACCGCCCATCAAGACCGCCGGGATGCCGACCAGTAGAAATGGCAGCAGCCACGCCAACAGGCCGACGTGACCTTGCAGCCAGGCAAACGGGCTGGCCGCCAGGCTCATGGTCACCGTCGCGGCAACGCCAAGTAGCGCCACCAGCACCTCCAGCCCGGCGTAGAGCAGAACCGGCTGTTGCAGACGATCGGCCCAGCGCCCGAACAGCCAGCCACCGATCGCCAGGCCGGCGAAAAACGCGCTGATACCGGTGGTGATGGCGTAGACCTCGACCCCGACCACCAGCGACAGCTGCTTGATCCACAACACTTGATACACAAGCGCTGCGGCACCGGAGAGGCACAGCAGCAGGGCAGGAATCAGCAGCGCGGCGCTGGCGACTTGCGGGGCGGGTATGGCCGACGGTTTGCTGGCGATACGTGAGGACATGCGGATTGCCTTATTTCAATTCGGAAATGGCGGTGACGGTGCTGGCCTCTTCGCGAGCAGGCTCGCTTGTATGGTAGGACTTGAAGGGAGGAGGAGGGACAAGGCTCGATTCTGACTGTTAGCGCAGTACAGACCGTGGGAGATTTCACCCCTCCTCCTTTCACCCAAGCGCCGATAAAGAATGCATCTGGCCTAGACCGACGATAGGAACAAGCCTGCGCCTCTGGGTGAACCCTTCAAGCGTTCAAACCTTAGCCCGGAGGATTTCTCATGGCAATGCCCGTCGTTACCACTCAGTCGATTATCGGGGTTGATGTCGCCAAGGACGAACTGGTGATTTATCACGCCGAATCAGATCAGCTCGAGACAATCTCCAATACCAAAGCGGCGATCAAGAAATGGCTCAAAACCGCTGCCAAGCCAGTGGCAATCGCCATCGAAGCCACCAATATCTATCACCAGGAATTTGCTGATCTGGCGTATGCCGATGGTTGCGTGATCTATATGGTTGGCGGTTATGAGCTCAGCCATTACCGCAAAGGCGTGAACGTTCGCGCCAAAACTGATGCGCTGGATGCCCGATTACTGGCCCGTTATCTGACAAACGAAGGGGACCACTTACGCCCTTGGACACCGCCGTCGCCCTTGTATTGCCGGCTCATCAGTCTTTTCCGGCGCCGTGCGGCTCTGGTCCAGGCTCGTGTCAGCCTCAAGCAGAGCTGGGAGAATGAGCCATTGCTCAAAACCGCTTTCAAAAATCAGATAAACGCCATGCAAAGACTGGAAATCCTGCTGGAGAAAACGATCCTGGCGCAGATAGACGAAGCCGGTTTAGGCGCTCAGCTCAAGCGTTGCATGAAGGTAGAAGGCATCGGTACGTTGACCGGCGCCCGCTTGCTCGCATCCTTTCAGCGTGGGGACTTCAGGAATGCCGACGCTTTCATCGCCTTTCTAGGCCTGGATCTGCGCATATCGGACTCAGGCAAAAAGAAAGGCCGTCGCTGCCTGACCAAACGAGGCGACTCAGAGGCACGTCGATTGCTGCACAACGCTGCAATGGCGGCGAGCCGGACCTCGGCGTGGAAAGGGTTTTATGAGGCTTTAAGAGAGCGCGGATTGAGCACTACCCAAGCACTGGTCGCACTAGCCCGCAAGCTTGCCCGGGTGGTATTTGCTCTGTTGAAAAACCAGAGCGAATACTCACCTAAAGCCGTTTAGGGGCTAGGCATGAACCATAGAATCTCCCACAGTGGATCTCGGGCGTTGCGAAAATCCCTGTGGGAGCGAGCCTGCTCGCGAATGAGGCCGACACGGTCCCACGTGTGAAACAGGGCCGCCCGCCGCTGAGGACGGGCGGCGCTCCAGCGGTTTACTGTGCAGATGGTGCCGCTTTCATTTTCTCGGCAATCCTGGCGTCAACCGCAGCACGGATCTGGTCGATGCTGAAGCTCGCCGGTTTCTGGCTGGGCGGGTACTCGATGAAGGTCTGGAGGAAACGCGCGGCCTTCGTCGTTGCTACCGCGACGAGATAAACGTTCTTGGTCGACCAGTCATAGTACTGATCCGAGACCACGTCGGCGCGCTCATACGGGTCCATTCTCAAGTTGAATATTTTCGGCACACGCAACGGTGTGAACGGGTTGCTCCATACGGCGAAGCCACCCGGTGCACGCTGCTCGGCGAATACCGCTTTCCAGTTGCCAAAGCGCATCGAAACCAGCATGCCGTCGTCGTTGAAGTAGTAGAACTCCTTACGTTCACCGTTGGGTTGCTGGCCAGTCAGGTAAGGCAACTGGTTGTAACCGTCCAGATGCACCTTGAAGGTGTTGCCGCCGCTGGTCGGCGCCCAGCCCTTCAGCAGCTTGCTCGTGACGTCGGTATCGCCCGCAGCGGCCAGCAGCGTCGGGAACCAGTCCAGGCCCGAGAACATCTCGTTGGAGACCTCACCTGGCTTGATCTTGCCCGGCCAGCGGACCATCGCCGGGACCCGGTACGCACCTTCCCAATTGGAGTTCTTCTCGTTGCGGAACGGGGTGGTCGCCGCGTCCGGCCAGGAGAACTGGTTCGGGCCGTTGTCGGTGGTGTAGACAACAATGGTGTTGTCGGCGATTTTCAGGTCGTCGAGGGTTTTCAGCAGTTTGCCGACGTCGCCGTCATGTTCAAGCATGCCGTCCGCGTATTCGTTGCCGGGCATGCCGCTTTGGCCTTTCATCGAATCACGCACGTGGGTGAACAGGTGCATGCGAGTCGTGTTCATCCAGACAAAGAATGGTTTGTCCGCCTTGGCCTGCTTTTCGATGAACGCTTGCGCAGCCGCGGTGGTTTCGTCGTCGATGGTTTCCATACGCTTGGTGGTCAGGGCGCCGGTGTCTTCGATCTTGCCGTCGGCAAAACTGTGAATGACGCCACGCGGAGAGTAGGCCTTGACGAAATCCGGGTCATCCTTGGGCCAGTAGGGGCGTTCGGGCTCCTCTTCGGCGTTGAGGTGATAGAGGTTGCCGAAGAATTCGTCGAAGCCATGGTTGGTCGGCAGGTATTCGTCCTTGTCCCCAAGGTGGTTTTTGCCAAACTGCCCGGTGGCGTAACCCTGCGATTTGAGAGCCTGAGCGATGGTGATGTCGCGTTTTTGCAGGCCTACAGTAGCGCCCGGCGCGCCGACTTTCGACAGCCCTGTACGCAACGGCGTCTGCCCGGTGATGAACGACGATCGTCCCGCCGTGCAGCTGTTCTCGGCGTAGTAATCGGTGAACATCATGCCTTCTTTGGCAATCCGGTCGATGTTCGGGGTCTTGTAGCCCACCACGCCCATGGAATAGGCACTGATGTTGGTCTGGCCGATGTCATCGCCAAAGATCACCAGTATGTTGGGTTTTTCGGCCGCTGTGGCGGTTGCCGACAGCGCCATCACCGAGGTTGCCACCAGGGCGAATTTCGGTAGCCACTTGCGTATGCGAGTCATCTGACTTGCTCCTTTTTGTGGGGGTCGTTTATTGCGACTTACGTTTCTTGCAGTCCTGCATCACGCTTTTTCTTATTGCACCTGCTCGTTTGCCGGTGGATCGAACGGATAGATCCGGCGCCATTGGGTCGCCATGTCCACCACGGTCCAGCCGCGGGAATTCGCTTCGTCGAGGGCCTTGTCGAGCCGGCCAATGTCTGATTTGCGGTCGTAGGCCCACTCGCGCTTGGCGTCGGTGTGGTGCACCAGGCCCATCAAGCGCTTGCCCGGGCCGGCGGCGGTCCACTGCAGCATCTGCAGGTCGCCGTCGGAATTGCCGAAGGCGAGGATCGGCCGTTTGCCGATCACCGCATCGATACTTTCCGGTTTGCCTGGGCCGTCGTCGTTGTGCGCCAGTTTCGGCGTGCGCAGGATCGAGGCCTTGCCGTCCTTGAGCTGGAACGCGGTGACGAACGTGGTGCCGATCACCTGTTCCGGCGGAATGCCGTAGACCTTCTCGGCAAAGGCGCGCATGAACGCGGTGTCGCCACCGGAAACGATGTAGGTCTTGAAGTCCTGGCTGCGCAGGTAATCGAGCATTTCCAGCATCGGCTGAAAGATCATTTCGGTGTAGGGCTTGCCGGTCTTCGGGTGGCGCGCCTGACTCAACCAGGTCTTGGCGTGGTCATCGAAAGCGTCGGTGGTCATGCCGGTGTGGGTCGCGCCGACGATCTTCAGCAAACCGTCCATGCCGGCGGCGGCCAGCCCCTTGTGGTCGTTTTCCAGTACCGCCTTGAAGGGCTGGGTGGTTTGCCATTCCGGGTGTTGCGCTGCGTTGCGTTTGACTTCATCGAGGGCGAACAGCAGCTCGAAATACATCGGCTGCTCGCTCCACAGGGTGCCGTCGTTGTCGAAAACGGCAATGCGCTCGGCGGGTTTGACGAAGTCCTTGCTGCTCTGGTCGGTGATCGCTTGCACGAACTCGATGATGCTGCTTTTTGCTGGTCCCTCATTCCATGACGGCAGGGGTTCCGTGGCCTGGGCCAGCAGTGGCAATGCCAGCGCAAACCACAGCGCAAGACTGAAGCGTTGACGGTGCTGTGGCGGGTTCGTCATGGGAAATCCTTTTCATGGACGGGGTTGAGCGGGCGCAGGGCCGGGGCCGGTTTGTGCTGCTGTTGCCTGGCCTGACTGTGAAGCGTAGCCAACGATTGGCGCAGCTGAACGAGTGTTTGCCCGGGTGTCGGTTCGCGACCGTAAAGGCCGCGCAACAGGCCTTGCAGACGTGGGCCGGCATCGAGCAGCTTCAGCCCCAGCCGGCTGCGCCGCAGCCACAGGTACAGCGCAGTCAATTGCGCCGGTTGCGCTTGCAGTTGCGGCTCGATTTGCTGCCAGGCGAAATCCGCCGAGTGTTCCCGAGCCAGTTGCCGCGCGTGCTGGCGTGCCTGCCATTGCCGGTGCGCGCTCAGGATGGCCAGGCGCAGCCAGTAACCGCCGCTAACAACGGCCGCGAGCAGCGCCAGCCACAGCAGCCACTTCGTGGAGAAATACAGGTTGTTGCGGCCCAGTTGCTTGAGGTCTTCGGTGATCGAAAACACCGGTTTGTCGGCGCTGTTGGCTGCCGCTTCGAATGTCACCGCCGGCACTTGCGTGGTGCGTATCTGGCGGGTTCTGGCGTCCCACCATTTCACCTCGATGGCGGCCAGCGTGTGCGTGCCGGCCTTGTCGATGCGGTAGGTGACGTTGTCGATGCGCTGGCCGCCGAGAATGTCGCCGCGCCCGTCATCGAGGTTGCTCACTTGCGGGGTTTTCACATAGCGACTCAGGCCGGCGACGTCACCCAGCATCGGCACGGGCAGGGCCATCGCCAATGCGCCGTCGGCTTGCAAGGTCAGTTGGCGGGTGATGCTGTCGCCGACTTTCAATGGCGTTGCCGAGTTGATTACGCTCTGGGTAAAGCGCACGCCGTTGGCCACCAACGGTGTTTCTCCGGGGTTGAAACCGGGCGGCTGGGCGGCGCTGAACTGCAGCGGTTGGCTTTGCGCACTGATCGCGGTGCTGGCCTGCCCCGGCGTTGCGCTGACGGTCAGCGCCGGAATGTCGTAGCGCTGCGCGACATTCGGGGTGATCAGGTAGCTGTAGCGCATGCCGCTGAAGGATTGACCGTCGAAGGTCTGGTTCAGGTGCTGCGCCTGGCCGTCGGACGGCATCACCAGCGCGCCGTCGAGTTTCAAGTCGGGCAGGGTGGCAGCGCTGGTGAACCAGGTGTCGGTGAGCACGTCGACTTGCAGCTCGACCAGGCCACCGACCATGGCGCCTTCGGCGGGTTGCAGGTGGGCCTGGACTTTGAGTTGCGGGGTGGCGGCGAAGGCATTCAGGCTGAGCAGGCTGGTCAGCAGCAGGCTGCTGATTTTTGCGGCCACTGATCTGGCCTCTTCGCGAGCAGGCTCGCTCCAACTGGGGTTCAGGTTCATGGCTTGCCTCCCGCCTGATCCTGCAAGCTGAACTTCTGCTTGAGGAATTTCGCCGGCGAGGTGTTCAGGTTCTGCAGCCACAACGCATCCGACGCCGCTTGTTCGGTCTCGACCTTTTTGCTTTGGCCCTTGCCCGGTGCCTTGTCGAATTTCACTTCGTCCGGTTTGGTCTCGGGGGCGTTTTTCTCGGCGCTGTCGGTGTCCTTGAGCAGGGCCTGCGCCAGCGCCAGATTGGCCGTGGCTTCAGGGAACTGTGGTTGCAGCTTCAAGGCCTGGGTGTAGGCGGCAATCGCCTGAACGAACTTGAAGCGCCGCACGTAGATGTTGCCCAGATAAAAGTAAGCCTGCGGCGTGTCCAGCCGGGCAAAGGTCGCCAGTGCAAGGTCGTAGTCAGACGCGTGATACGCCGCCACACCTTTCCAGTACGGATCGACAAACAGCGCCGCCGCTTGCGGCCAGTGCTCATGTTCGAAGGCCCAGCGTCCTTGCTGATCGCGGGTGAAGAAGGCATCGGTCAGCGCGTTGGCCTGCGCCGGTGCGGCCGGCCAGCCAAGGCCTGCGGCCAACAGCAGCGCCGGCACCCAGTTGACGCTCCAGCCCTTGCGCACGCCGACCAGTGCCAGCAGCAACAGCGGCCAGCACAGCCAGTAACCGGCGTCTTTCCAGTGCAGTTCCTGCTGCTCGGCGCTGGCACTCTGGAAGTGCTGTTGGGCGTGCAATTCGATCCAGTCCAGATCATCGTCGTCGAGGGTCAGGCTGCCCAGCGGCGCGTCGACGGCGGACGCCAATTGCTTGAGCGCCGCCTGATCGAAACTGCCGAGCACCGGGCGCCCGTTGCTGTCGATTTTCGGCTGGCCATTGGCGCCCTGAATGACCCCGCCGTCCTCGTTGCCGACCGCGAGCACCAGCACTTGCAAGGCGCTGCCGCGCAGTTGTTTGTCGAGCCCCTCGAGTTGCGCCGTGTCGGCGCCGTCGCTGATCAGCAGCAGCGTGCTGGGCGTTTTCTCGGCGCTGAGCAGGTGTTTGGCTTGCTCGATGACGGCGCCGACGTCCTTGCCCGGTTTGTCGATCAGCCCGGTGCCCAAGGCCTGGATGAAGCTGTCGAGCAGCGCCGGATCGTCGGTCGGCGGCAGCACCAGATGCGCGCTCCCGGCGTAGGCGATCAACGCCGTGTGGGCACCGGCGCGGCGCTGGATCAACTCGTGGAGCTTATGTTTGGCCGCTTCCAGGCGTGTCGGTTGCACGTCTGCGGCGTCCATCGATGGTGACAAGTCGACGGCGACAATCAGCGGCGCACGGTTCTCCAGGAAGTCCGGGCGATCCTGCTCCCAGGTCGGCCCGGCGGCGGCGATGGCGCCGAGTATCAGCAGCGTACACAGCCAATGCACCGGACGCAGGCGCTGGTGATCCTGCGGAGTGACCAACAGGTGCGGTAGCAGATGCTCGGCGATGTTGCCGCGCAGCCGCCGCTGCAGGTCGCGGCTGCGGCGCCAGATCAGCGGCAGCAGTGCCGCAAACAATGCCAGCAACAGCCACAGCGGACGCAGGAAATGCAGGTCACTGAGGTTGATGTCCATCTCAGGCCTCCTGCCGCTGGCGGACGAGTGATAGCCGAGGACGCAGCAGCGCGCCGAGGTGATACAGGGTCAGCAGAACCAGGGCGGCGCTCAGCGGCCAGTAGAACAACTCGCGCTGCGGCTGGTGGCTGAGGGTTTTCACCTGATGCGGGGTGAGGCGGTCGAGGGTGCTGTAGACCTGATCCAGCGCACTGCGGTCTTCGGCCCGGAAAAACTGCCCGCCGGTGGTCTGAGCGATTTGTTCCAGAGCTTGCAGATTGACCTTCGCCTCGCCCGAGGCGGTCGGATCGCCGATGCCGATGGTGTGGATCACCACACCTTTGTTGGCGGCCATTTCGGCGGCATGGTCCGGGGTGATCGCGCTGCTGGTGTCGTTGCCGTCGGTGAGCAGGATCAGCACCTTTTCCTGCTCGTGGGCCTGGTCCAGCAGCTTCAGGCTCAAGCCGATCGCGTCTCCGATGGCGGTGTTGGGCCCGGCCATGCCGATACCAGTGTCGGCCAGCAACAGCGACAGGCTGGCGTGATCGAGGGTCAGCGGCGCTTGCGGATAGGCACCGCTGCCGAACACGATCAGGCCGATGCGATCGTCCTTGCGCTTGTCGATGAAGCCTTGCACCACCTGTTTGACGGCCGCCAGGCGATTGATCTTCTCGCCGCCGGCGTTGGTGAAGTCTTCGGTTTCCATCGATTGTGAGATATCGATGGCGAGCATCAGGTCGCGCACCGGTTGTTGGCGCTCGATGGGTTTTTCGACGAATACCGGGCGCGCGGCGGCCAACAGGATCAGCGCCCAGATCAGCAGATTCAACAGCAGTTGCCAGCGATTGCGCCGATTGCCGACGTTGCTCGGTGTTTGCCCGACCGCGCGGCTCATGGCAGCAAAAAACGGTACGCGCACGGCGCTGCGCGCTTCGTTGTAGGCAGGCAGGTAGCGGTAAGCCAGCCAGGGCAGCGGCAACAGCAGCAACAGCCACGGGTAATCAAGCTGCCACATGGTGCTGCTCCACCCAGTGCTGGCAGGTGTCGAACAACGCCTGGCGTTGTTCGGCGGGGAGGGCGCGCAGGGTGGCGTCGGGGGCGTAGGCGAGTTGTGCGAGTTGTTCGCTGAAATCGGCGGGCAGCCTGGTTTTGCAGTGCTGCTGCAGGAAGGCTTGCCAGTCGTCTCTCCCAAGCGCCGCGGGCCCCTGTAGGAGTGAGCCTGCTCGCGATAGCGCTCTGTCAGTCGATGCAGAGGTTGAATGTGATGACGCTATCGCGAGCAGGCTCACTCCTACATTGGTTGTGTTCCAGTGCCGGGAATGTGCGGGTATTGAGAGGGCTACGCGTTTTAACAGCTCCGGCAATTCGCGCAGGGCGCTGAGGTCATCACTTCGCCCGCGCAATTGTGCCAGGCGCTGTAGCGCCTCACGCCGATACTGATCCCGTCGCCATTGCCGATAGCGGCGCAGGCCAATCAGCAACGCGCTCAACAACAGTATCGCCAGCAACACCCACCAGCCCCAGGTCTGCGGCGCATAACTGACGGGCGCAGGCAGGCCCAGCTCCTGGAGCTGGTCGATGCTCGGAATATTCGGATTCACCGTCGTGCCCCGGCACTTTTACCAAGCTCGGCGCGCAGTTGCTGATGGGCTTCTTCAGCGGTGCTGAACATCATCAGCGGCACCTGACTGCGGCGCAGCAGAGTGGCGACGTCCTTGAGGCGGCCGCCGAGGTAATCGCCCAGTGGTTGATGCACGCTGCGTTTCTCGACCGCCAGTTCCACTTGCAACTGACCCTGGGTGACCAGCAGCCGGCCATCGCTGGGTAGCTTCAAGGCCAGCGGATCGTAGACTTGCAAGGCGATCACGTCGTTGTGCGCCGACAGTTGTCGCATCAGTTGCAAGGTGCGCTCGCCAGCCCCGGCAAAGTCGCTGACGATGCAGATCAAATGGTCATGCCCGGCCAGCGCCAGGCAGCGCTGCAAGGCTTTGTCCAGTTGGTCTTCGTCTTCGGCATCGGGGTTGGCGGCGTTCAGTGCCTGATTGTGTTCGACGACGCGACTGAGCAGCGCTTCAACCCGTTTGCGGCTGCGCAACGGCGCGATGCTGTCGATACGCTGATCGTTGAACACCAGCCCGCCGACCCGGTCACCGGCGTTGAACACCATCCATGCCGTCAGCGCCGCGAGCTCAGCCGCCAGCGCAGATTTGAAGCTGCGCTGCGAGCCGAAGAACATCGACATGCGCTGATCAACGACGATCAGTGCCGGGCGATCACGCTCTTCGGTAAAGGTGCGCACCACCGGTTTGCCGGTGCGCAGCGAGGCACGCCAGTCGAGGTGACGCAGGTCGTCACCGGGCTGATAGCGGCGTAGCTCGTCGAAGTTCAGGCCGCGCCCGCGCAGGCGCGAGGCATGGTTGCCGGCGAGGATACTGCCCTGCGGCTGGCGCGCCAGAAAGCTCAGGTCACGGGCCTTGAACTCCAGCGCCATCAATTGCGCCAGAGAGACATAGACCAGCCCGTCGCTGCTCTGCATATTCAACCTCAGGCAGGAATCGCCACTTTGTCGAGGATCCGGTCCAGCACTTGATCTGCTGTCACGCCATCAGCCACCGCGTCGTAGCTCAGTTGCAGGCGATGGCGCAGCACCGGGTGCACCACCGCGCGCACGTTGTCCGGCGAAACGAAGTCCTGCCCCTGCAACCACGCATCGGCGCGGGCGCAGCGGTCCAGGCCGATACCGCCGCGAGGGCTGGCACCGATGGCGATCCAGCGAGCGAGGTCTTCGTCGTAGTCGGTGGGGTGGCGGGTGGCGTTGATCAGGTCGATCAGGTAGGTGTCGATGGCCGGCGAGACATGCACTGCGCTGACCTCCTTGCGCGCGGCAAAAATCACTTCCTGCGCGAGGCTGAAGCCCTTGGCGGGCGCGGTGTTCGCCCCCTGGCTGAACTCTTCGTTACGCAGCAGGCGCAGCACCTGGCTTTCGTTTGCGGCGCTGGGGTAATCCAGCAGGACTTTCATCAGAAAACGGTCCATCTGCGCTTCCGGCAGCGGATAAGTGCCTTCCTGTTCGATCGGGTTCTGCGTCGCCACCACAATGAACAGCTCCGGCAGCGCATGGCTGTTGCCGGCCACAGTGATCTGCCGTTCCTCCATGGCTTCGAGCAGCGCTGCCTGGACTTTGGCCGGCGCGCGATTGATCTCGTCGGCGAGGATCAGGTTGCCGAACAAGGGGCCGGGCTGGAAGCGGATCTCGTGTTTGCCCTCGACCTGATGCAGCACCTCGGCGCCGGTGATGTCCGAGGGCAGCAGGTCGGGAGTGAACTGGATCCGGCTCATTTTCGCATCCAGGTGCTTGGCCAGCGCCTTGACCGTGCGGGTCTTGGCCAGTCCCGGCAGACTCTCCAGCAGCAAGTGCCCGTTGGCCAACAGACCGAGAAGGATCTGCCGAATGACTTGATCCTGGCCGAGTACCGCTTCGGCGATGCTGGCTTGCAGGGCGTTGAGGTCGGTGAGTGCAGTCATGAGACAGTCCTTCGCAGGTCTAGAAGAATGCCAGGGTCATGTTGACGGCGAAGCCATTGCCTTCAGGGCGATTCTTGGTATCGAACTCCGGTACCCAGCGTGCGCTGATGTTGGCCTGGGCGTCGGCGAACTTGCCGGCCCAGCCGATCACCGGGCCGGCACCGACCGAGCGGCCACGGAAGCCATTCAGTGCGTCGGCGGTCTGGCCCTTGTCGTCGGTGACCTGCTGGATATAACCGGCCGCGAGACCTGCGCTCCAACCACTGCCAAAACCGTGGGTCCACAGCGCATCGAGGGTGAAGATGTTGCCGTTGCGATAATCCGTGGTGGTGTTTTCGGTATAGAACTCCAGACCACTGGACAGGGTGAACTCGCCACCCTTGCCATCCAGATGGGTGAAGGCCACGGTCGGCATGAACGTGTAGTTGTTCTGGCCCGGGTTGGCCAGACGGTTCTCGTTATAGGCACCGGTCGGCACGTAGATCGGCAGGGAGAACGCGATGTGATTCAGTTCATCGAAGTGGTAACCGGCGGCAATCGGCGTCACCAGCGCGTCGGCAAACTGAGTGCCGGAATCGCTGGTGCCGAGGGTCCGTCCTCGCGGGCCGGTGATGGCCGCGTCAACGTCGGTGTATTGCAACGGAATGCCGATCGCCGAGGCAAAGTTCCACGGGCCTTTGCCGGTGTCCCAGATGTGGGTCAGGTTGGTCATGGTGTAGGAGACTTTCATGTCGATCCCGGCACTGATTTCACCGGAAATCGGTGCACCACGATTGCCCTTGAGCGAGCCGTCGTACCAGATGCTGGTCACCGAGACGACCCAGCCGGGTTCCGGCGGTACGATCCCGGCATTGGAAAACACCTGTTGACCGGTGATCGGTCGACCCACACCACCCTCGGCGGCGTACAGCAGCGGACTGCCGATCATGCACAGCGCCAACAGAGGACGCACAACGTAAGGCTTGACCATCACTGACTCCGCTTATTGTTTTGAGTTGACCGGGGTCAGTGGCGGCATTCTCCATTCGCCACTGGCCACTGGCCACTTCCGGTTTTGGCAGATAAAGACGCAAGATCCCGTAGAAAGGCCCGTTCGGTGCCGGCAGCCAATTGGCCTGTTGGTCCTTGCCCGGGTTCTTGTGCTGCACATACAGGGTCAGGCCGCCGTCGGCATCGAGCTTCAGCTCGGGGAGCATCCGCGAGTTGATCAGGTAGCGGTTGAGCGGGTTGGCCACCAGCAATTTGTTCTTGCCGTCGTACATCGTCAGCGACCAGAACGCATCGGCCGGGGGCAGGGCGCCCTTGTCGAAATGCAGGGTGTAATCGTGTTTCGAGGCGTCGACCGGTTGCCCGTCCTTGTCAACGAAGTAGCCGATGTAGTTCGCCTCTTCGGCCGAGTTGCCGAAAATGCCCATGTTGGCCCCGGCGTAGCGGTACAGGTAGTTGCCCTTGAGGTGATCGCGAGTGCCGAACAAGTCACCGCTGCTGACCTTGTGCGCGTCGACCTGGTCTTTTTTGAACGCGGCGAATTCAGCCTTGGCGTCGCTGATGCCGTCCTCCAGTGCCTTGCGCTGCTCGGCAGTGAGTTTGCCCGGATCAAACGGCTGGCCGGCACCGATGCCGATTTTGGCGAAACGCGCGAGCAGGTCTTTCTCGACGTCCTGCGGCGGCGTGAAGGCGAGCATGAAGTTCAGGTAACGGAACAGATCCGGGGTTTCGCTCATGGTCGGCGTGGGTTTCGGCCAGCTGACTTTCGGGGCCGGGGCCGGGGCTTTCTGTTTCAGGTAATGGCTGAGGGTTTCGACCTTGTAGCCTTTCTGGATCTGCTTGACCTTGCCCAGATCCCTTTCATCGAACAATTGCGTGCGGTACAGCGCGTAAGTGATGTTGCTTTCGCTGCGAAGCAGGCGATCGATATTCACCGGTTGCTGGCCCTGCCACTCCGGCCCGGCAATCATGAAATGGCCACCATTGTTACCGGTGCTGCGGGTGCCCAGATAAGCGAAATTCTGCGTGTAGGCGTCGATCAACTGCACCGAGTAGTAACGGTGTTCCTCGATCGGTGGCAAGGTGAGGATCAGCGGTTCTGCGCGCAGGTCCATCCAGACGAACGAGTAGGGCGTGTCGGCGTTCGGTGTGACGAAAGCGGTGTCCTTGGCGGTGAAGGCCTTGGCGGTGTTGCCGATCTGGTTGAATGGCGCCTTGTAGTTCGGGCTTTTGCTGTCGACGGCCTGGGTGTACAGGGTCTTGTACATCTCCACCACCGGGAAACCATACAGATAAGCCTCTTTGGCAATGCCCCGAGCCTCTTCGGGGGTGGCGCTGAAATCGGCCCAGACGCTGGTGCTCAGAGTAAGGGCGAGGCCGGTCAGCAACAGACTGCGTGTGTGCATGGTGCGTCCTTGTTTATGGCGCGAGCGTGATGTCGTCGAGTTTCCAGCTTTTGTCGAAATACGCTTCGGTCGGCGCGTACAGACGGAAATAACTGAACCAGTGTTTGCCCGGCAGGGTTTGCACCCAGTTGTTCTCGAACCCTTTGGGCGCGGTAGGGCCGAAGTACAGGTCCACCGAACCGTCGGCGTTTTTCTTCAAGTCCTGACGCGAAGACAGGTCAGCCTTGCGCTGCGGGTTGTCGATCAGACAGCGGCTGTCGATGTCGTACACGGTCATCGACCAGAACTGCTTGGCCGGCGGGTTGGCGCCGACGTGCAGGCGATAACTCTTGCCGCCGTCGAGCCAGTCACCTTTGGCGTCGGAGTAGGCGCCGAGGTAGGTCTGGCCCAGCCCGGGCGTCCGGGAAATCATGCCTTTGGTGTTGGTGACCGCCTCGTAGAACCACGCGCTGCGTTCCCACAACTGGTCGTAATACGTCACGCGTTGCGACGGCTCGGCGATGTTCAGCACCCTGTCCCAATGCCGGTCGGGCCAGTACTGGGCGTCGGGAAAACGTTTGGCGAAGGTGTTGGCCTTGGCGATCAATTCGCCGACCTGCACCCCTTCTTCCAATGCCTTGCGTTGCTGGGTATTGGGATTAAACGGTTTGTCCTTCTCGATGCCGAGGCTGGCAAGCATCGCCATGTAGAAGCGGTCACGTTCGTTGACCGGTTCTTTCTGGATGATCTGGTGCAGGCGCTGCCAATAGGCAATGCCTCGGGGCTGCGTGCCGGACCACGGTTTGCCTTGCGGTGAAAGCAGGCGGGTTTTGCCAGGGGCGCTGCGTTGGGCGTACGGGTACATCTTGAACTGCTCGACCAGCGCCTTGCCTTTGGCCGGGTCCGGATCGAGTACGCGAAACCCCACCAGCACGTTCATGGTTTCCGATTTGGCCAGGTAATACTGGCCGGCATCCGCTGGTGGCTCGGCGCCGGGAGGCAGCACCAGATATTTGCCGCCCTGGCCCTTGTCGGGACCGGTCTGGCCCATGTCGATAATTGCCCGCTGCCAGAAATCGCCGATACCGCCGGCAGTGGGGCCTGGCGGCAACTCGATCACCAGTGGCCCGGTTTCACTCAGGTCGACGAAGCCCAGAATGTAGGGGGTGGTGGCGTTGGCGGTGATCACGCCGAGCTTGTCTTCGTAGCTGTTGAGGACCATCAGGTCGCCGCTGCGCGCACCCAGCTTGTCGCGAAACTCTTCCTGCCACTGGGCGTAAGACACCAGCGGCAAGGCCCACAGATAACTCTGGGTGGCCTGCTGGAAATCCAGTTCGGCGTACAGCCTGGCAATCGAATCATGGGCCGGTAACTCGCCGTCCATGGCGATCTTGCCAATGCGGGTATCCAGGTCCTGCGCACCGACGCCGCAACTGGCGAACAATGTCATGAGGCTGAAACCGGCGGCGCGCAGTGCAATGTGCATCGCAATATCCTTATTTTCCGAACGTTACGTTGATGCCTGTGTACAGGGTGAACTGCGGCAGGCCGTCGCCCTTGCGGTCAGCGGTCCACTGCGGCTCGATAAAGCGTTGAGGATGTTGCTGCCGGACTTCCAGACCTTGCCCAGGCCCAGCCCGATGGGGATGTAGTGGGTGTTGTTTTTCAGGTCGAAGGACCAGGTGCCGGTGGAGCGCAGGTACCAGCCTTTTTCCAGGTTATGGATGATGAACGGCTGCATCGTGGCGCTTTCGACGTGGGCGCGGTCGCTGTCGCCGGCAAACGAACTCTGGTATTGCAGCAGTGCGCCGAGCAGGCCGCGCGGCGACGAATCGATGGCCACTGCGGCCAGGCCACCCTGCCATTTGCCGGTGCCCAGTTCGTCCTGTTCGGCGGTCGGCGCGGTAATCAGCGGCCCGATGCCGAGCTGCACACCCTCGGTTTTCAGGATGAAGATATCGAACAGATTCAGATCACCGATGCCGGTGCTGTAGCCATTGTGCGGGTCGGGGCGGGTGCTGATCGGCAATGTTGCGCGCACCAGTTGCGGGACACCGATGAAGTCGTTGGGGGCTAGCGGCAGGGCGCCGCGCAGCAACACGTCGTTGGTGTGCGCGTTGGTGTCGTAGAGCCTGGGGGTGTAGTAGTCCTGCAGATTCGCGCCAGGAGCAATGTTCAACGGGTTGTTGCTTTTATTGGCGTCTTCGGCGTTGTCCGCCTGCGCGCACGTAGCGGCCAGCGATCCGGCCAGAAAGAGAGTCTTCCCCACTCGATTGAACGTCATCCCCGCTTCCCTGGTGGCTTATAGACAGTTCGGCACTTGTCGGCCGTTTGGTCGTAATCCCTTTCTTATCAAGCCTGTAGGACACGTCCGATTGACGCTAGCAGCTTATGGGGACTTAGCCAGTCGAATGGGTTAATTCTTTAGTTTTGTGTACAGGGTCACACTTGCATTGTGTACTTGATGGTTAAGTTTTTTACCAGAGATCGCGCCATCGCGGGCAAGCCACGTTCCCACAGGATTGAGGGCGCCTACAAATGATGTGACTGGCGACGTACCTGTGGGAGCGTGGCTTGCCCGCGATGGCGATCTCAAATTCAGCAAGTGTTTGCGGATTCAAACGTTTTTCTTGGCCTGTTCGCGGATGCGCTCTTCTTGTTCGCGCGCTTGCGGGGTGAACTCGGCGCCGAAATCCTCTGCCGAGAATATCTGCCGAATCTCGATTTCAGAGTCGCCTGAGTAGGGATTGGCAGAAATCAAAGCATTGATCAAGGAAGTGCAGCGCAATCACGAGGCAAGGCGTTCAGCAAGAATGGGGCTTGATCGCTCTGGACTCATCAAAGATCAGGTAACATCTGCAAATCGTGATATTCAAAGGAGAGAAACGATGGCAGGAAAGCCAGTCGCAAGGCTCGAGATCCAGGGAGTCACGGCGGAAATATCACCACTGGATCAAGTCCTGTTTTTGTTAATTCAACCCCTGTGGCTTTGGTAGGAGATATCTATTCCTGCCCGGTTCACGGCAGCAATCCCATAACGACGGGCGCTCCCCATGTTTTCGGGTTGGGGAAAGACGTTGCCCATGTTGGCTCGCAAACGGCATGCGGAGCGACGATTACCGCCGGCTCACCCGATACCTTCGTCGGCGAGTCTGGTGGTGGCGCCCCCACCAGTTTCTTCTCGCAGTTTCTGAAAGAAAAGACTTTTGTCGAGTTTCAGTTGCTGAACGAAAGAGATGAGCCCATGGCCAACGAGGCTTATGAATTGACGCTTCCGGATGGAACCTTGATGACAGGCGCCCTTGACGAAAATGGCTTTGTGCATGTTGCAAATATTCCCAGGGGGAGTTGCAGCATAAAGTTTCCGAAGCTTGAAGATGCGGAACATCTTTAATGGTTCAGCCTACTAAAACTACCAGCACAACACAGGCAGCAAAAAATACAGGCGCATCGGGGAAAACCACAAAGACCAACCAGATAGTCGTGTCCGGTGCCTACATGGAAGTACTGGTGGGTGGTCCTTACACCCGCGATAAAGAAGAGCATCCTTTCGGACACGCGGCTTTACACTTGGTGGTCGGCAGCAAAGACATCACCTATGACTTTGGCCGCTATGGTAAGACGTGGGGCACATTCGATAGTGAGGGGGAGGGCGTGCTGAACGTTTGGACTTCCTTCAAAGCCTACATCTCTGGTGAGAACAGTTTGGGGCGTACAACAACAGGTTTTGTTTATTCTTTGGATAACGCAAAGGCGGAGGCGGTGATCGCTCATTTCGATGGCATTATCGCTCAGCAAAAAGAACAGAGAAAAAAGACTGCGACTTCAGCACGGTATGTCTTGCCGTCCAACTATCATCCGACGACGAACAACTGCACAACCGTGACAATAGCCGGGGCAAAGGTTTCGGGTAAGTCAATTGTGCAGAATCCGGCGAAATATAATGAGATGAGAGGTCTCTCTTTCATCGAGAGACAGGCAGCGCGTACGCAAAGTAGTCCGAAGGATGGGATCTTCATGCCTGCGGATTTACAAGCCATGCTCGAAGCAAATACCGAGGCTCCCTATGATAAGAAAAACGTTTACAAATAGGCGCCTGGGCCTATGGTTGGTGGCAGTTTTATCCGTAAATGCGATTTTTTTGGCTTTTCTGATTTTTGGCGATATTGCGAAGGGGCACGATATGAAAATGATCAAAACCAAAGAGCCGTTGCTGATTGAAGGACCCGATGGCGACGAGAACTACTATGTCCTGCCTTTGGGTACTACGCTATATCACGATAAAAGTTTCCCTGAAGGGCATGATCGTTATGTGGTGTATCTCAACCATAAAGGTGCGATTGCACACGAAGAAGTAGCGATGAAACCTGAGTATGGTGGTTCCTTTATCGACCCGCTTTGGTTGGCCAATGTTGATGCGGAAGTTTTGAAAGAAATATTCAAGCGTTTCCCTCTTTCCAAAACAGATATCGCCGCTGCTATCAAAGCCAATGAAATAACCAAGGATGATCTGGCGGACATAATCCGCTCGATGCCCGACTGACCGATTCAGTAGCTGTCGCTGCGATCTTTTGATCTTGTTTTAGTCGATCAATATCAAAAAATCGCAGCCTGCAGGGGGATATTGGTTCAGCCGTTTTTCTTGGCCTGTTCGCGGATGCGCTCTTCTTGTTCGCGCGCTTGCGGGGTGAACTCGGCGCCGAAATCCTCTGCCGAGAATATTTGCCGAATCTCGATTTCGGACTCGCCCGGCATCGGGTTGGGGCAGCGTTTGACCCACTCGATGGCTTCCTCTTTCGACTTCACTTCCCAGATCCAGTAACCGGCCACCAGCTCCTTGGTTTCGATGAACGGCCCGTCGATGACGGTGCGCTTTTCGCCGGAGAAGCGCACGCGGGCGCCTTTGCTGCTGGGGTGCAGGCCATCGGCGTCGATGAGAATGCCGGCCTTGACCAGTTCTTCGTTGAAATTGCCCATGGCGGTGATCAGCTTTTCGCTGGGCATGATGCCGGCTTCGGAGTCGGCGCTGGCTTTGACAAGGATCATGAATCGCATGGTGGTTGCTCCGTGGATTGGGTGGGGATTCATTGCTTAGTCGAACGGGCGGGGCTTAAATCGACAGGCTTCTAAATAAAAGATGCAGACCTGCGTTTTAACAAGCATCCCCTGCATACGGAGTGTGTCGGCCATGCCAGTCCTGAAACTCACAACGTTGATTCCCGCCCGCACACCGGCCCAAGTGCTCGACTTTTGTCTGGACGGGACGAATTTTCCGAAGATCTTCCCGGAGCGCGTCACGCCGCTGGGCGATGTCGACCTGAACAATCTACGGATCGAAGCCGGGCGCCAGTTCCGCTTTCGGCACTGGATGTTCAACCTGATTCCATCAAACTGGACGGTGGTGATTCGCGAAGTCGGTAACAGCCATTTTGTCGATGAGATGCTCAAGGGGCCGCTGCGTGCCTTTCGTCATGAACATCGGGTGGCCGCGGGTGAGGGCGGTACTCTTTATACCGATCAGGTGACATATGCAGCGCTTGGCGGGCGGTTCAGCGAGCGTCTGCTGGTGGACGCGTACATGCGGCGAATCTTCGAGGCGCGGCACCGCAACATGCTGCAATTGCTCAAATGACCACGCAAATCCCCTGAGGGGGGATTTTTGCGGGTTGTATACAATTTTTTGTGCGAGCACCTAACAATTTCAGTCTGGGCATAGGTCGTCGGACAATTTCGTGGTTAACTTCGGCCTCTTGCATGCTTTCCAACCAAAACGCTAGAAGGACTCAAGTCATGGCTCAAGTCACCCTCAAGGGCAACCCGGTTCAAGTCAACGGCCAGTTGCCACAAGCCGGTTCCAAGGCACCAGCCTTTTCTCTGGTTGCCGGCAATCTGTCCGACGTCACCCTGGCGAGCTTCGCCGGCAAGCGCAAAGTGCTGAACATCTTCCCAAGCGTCGACACCCCGACCTGCGCCACTTCGGTACGCAAGTTCAACGCCCAGGCCAACGACGTCGCCAACACCGTGGTGCTGTGCATCTCGGCTGACCTGCCGTTTGCCCAGGCCCGTTTCTGCGGCGCCGAAGGTCTGGAAAACGTGCAGAATCTGTCGACCCTGCGTGGCGCCGAGTTCATCCAGAACTACGGCGTAGCCATCGCTGACGGCCCGCTGAAAGGCCTGACCGCCCGTGCCGTGGTGGTTCTGGATGAAAACGACAACGTGCTGCACAGCGAGCTGGTCAAGGAAATCGCTGAAGAGCCGAACTACGAAGCAGCACTCGCCGTTCTGAAATAAGCGCTTTTACAATTGTTAACGGCCTGGCCCTGTCCAGGCCGTTTTCATTTGTGTATCAGTGTTTTGCCTCACACCTTGAAACGTAAGTTGAAGGTAAATTGCCGGTAAAGCTGCTTTGCTAATTCCCTGCCAGTGCTTATCGTTCAGCCTCCCGTAAAAGAAGCCCACGCGCCCAATGGTCAATCAATCCATGCAATCGTCCCCTCGCAACTCCCGCCGCTGGCTGATCAGCTTGCTCGTCCTGTTGGTCATCGCCGTACTGTGCTGGAAGTTCTGGCCCGCCGGTTCGGCCCACAAGGAGGGCGCCGACAAGGCTGCGACCGGCCATGCCGGACGTTCGGGGATGATGCGACCGGGCTTCGGTGGCGCGGCCGGGCCGATTCCGGTGCGTGTAGCCCCGGCGGTCACCGGTGATTTCCCGCTGTATTACAAGGCGCTGGGCACAGTCACCGCGCTCAACACCATCAATGTGCGCAGCCGGGTGGGGGGCGAACTGGTGAAGATCAATTTCGAGGAAGGGCAGATGGTCAAGGCCGGCGACCTGCTGGCAGAGATCGATCCGCGTCCGTACCAGAACGCCTTGCTGCAGGCGGAAGGCACCTTGCTGCAGAATCAGGCGCAACTGAAAAACGCTCAGGTCGATGTCGAGCGTTATCGCGGCCTGTACAAGGAAGACAGCATCGCCAAGCAGACCCTGGACACCGCCGAAGCGCTGGTCGGCCAGTATCTGGGCACGGTCAAGACCAATCAGGCGGCGGTCAACGACGCCAAGCTCAATCTTGAATTCACCAGAATCCGCGCGCCGATTGCCGGTCGCGTCGGCCTGCGTCAGCTCGACGTCGGCAACCTGGTAGCCGCCAACGACACCACGTTCCTTGCGGTCATCACTCAGACCCAACCGATCAGCGTGGTCTTCACCCTGCCGGAAAACAGCCTTGAAACCGTGCTCGCGCGCTACCACAGCGGTGCCAAATTGCCGGCCGAAGCGTGGGACCGTGGCGACACCAGAATCCAGGCCAGCGGCGTGCTGCAAAGCCTCGACAACCAGATCGACGTCGCCACCGGCACCCTGAAATTCAAGGCCCGTTATGATAACCGCGACCAGTCGCTGTTCCCCAATCAGTTTGTCAATGTGCACCTGCTGGCAGACACCCTGAAAGGCGTGGTGCTGGCACCGTCGGCCGCGATTCAGTTCGGCACCAACGGCACTTTCGTTTACGCATTGGACGGCGACAAGAAAGTCACCATTCGCCAGTTGAAGATCGGCGCCAGCGACGGCAACAACACCGTGATCACCGAAGGCCTGGCGGCGGGCGACCGCGTGGTGCTCGAAGGCACCGACCGCCTGAAGGAAGGCAGCGAAGTGGAAGTGGTCAACGACAGCAATGACGTGCCGACCACGCCGACCGGGCACTTGCAGGGCAAGCCCGCCGCCAGTGCACCGGACACCGCCGTGACTGACAAGGCCAAGAAGGGCGCATGAACATTTCGCGGCTGTTCATCCTCCGTCCGGTAGCCACCACCCTGAGCATGCTGGCCATTGTCCTGGCCGGCCTGATTGCCTATCGCCTGCTGCCGGTCTCGGCATTGCCGCAGGTCGATTACCCGACCATCCGCGTCATGACCCTGTATCCCGGCGCCAGTCCGGACGTGATGACCAGCGCCGTGACCGCACCGCTCGAACGCCAGTTCGGACAGATGCCGGGCCTGACGCAAATGGCCTCGACCAGTTCCGGCGGCGCTTCGGTGCTGACCCTGCGTTTCAGCCTCGACATCAACATGGACGTCGCCGAACAGCAGGTGCAGGCCGCGATCAACGCCGCGACCAACCTGCTGCCAACCGATTTGCCGGCGCCGCCGGTGTACAACAAGGTCAACCCGGCAGACACCCCGGTGCTGACCCTGGCGATCACCTCGAAAACCATGCTGCTGCCCAAGCTCAACGACCTGGTCGATACGCGCATGGCGCAGAAAATCGCCCAGATCAGCGGTGTCGGCATGGTCAGCATTGCCGGCGGTCAACGTCAGGCGGTGCGCATCAAGGTCAACCCGGAAGCGCTGGCCGCGAACAGCCTGAACCTGTCGGACGTGCGCACCTTGATCAGCGCCTCCAACGTCAACCAGCCGAAAGGCAACTTTGACGGCCCGACGCGGGTGTCGATGCTCGACGCCAACGATCAGCTGACCTCGCCCAAGGACTACGCCAACCTGATCCTCGCCTACAAGAACGGCGCGCCGTTGCGGCTCAAGGATGTCGCGGAGATCGTCGACGGTGCCGAGAACGAGCGTCTGGCGGCGTGGGCCAACCAGAATCAGGCGGTGCTGCTGAACATCCAGCGTCAGCCGGGTGCCAACGTGATCGAGGTGGTCGACCGCATCAAGGCGTTGCTGCCGAGCATCACCGACAACCTGCCGGCCGGCCTCGACGTCACCGTACTCACCGACCGCACTCAGACCATCCGCGCCTCGGTTACCGATGTGCAGCACGAACTGCTGATCGCCATTGCATTGGTGGTGATGGTGACGTTCCTGTTCCTGCGCCGCGCCAGTGCGACGATCATTCCGTCGGTGGCCGTGCCGCTGTCGCTGATCGGCACGTTCGGCGTGATGTATCTGGCCGGGTTCTCGGTCAATAACCTGACCCTGATGGCGCTGACCATTGCCACCGGGTTTGTGGTCGACGACGCCATCGTCATGCTCGAGAACATCGCGCGCTTCATCGAAGAGGGCGATAGCCCGATGCAGGCCGCGCTCAAGGGCGCCAAGCAGATCGGCTTCACCCTGATTTCCCTGACTCTGTCGCTGATCGCGGTACTGATTCCGCTGCTGTTCATGGCCGATGTGGTCGGGCGGCTGTTCCGCGAGTTCGCCATCACTCTGGCGGTGGCGATCCTGATTTCCCTGGTGGTCTCGCTGACGTTGACCCCGATGATGTGCGCGCGACTGCTCAAGCGTGAGCCGGAAGCCCACGAGCACGGTCGTTTCTACCGGGCCAGCGGCGCCTTCATCGACTGGATGATCGCCGCCTACGGGCGCAAGTTGCAGTGGGTACTCAAGCACCAACCGCTGACCCTGCTGGTGGCCATCGGCACGCTGGCGCTGACTGTGTTCCTGTACATGGTGGTACCCAAGGGTTTCTTCCCGGTGCAGGACACCGGGGTGATCCAGGGCATTTCCGAGGCGCCGCAGTCGATCTCCTTTGCCGCCATGGGCGAGCGTCAGCAGGCGCTGGCCAAGGTGATTCTGGAAGATCCAGCGGTGGAGAGCCTGTCGTCCTACATCGGCGTCGACGGCGACAACGCCACGCTCAACAGCGGGCGCTTGCTGATCAACCTCAAGCCTCACGGTCAGCGTGACCTGAGCGCCACCCAAGTGATCGCGCGTCTGCAGCCACAACTGGACAAACTGGTCGGCATCCGTCTGTTCATGCAGCCGGTGCAGGACCTGACTATTGAAGACCGGGTGAGCCGGACGCAGTACCAGTTCAGCATGTCCTCGCCGGACGCCGAATTGCTTGGCCAGTGGAGCGGGCGGCTGGTCGAGGCACTGGCCGAGCGTCCGGAACTGACCGACGTTGCCAGTGACTTGCAGGACAAGGGCCTGCAGGTCTATCTGGTGATCGACCGCGACGCGGCCTCGCGTCTCGGCGTTTCGGTGCAGAACATCACCGACGCGCTGTACGACGCCTTCGGTCAGCGGCAGATTTCGACCATTTACACCCAGGCCAGCCAGTACCGTGTGGTGCTGCAGGCGCAGGCCGGAGAGAAGATCGGGCCGGCAGCGCTGGACCAGATTCACGTCAAGACCACGGACGGCGCGCAGGTGCGTCTGTCGAGTCTGGCCCACGTCGAGGAGCGTCAGGCGCAACTGGCGATCACTCACATCGGTCAGTTCCCGGCGGTGATGATGTCGTTCAACCTCGCACCCGGTGTGGCGTTGGGGCACGCGGTGGACATCATCGATCAGGTGCAGAAGGACATCGGCATGCCGATTGGCGTGCAGACCCAGTTCCAGGGCGCGGCCGAAGCGTTCCAGGCCTCGCTGTCGAGCACCTTGCTGCTGATTCTGGCGGCGGTGGTGACCATGTACATCGTGCTCGGCGTGCTCTACGAGAGTTATATCCACCCGATCACCATCCTCTCGACCTTGCCGTCGGCGGCGGTCGGCGCCTTGCTGGCCTTGCTGCTCAGCGGCAATGACCTGGGCATGATCGCGATCATCGGCATCATCCTGCTGATCGGTATCGTCAAGAAGAACGCGATCATGATGATCGACTTCGCCCTCGACGCCGAGCGCACCCAGGGCATGGCGCCGGAACAGGCGATCTATCAGGCTGCGCTGCTGCGCTTCCGGCCGATCCTGATGACCACCCTGGCCGCGTTGTTCGGTGCGGTGCCGCTGATGCTGGCTACCGGTTCCGGCGCTGAATTGCGTCAACCGCTGGGTCTGGTGATGGTCGGCGGGCTGCTGGTGAGCCAGGTGTTGACCCTGTTCACCACGCCGGTGATCTACCTGTATTTCGACCGCCTGGGTCGGCGCTTCGGCAAGACCAATGCCGACCGCGAAGAGGTGTCGGTATGACTGCCCTGACACATAACCCCTGTAGGAGTGAGCCTGCTCGCGATGAGGCCGGCACATTCAATATCAGTGGGGGCAGACACACCGCTATCGCGAGCAGGCTCACTCCTACAGGGGAGTGCGGTGAAGTCGGGGATTGTGGTCAATGAACCTCTCCGGTCCTTTCATCAAGCGCCCGGTCGCGACGATGCTTCTGAGCCTGGCGATCATGCTGCTGGGTGGCGTCAGCTTCGGTCTGTTGCCGGTGTCGCCGCTGCCGCAAATGGATTTCCCGGTGATCGTGGTCCAGGCCAGCCTGCCCGGTGCCAGTCCCGAGGTGATGGCGTCCACGGTCGCCACGCCGCTGGAGCGTTCGTTCGGCGCGATCGCCGGCGTCAACACCATGAGCAGCCGCTCCAGCCAGGGCTCGACCCGGGTCATTCTGCAGTTTGACCTCGACCGCGACATCAACGGCGCGGCGCGTGAGGTGCAGGCGGCGATCAACGCGTCGCGCAACCTGCTGCCAAGCGGGATGCGCAGCATGCCGACCTACAAGAAGGTCAACCCGTCGCAGGCGCCGATCATGGTGCTGTCGCTGACCTCGGACGTGCTGGAAAAAGGCCAGCTCTACGACCTCGCCTCGACCATCCTGTCCCAGAGCCTGTCCCAGGTGCAGGGCGTGGGTGAAGTGCAGATCGGCGGCAGTTCGCTGCCGGCGGTACGCATCGAACTCGAACCGCAGGCGCTGAATCAGTACGGCGTCGCGCTCGACGATGTGCGCAAGACCATTGCCGGGGCCAACGTGCGCCGGCCCAAGGGTTCGGTCGAAGACGGCGAGCGCCTGTGGCAGATCCAGGCCAACGACCAGTTGGAAAAGGCCAAGGATTACGAATCGCTGATCATCCATTACAACAACGGCGCGGCCCTGCGGCTGAAGGACGTAGCCAAGGTCAGCGACGGCGTCGAAGACCGTTACAACAGCGGCTTCTTCAACGATGACGCGGCGGTGCTGCTGGTGATCAACCGCCAGGCCGGCGCCAACATCATCGAGACGGTCAACGAGATCAAGGCCCAGTTGCCAGCCCTGCAAGCGGTGCTGCCGGCCAGTGTGAAGCTGAACCTGGCGATGGACCGTTCGCCAGTGATCAAGGCTACGCTGCACGAAGCGGAAATGACCCTGCTGATTGCCGTGGCGCTGGTGATTCTGGTGGTGTTCCTGTTTCTCGGTAACTTCCGTGCCTCGCTGATTCCGACGCTGGCGGTACCGGTGTCGCTGGTGGGCACCTTCGCGGTGATGTACCTGTATGGCTTCTCGCTGAACAACCTGTCGCTGATGGCGCTGATTCTGGCCACCGGACTGGTGGTGGACGATGCCATCGTGGTGCTGGAGAACATTTCCCGGCACATCGACGACGGCGTCAAACCGATGAAGGCTGCCTATCTCGGGGCCAAGGAAGTCGGTTTCACCTTGCTCTCGATGAACGTTTCGCTGGTGGCGGTGTTCCTGTCGATCCTGTTCATGGGCGGGATTGTCGAGAGCCTGTTCCGCGAATTCTCCATCACCCTGGCGGCGGCGATCGTGGTCTCGCTGGTGGTCTCGCTGACCCTGACGCCGATGCTCTGCGCGCGCTGGCTCAAGCCGCACACGCCGGGCCAGGAAAACCGCCTGCAACGCTGGAGCCGCAAGACCAACGACTGGATGGTCGGCAAATACGCCAGCAGCCTCGACTGGGTGCTGCGTCATCGGCGTCTGACCCTGCTCAGCCTGATCATCACGGTCGGCGTCAACGTCGCGCTGTATGTGGTGGTGCCCAAGACGTTCATGCCGCAGCAGGACACCGGCCAGTTGATCGGTTTCGTGCGCGGTGATGACGGCCTGTCGTTCAGCGTGATGCAGCCGAAAATGGAAACCTTCCGCCGCGCCGTGCTCAAGGACGAAGCGGTCGAGAGTGTGGCCGGCTTCATTGGCGGCACCAACGGCACCAACAACGCGTTCATGCTGGTGCGCCTGAAACCGATCAAGGAACGCAACCTGTCGGCGCAGAAGGTCATCGAACGCCTGCGCAAGGAAATGCCCAAGGTACCCGGTGCCCAACTGATGTTGATGGCGGACCAGGACCTGCAATTTGGCGGTGGCCGCGAACAGACCACCTCGCAATACAGCTATATCCTGCAAAGCGGCGATCTGGGGGCGTTGCGCGAGTGGTATCCGAAAGTCGTCACTGCCTTGCGCGCTTTGCCTGAGCTGACAGCCATCGATGCCCGCGAAGGGCGCGGTGCACAGCAAGTAACGCTGGTTGTCGACCGCGATCAGGCCAAGCGCCTCGGGGTCGACATGAACATGGTCACGGCGGTGTTGAACAACGCCTACAGCCAGCGGCAGATCTCGACTATCTACGACAGCCTCAACCAGTACCAGGTGGTGATGGAGGTCAATCCGAAGTACGCGCAGGATCCGGTAACGCTCAAGCAAGTGCAGGTGATCACTGCTGACGGCGCACGGATTCCGTTGTCGACCATCGCCCACTATGAGAGCAGCCTGGAAGACGACCGGGTCAGCCACGAAGGCCAGTTCGCCTCCGAAAGCATCGCCTTCGACATGGCCGAAGGGGTGACGGTGGAGCAGGGCAGCGCGGCGATCGAGCGGGCGATTGCCAAGGTCGGTTTGCCGGAAGACGTGATTGCGAAAATGGCCGGCACCGCCGACGCCTTTGCCGCGACCCAGAAAAGCCAGCCGTTCATGATTCTTGGCGCGCTGCTGGCGGTGTATCTGGTACTCGGGGTGCTGTATGAAAGCTACATTCACCCGCTGACGATTCTCTCGACGCTGCCGTCGGCCGGGGTCGGCGCGTTGCTGTCGATCTATGCGCTGGGTGGCGAGTTCAGCCTGATCTCGTTGCTCGGGCTGTTCCTGCTGATCGGCGTGGTGAAGAAAAACGCGATCCTGATGATCGACCTGGCGCTGCAACTGGAGCGCCATCAGGGGCTGTCGCCGCTGGAGTCGATCCGCAGCGCCTGCCTGCAACGGCTACGCCCGATTCTGATGACTACCCTGGCGGCAATCCTCGGCGCCTTGCCGTTGCTGCTCAGCCGCGCCGAGGGTGCGGAAATGCGCCAACCGCTGGGCCTGACGATTATCGGCGGGCTGATCTTCAGCCAGGTGCTGACCCTTTACACCACCCCGGTGGTTTACCTCTATCTCGACAAGCTGCGCCACCGCTTCAACAAGTGGCGTGGCGTGCGTACTGACGCCGCTCTGGAAACTCCGCTATGACTGACCGTTCGCTTCTCAATCTGGCCACTGCTCGGGGTTCACGTCTGTTGAGCCTGTCGCTGTGCGTGGCGATGCTCAGTGCCTGCGCCGTCGGCCCTGACTATCAGCGTCCGCAGACCGCTGAAGTCGCGCAATACAAAGAAGCCAAGGGCTGGCGTCAGGCCAACCCCAGCGACTCGCTGGCCCGTGGCGCCTGGTGGGAACTGTATGGCGATCAGCAACTCAACGCTCTGGTGGAGAAACTCAACAGCGCCAACCAGACCGTCGCCCAGTCCGAAGCCCAGTACCGTCAGGCCCAGGCCCTGGTGCGCAGTGCCCGTGGGGCGTTTTACCCCAATGTCGACCTGAGCGTGGGCAAGACCCGCTCCAGCCAAGGCACTGGCAGCAGCAGTTCCAGTTTGAGCAGTTCCTCCAGCGGGATTCGCGATACCTATAATGCGCAGTTGGGTGTGAGTTGGGAGGCGGATGTCTGGGGCAAGTTGCGTCGCGGACTTGAAGCCAACGAAGCCAGCGCGCAGGCAAGCTTTGCCGATCTGGCGGCAATGCGCCTGAGCCAGCAGTCGGATCTGGTGCAAAACTACCTGCAACTGCGCGTGATCGATCAACAGAAGCGCTTGCTTGAGTCGACGGTGGCGGCGTACGAGAAGTCGCTGCAAATGACCCAGAACCAATACCGTGCCGGGATCTCCGGGCGCGATGCGGTGGCGCAGGCGCAGACCCAGTTGAAAAGTACCCAGGGCGATCTGGTGGACCTGATCTGGCAACGCGCACAGTTCGAAAACGCTATCGCCGTGCTCACCGGGCAGGCGCCGGCGGAATTCAGCATCGCCGAAACCCAGAACATTCCGAACCTGCCGCAGATTCCACTGAGCCTGCCTTCGCAATTGCTGGAGCGGCGCCCGGACATCGCCTCGGCCGAGCGCTCGGTGATCGCCGCCAACGCCAATATCGGCGTGGCGAAAGCGGCGTACTACCCGGACCTGACCCTGAGCATGAGCGGCGGTTACAGCAGCAGTACCTCGAAAGACCTTTTTACGCTGCCCAACCGCTTCTGGTCGGTCGGTCCGAAACTGGACTTGCCGATATTCGATGGCGGGATCCGTTCCGCCGAAGTCGACCGCACCGAAGCGGTCTATGACCAGACCGTCGCCAAGTACCGTCAAACCGTGCTCGACGGTTTCCGCGAGGTGGAAAACTACCTGGTGCAATTGAAGGTGTATGAAGACGAAGCGGCGGTGCGTCAGGAAGCGCTGGATGCCGCGCGCGATTCGTTGCGCCTGACCCAGAACCAGTACAAGGCCGGGTTGATTGCCTATATCGACGTGGTCGTGGTGCAGGCCACTGCGCTGAACAACGAACGCACAGTGCTCAATATTCTGCAGAGCCGGTTGATTGCCAGCGTGCAGTTGATTGCAGCGCTGGGGGGTGGTTGGGATGGACAGCTCGACGTCAGCGACAACCGCTGATTGGCGCTAGCGCAATACCGGTGGCAGCGAGCCTGATCGCGAAGGCATCAGTTCAGTCGACATCTGCGTCGAATCTGCTGGCTTTTTCGCGAGCAGGCCCGCTTTCACATTGATCGCCTCGGACGACAGAAATCTTCCGGTCGAGGCCCGGGCCAGAGCCTTGTAGAGCGATCTCACAAGTCTTTCATCGGGTTGATGGCAAAATGATTACTTTGTCAGTGCGTTCTTCTGCGCAATCAGTACAATCGCCGCATTTGCCCGGCCGAGAACGGCTGCAGCACGGCACGACTGGTCGCGAGAATCCACATGCTCATCGGTAATTATTCCTTCACTCTGGTTTTGATTTCGCTGTGCGTGGCGATTCTGGCGTCGTATACGGCGCTCGATCTGACCGGGCGCATTGCCACCGCCCGTGGGCGTGCAGTGCATTTCTGGACGGCGGGCGGCGCACTGGCGATGGGGGTCGGCGTGTGGTCGATGCACTTCATCGGCATGCTCGCGTTCAAGCTGCCGATCGAGCTGGGCTACGACATCACGATTACTGCGCTGTCGCTGCTGATTGCGGTCCTGTCCTGCGGGTTTGCCTTGTGGCTGGTCAGCCAGCCGAAACTGCCTGTTTTGCAATTGGCTTTTGGTGCCTTGATCATGGGCGGCGGGATCAGCGCCATGCATTACACCGGCATGGCGGCGCTGCGCATGACCCCGGGGATCGATTACGACCCGACGCTGTTCGGCGCGTCATTGCTGATCGCGGTCGGTGCGTCGGCGGCGGCATTGTGGATCGCCTTCCGCCTGCGCCAGCACTCGCCCTATGTGCGCCTGATCCGTGGCGGCGCGGCGGTGATCATGGGCATTGCGATTGTCGGCATGCACTACACCGGCATGGCTGCCGCGCAGTTTCCCGATGGCAGTTTCTGTGGCGCGACGCTCAATGGGCTGAAGGGCAACGGCGTCGACAGTCTGGTGCTGATCACTACGCTGGCGGTGCTGTCGATTGCTTTGCTGACCTCGATTCTCGATGCCCGCCTCGAAGCGCGCACCGCCGATCTGGCGAACTCGCTGACCCTGGCCAACCGTGAACTGACGCAACTGGCGCTGCACGACACCCTGACCGGCTTGCCGAACCGCATGCTGCTGGACGACCGGATCAATCAGGCCATGAAGAAGGTCGAGGAGCAGGGCGGTTGTTTCGCGCTGATGTTCATCGATCTGGACGGTTTCAAACCGGTCAACGATGCCTTCGGTCACCACATGGGTGACCAGTTGCTGCGTGAAGTCGGGGGCCGCCTGCGCGAGGACTTGCGCAGTCAGGACACCCTGGCGCGGATCGGCGGCGATGAGTTCGTGCTGCTGGTGCGCCTGACCGAGCCCAACGATGCCCTGAGCCTGGCGGCGCGCCAGGTCGGTCTGATCGGCCAGTCGTTCCGGGTGGCTGAACATGACTTGCAGATTTCGGCCAGCGTCGGCATCGCTCTGTACCCGGGCAATGGTCAGAGTGCTCAGGAACTGCTGATGAACGCTGACGCGGCGATGTACCACGCCAAGAATGGCGGTAAAAACGGCTACAGCTTCTTCGACGCCTCGATGAACAGCAACGCCCGCAAGCAACTGCAACTGTTGCAGGATCTGCGCGCGGCGCTGGAGCACAATCAGTTCAGCCTGCATTACCAACCCAAGTTCGATGCCGCCAATGGCCAGCCGGTTGGTGCCGAAGCGCTGCTGCGCTGGGAACATCCGACCCAAGGCATGTTGCTGCCGGACAAATTCATCGATCTGGCGGAAAAGACCGGCCTGATCATCGCCATCGGCGAATGGGTGCTGAATGAGGCCTGCCGGCAGATGCGCGAATGGTACGTGCTCGGTTACACCAATTGGCGTATCGCGGTGAACCTCTCGGCGTTGCAGTTCTGCCACACCGGGCTGGTGCGCAGCGTGGCGAAGGCGCTGGCGACGCACCATCTGCCAGCCAACAGCCTGACCCTGGAAATCACCGAAACCACCGCCATGAGCGACGCCGATGCAAGCATGACCGTGCTGCAGGAGTTGTCGGATATGGGCGTGGATCTGTCGATCGACGACTTCGGCACCGGCTATTCAAGCCTGATGTACCTCAAGCGCTTGCCGGCCAACGAGCTGAAGATCGATCGTGGTTTTGTCCGCGATCTCGAGCATGACAGTGATGATGCGGCCATCGTCTCGGCCATCGTGGCGCTGGGCCAGGCGCTGGGTTTGCGAATCGTCGCCGAGGGCGTGGAGACCGGTGTGCAGCAGGATTTCCTCACGAAGTTGGGGTGCGATTCGTTGCAGGGCTATTTGCTGGGGCACCCGATGCCGGCGGACCGGTTCATGCAGAACATCGTGAGTGCGCAGAAGACAGCGGTCTGAAATCGATGTGGCGAGGGGATTTATCCCCGATGGGCTGCGAAGCGGCCCCGGGATCCTGCTTATCTGATACTCCTGATCCACCGAATTGGCGACTGCTGCGCAGCCGATCGGGGATAAATCCCCTCGCCACAGGGCAATGATCAGACTCCATGCAAAACCGGCCAATGGCGGTTATTCTTCCACCCGACTGTTACGTGTGCATTTGGGGGAAGGGCCAGCATGGATAAAGTCATTGTGATCACCGGTGGCGGGCGCGGAATCGGCGCCGCTACGGCGTTGTTGGCTGCCGAGCAGGGCTATCGGATCTGCATCAACTATCAGTCGGATGAACAGGCCGCGCAAAGTGTGCTGGAGCAAGTACGGGCGCTGGGCGCGCAAGCCATTGCCGTGCGCGCCGATGTCAGCATCGAAGACGAAGTGATCGCGCTGTTTCAGCGGGTCGACACCGAATTGGGGCGGGTCACTGCACTGGTGAACAACGCCGGCACCGTAGGGCACAAGTCGCGTGTCGATGAAATGTCCGAATTTCGCATCCTCAAAATCATGAAAACCAACGTATTGGCGCCGATCCTCTGTGCCAAGCATGCGATCCTGCGCATGTCGCCCAAGCACGGCGGGCAGGGCGGCAGTATCGTCAACGTGTCGTCGGTGGCGTCACGCCTGGGCTCACCGAATGAGTACGTCGATTACGCGGCGTCCAAAGGTGCGCTCGACACCTTCACCATCGGTCTGTCCAAGGAAGTGGCGGGCGAGGGGATTCGCGTCAACGCGGTGCGTCCGGGCTACATCTACACCGATTTCCATGCATTGAGCGGCGATCCGGATCGGGTCAGCAAGCTGGAGTCGGCGATCCCGATGGCCCGGGGCGGACGGCCGGACGAGGTGGCGGAGGCGATTGTCTGGTTGCTGTCGGACAAGGCTTCGTATGCGACGGGGACGTTTGTCGATCTGGGTGGTGGTCGTTAATTCAACGGCGTCTGGTAAGGCCTCATCGCGAGCAGGCTCACTCCTACAGGGTGAACGCATTTCAAATGTAGGAGTGAGCCTGCTCGCGATAGCTATAGTCCGCACAACACAGAGCTGTCAGAACGACCGCACAATCCGCCCCAACGTCTCCATCGCCTTTTCCGAGTCCTCGGTCCACGGGCTGCCGTAATTCAAGCGAATGCAGTTCCGAAAGCGTTGGGTCGGCGAGAAGATCGGCCCCGGCGCAATGCTGATCCCCTGCGCCAATGCCATCTGAAACAACTTCAATGAGTCCATCTGCGGTGGCAGTTCCAGCCACAGAAAGTAGCCGCCCGCCGGCTGGCTGACCCGGGTTTGCGCCGGGAAGTAGCGGGCGATCGCTGCGAGCATCGCGCTCTGCTGTTCTTCCAGGGCGTAGCGCAGTTTGCGCAGGTGGCGATCGTAGCCGCCGTGTTGCAGGTAGTCGGCGATGGCTGCTTGTGCCGGCATCGAGGCGCACAGCGAGGTCATCAGTTTCAGTCGTTCGATTTTCTGCGCGTAGCGCCCGGCGGCGACCCAGCCGATGCGGTAGCCGGGGGCCAGGCTCTTGGCGAACGAGCCGCAGTGCATCACCAGCCCTTCGGTGTCGAAGGCCTTGGCCGGTTTCGGCGCCTGCTGGCCGTAATACAGCTCGGCGTAAACGTCGTCCTCGATCAGCGGCACCTGATGCCGACGCAGCAGTTCGACCAGTTCCTGTTTCTTCGCCTCGGGCATGGTTGCGCCCATCGGGTTCTGGAAACTGGTCATGCACCAGCAGGCCTTGATCGGATGGCGTTCCAGGGTCTGCGCGAGGACGCCGAGGTCGATGCCATCTCGCGGGTGCACGGGGATTTCCACGGCTTTGAGTTTCAAGCGCTCCAGCACTTGCAGGCTGGCGTAGAACGCCGGGGCTTCGATGGCCACCAGATCACCCGGTTCGGTCACTGCTTGCAGGCACAGGTTCAGCGCTTCGAGGGCACCGTTGGTGATCAGCAGTTCTTCCATCGGCAGCATCAGCCCGCCGACCATGTAGCGCAGGGCGATTTGCCGGCGCAGTTGCGGGTTGCCCGGTGACATGTCGGTGACCACCATGCGCGGGTCCATCTCGCGCGCCGCACTGGCCAGTGAGCGCGACAGGCGCTGCAGCGGGAACAGGGTCGGGCTGGGGAACGCCGAGCCGAAGGGTACGGTGCTCGGGTCCTTGATCGATTCGAGGACCGAGAACACCAGTTCGCTGACGTCGACTTCGGTGGAATCGCTGACGTGGCTGCTGATCACCGGCTCCGAAAACGGACTCGGCGCGTGGGTGTTGACGAAGTAGCCGGAGCGCGGCCGGGCGCGGATCAGGCCACGACGTTCCAGCAGGTAATAGGCTTGGAACACCGTGGAAGGGCTGACCCCGTAAGTCTGGCTGGCGTAGCGCACCGACGGCACCCGCTGCCCGGGGCCGAGGACGCCGGAGCGGATCAGTTCAGCGATGTCGTCGGCGAATTTTTCGTAGCGTTTCATCGAGTACCTTGGTGCTGGTGTTATTGAGGTGTGTCAGGGAGGAAGCCCTCACCCTAGCCCTCTCCCAGAGGGAGAGGGGACTGATTGGGGGATGCTTGCGGCATACACCGACCTGAAATTGGTTTGCTGAATCCATAATCGACTCGGTCGGAAAGTGCTTCGCCGAATCCATAATCGACTCGGTCTGTCAGGTCGATGTATAGCGATAGACACCTCGGTCGGCCCCCTCTACCCCTGGGAGAGGGCTGGGGTGAGGGGGGACGATTCTAAGGGATCAACGATTCATCGGCGCAACAAACCTGCTCTTCGCCACGCTATAAACCTCAGGCTCATCGCTGTCGGCGATCTTGAAGCTCAAGGTCTGCGAACTGCTGCTCGGGCGTTCCGTGGTCATCGCCACCGACACCGGCACATCGACAATTTCACCCGGGGCGAGGCTCAGTTCGGTCTTGCCCTGCAACTGGAAGCCGTCGCCATCCACCAGGCTCAGGTTGTAGTCCTGCCGCTGTTGGGTCTTGTTGATGACCTTGAGGGTGTAGATGTTCTCGATCTGGCCCTGACCGTTCTCGCGGAACAGTCCACGGTCCTTGGTCACGTCCAGCGAGACCATCGGCCGTTCGACCAGTGCCAGCGCCAGAGCGCCGATCATCACCAGTAGCACCGCAACGTAACCGATCAGCCGTGGCCGCAGCAGATGGGTCTTGCCGCCCTGCAATTCGTGCTCGGAACTGTAGCGGATCAGGCCGCGCGGGTAGTTCATTTTGTCCATGATCGAGTCACAGGCGTCGATGCACGCGGCGCAGCCAATACATTCCATCTGCAGGCCGTCACGGATGTCGATGCCGGTCGGGCAGACCTGCACGCACAACTGGCAGTCGATGCAATCGCCCAGTCCCGCTTCGGCAGGTTTCACCTCACGTTTGCGCGGGCCACGGTTTTCGCCACGGGCCACGTCGTAGGAAATCGCCAGAGTGTCCTTGTCGAACATCACGCTCTGAAACCGCGCATACGGGCACATGTGCATGCAGACCGCCTCGCGCAGCCAACCGGCGTTGATGTAGGTGGCAGCGGTGAAGAACAGCACCCAGAACAGGCTGACCCCGCCGATCTGCAGGGTGAACAGCTCTTCAGCCAGCGGCCGGATCGGGGTGAAGTAGCCGACGAAGGTCAGCCCGGTCATCACGCTGATCGTCAGCCACAAGGTGTGCTTGGCCGCACGCCGGGCCAGTTTGTTCAGGCCCCAGGGCGCCGCTTGCAGCTTGATCCGCTGGTTGCGCTCGCCTTCAGTGATTTTCTCGCACCACATGAAGATCCACGTCCACGAACTCTGCGGGCAGGTGTAGCCGCACCAGACCCGGCCGGCGAACACGGTGATGGCGAAGAGCCCGAACGCGGCAATGATCAGCAGCGCCGAGAGCAGGATGAAATCCTGTGGCCAGAAGGTCGCGCCGAAGATGTGGAATTTGCTTTCGGCAAGGTCCCACAACACCGCCTGACGGCCGCCCCAGTTCAGCCACACGGTGCCGAAAAACAGCAAAAACAGAAACCCCGCGCCGCTCATCCGCAGGGTGCGGAACAGGCCGGTGAAACTGCGCGTGTGGATGTGATTGTCGGTGGAGCCGGCCTTCGCCTTCATTGGGCGACCAGGCACACTTTTTATGGTTGGCGTTGCTTCTACGGTTCGGACGGGAATTTGTTCGCTCATGGTCATTCGCTCATCAGCCTCCATCAGGCGAATGAACTATGAGCGCCGATCTGTTTGCATAACAGACTCAGGTATTTGAATAAAAAGCGGATCAGATGTGCTTTTGCAGCGTCCCTGCGACAACTTGAAGCAGCCCGCCGATAAAGGCGCAAAGGCCTATCGCAGACGTTTGCGCCGGGTGTTGATCAGGGTCAGTCAAATCACCGAATCACTCTCGTCGGTCTTCAGGTGTTTACGGCCGTCCTTGGCGCCCGCGACAGTCAATGCATCGGCCTCCACTTCGGTGACGTAAACGCGCCGGCCTTCTATTTCCACGAACGACATGGCTTTTTCGCTATCGGTCCTGACTTCCAGGGTGTCGCAAATGCGAATTTCCTCGCCATTTTCGACGGTGAAAAAACACACTTTTGATTCGGGATTGGATTCATCGACTCGAAGGGGCATGAGGCAGTCCTTTTTCAGGGGTATCTAAAAGGTTAGGGCGCTGCGCGGGGGGATCGTTCGACGCAACCGATTAATGGTCGGCGCTGTCCATCGACTAACCACGTATAAGAAGGAGGGAGCGATGGACGCCTGGTGGCATGAAGTGTGGGCAACGCTGCAAGCGGAGTTCGCCGACGTCGGCGACGCCTCGCAACTGACGCGCATCACCGTGCGCCTGCTGATGGCGGCGGTGCTGGGCGGAATATTGGGGTTCGAGCGCGAGCACAAGGGCAAGGCTGCCGGGGTACGCACGCACATGCTGGTGGCGCTCGGTGCGGCGCTGTTTGTGCTGGTGCCGCAGACCTCGGGGGCCGAATCCGATGCGATGAGCCGGGTGTTGCAGGGGGTGATTGCCGGGATCGGTTTTCTCGGCGCCGGGACGATCCTGAAGAATCAGCAAGGTGATGAAGGCCATGTCAAAGGCCTGACCACGGCAGCGGGGCTGTGGATGACGGCCGCCATTGGCGTGGCGGCCGGGTTGGGTAAAGAGGCGACTGCGCTGCTCAGCACCTTTCTGGCACTGGCGATCTTCAGCGTGATGCCGCACATCGTGAAGCTCTTTGAAAAAGACCAGCAGCACAATGATCACCTCTGACTGAGCGTCGCTCAGGCGGTGGAGTCAGACGATCACCGGCGGCATCGTGGTCGGCGGTTCTTCCTTCGCCGGCGGCGTGGTGCCAGGCGGCTCCTGCTCGGGAATCGGTTGTGGTTCGGTCTCGGGCAGGGTGGGTTTGTCGATGTTCGGATCAGGCGTTTGCGCCGGGATCGGGATGTTCATCTGTAGACCTCCGTGTGGCACATGGCGTGAGACGTGCTTAAGTGGATTGACCACCTCGTGGCGAATTCGATCCGCTTATTTATCCAGGCAAATCCCTGTGAACTTTTCCCCGCGCGCGTCGCTCGGAACCTAAGTGAGTTCATGTCGGGGCCGGTGCCTCTTTGTGAACACCGATCCGGCACAAGAGCGTCCTTGGGGCGTTAAGGAGAGATGCTCAATGACTGCTGAAAAACCTTCAGAGCAGAGCTACAACCCGCACATGCCGCTGTCGCAGGCGTTGCTGCTGCCGCGCATCGTGATCGAAAGCACCATGCCGACCCTCGACGGCGGGCAGTTCGCCGCCAAGTCGATTGCCGGGCGTGACGTGGTCGTCACCAGCAAAGTGTTTGCCGACGGGCACGACAAGCTCGCGGTGCGCATCCGCTGGCACGAGGAAGGCACTGAGACCTGGCAGAGCGAGGTCATGAACGATCTGGGCAACAACAGCTGGGAAGGGCGCTTTCGTCCTGAGCATCAGGGGCGCTTTGTGTATTGCGTCGAAGCGTGGATCGATCACTTCGCCAGTTTCCAGTACGAACTGGAGAAAAAACACCACGCTGCGGTCCCGGTCTCACTGGAGCTGCAGGAAGGCCGGAGCATGGTGCAACTGGCCGCCGAACGTAGCGAAGGCCAGCTCAGCGAACAACTTGCGGCGCTGCACCATGACCTGTCCGGCCTGCTCGAAACCGAGCAGGTGGCGCTGTTTCTGCACCCGCGCAGTGCGCAATTGATGGCGCAGGCCGATCACCGCGCCTACCTGAGCCTGAGCGCCGAGTTTCCGATGGACGTCGAACGTGAACTGGCTGAATTCGCCAGTTGGTACGAGCTGTTTCCGCGCTCGATCACCGACGATCACAACCGTCACGGCACCTTCAACGACGTACACGCGCGTTTGCCGATGATTCAGGACATGGGCTTCGACGTGCTGTATTTCACCCCGATCCACCCGATCGGCCGCGCCCACCGCAAGGGTCGCAACAACTCCCTGACCGCCGGGCCGGATGATCCGGGCAGCCCCTACGCCATCGGCAGCGAGGAGGGCGGCCACGAGGCGATTCACTCGCAACTAGGGACCCGCGAAGACTTCCGCCGGCTGGTGGCCGCTGCCGCCGAGCATGGCCTGGAAATCGCCCTCGATTTCGCCATCCAGTGCTCCCAGGATCACCCGTGGCTCAAACAGCACCCGGGCTGGTTCAACTGGCGCCCGGACGGCACGATCAAATACGCGGAGAACCCGCCGAAGAAATATCAGGACATCGTCAACGTCGACTTTTATGCGCCGGAGGCGATCCCCAGTCTGTGGGTCGAGCTGCGCGACATCGTGGTTGGCTGGGTTGCCGAAGGCGTGAAGATCTTCCGTGTCGACAATCCGCACACCAAACCGCTGCCGTTCTGGCAATGGTTGATCGCCGATGTGCGCGCACTGCACCCGGAGGTGATCTTCCTCGCGGAAGCCTTCACCACCCCGGCGATGATGGCGCGCCTGGGCAAGGTCGGTTACACCCAGAGCTACACCTATTTCACCTGGCGTAACACCAAGTCGGAGCTGGCGACCTATTTCACCGAACTCAATGAGTCGCCGTGGCGCGAGTGCTACCGGCCGAACTTCTTCGTCAACACGCCGGACATCAACCCGGCGTTCCTGCATGAGTCGGGGCGTCCGGGTTTTCTGATCCGCGCGGCGCTGGCGACCATGGGGTCGGGCCTCTGGGGAATGTATTCGGGGTACGAACTGTGCGAGGCGGCCCCCGTGCCGGGCAAGGAGGAATACCTTGATTCGGAGAAATACGAAATCCGTGTCCGCGACTTCAATGCGCCGGGCAACATCATTGCCGAAATCGCCCAGCTCAACCGCATCCGCCGACAGAACCCGGCGCTGCACACGCATCTGGGCCTGAAGGTCTACAACGCCTGGAACGACAACATTCTGTATTTCGGCAAGCGCAGCTTCGACGGCAGCAACTTCATCCTGGTGGCGGTGAGCCTCGACCCGCACCACGTGCAGGAGGCGAATTTCGAGCTGCCGCTATGGGAGATGGGCTTGCCGGACGACGCGACGACCCACGGTGAGGATTTGATGAATGGGCATCGTTGGGACTGGCATGGCAAGTACCAGTTCATGCGCATTGACCCGGCGTATCAGCCGTTCGGGATCTGGCGAATCACCGCTACGTAATGATCGTTCCCACGCTCTGCGTGGGAATGCATCCCGGGACGCTCCGCGTCCCAGAAACGGACGCAGAGCGTCCATGGCGGCATTCCCACGCAGAGCGGGGGAACGATCATCGTGGGGCGCTTTTAAAGCATTCAGCAGGAGTTTCACATGGCGAAGAAACCCAAAGCAGCCACCTTCATCAAAGACCCGCTCTGGTACAAGGACGCGGTGATCTATCAAGTACACGTCAAATCCTTTTTCGACTCCAACAACGACGGGATCGGCGACTTTCCCGGCCTGATCGCCAAACTCGACTACATCGCCGAACTCGGCGTCAACACCATCTGGCTGCTGCCGTTCTACCCCTCGCCACGTCGCGACGACGGTTACGACATCGCCGAATACCGTGGCGTGCACAGCGACTACGGGACCATGGCCGACGCCAAGCGCTTTATCGCCGAGGCGCACAAGCGCGGCTTGCGGGTGATCACCGAGCTGGTCATCAACCACACCTCCGACCAGCACCCGTGGTTCCAACGCGCGCGCAAGGCCAAACCAGGCTCGGCGGCGCGGGACTTTTATGTGTGGTCGGATGACGATCAAAAATACGACGGCACGCGGATCATCTTCCTCGACACCGAAAAGTCCAACTGGACCTGGGATCCGGTCGCCGGCCAGTACTTCTGGCACCGTTTCTATTCGCACCAGCCCGACCTGAATTTCGACAACCCGCAGGTGATGAAAGCGGTGCTGTCGGTGATGCGCTACTGGCTGGACATGGGCATTGACGGCCTGCGTCTCGACGCCATTCCATACCTGATCGAACGCGACGGCACCAACAATGAAAACCTGCCGGAGACCCACGACGTCCTCAAGCAGATCCGTGCCGAGATCGACGCCAATTACCCCGACCGTATGCTACTGGCCGAGGCCAACCAATGGCCGGAAGACACCCAGTTGTACTTCGGCGACACCGATGCGGCGGGTGTCAATGGTGACGAATGCCACATGGCGTTTCACTTCCCGCTGATGCCGCGCATGTACATGGCGCTGGCCCAGGAAGATCGCTTCCCGATCACCGATATTCTGCGTCAAACCCCCGAGATTCCTGCCAACTGCCAGTGGGCAATCTTCCTGCGCAACCACGATGAGTTGACGCTGGAGATGGTCACCGACAAGGAGCGCGATTACCTGTGGAATTACTACGCCGCTGACCGTCGCGCGCGGATCAACCTCGGCATTCGCCGGCGTCTGGCGCCGTTGATGGAGCGTGATCGCCGCCGCGTCGAACTGCTCAATAGCCTGCTGTTGTCGATGCCGGGCACGCCGACCTTGTATTACGGCGATGAAATCGGCATGGGCGACAACATCTATCTTGGCGACCGCGACGGCGTGCGGACCCCGATGCAATGGTCGATCGACCGCAACGGTGGTTTCTCCCGCGCCGACCCGGCAAGCCTGGTGCTGCCGCCGATCATGGACCCGCAATACGGCTACCTGTCGGTGAACGTCGAAACCCAGGCTGGCGACCCGCATTCGCTGCTCAACTGGACGCGACGCATGCTCGCCGTGCGCAAGCAGTCCAAGGCCTTCGGGCGCGGTACGCTGAAGATGCTCTCGCCGAGCAACCGGCGGATTCTGGCATACACCCGGGAATTCACCGACGCCGACGGCAAGCACGAAATCATCCTCTGCGTGGCCAACGTATCGCGCAGCGCGCAGGCGGCGGAACTCGATCTGTCGGCGTACGTCGGCATGGTTCCGGTGGAGATGCTCGGCGGTAATGCGTTCCCGCCGATCGGCCAGTTGAATTTCCTCCTGACCTTGGCGCCCTACGGTTTCTACTGGTTCGCCCTGGCAGCGGAAAACCAGATGCCGAGCTGGCACGTGGAACCGGCGCAGAGCCTGCCGGACTTCACCACGCTGGTGCTGAAAAAACGCATGGAAGAACTGCTCGAAGCGCCGACCCGCAACACCCTGGAGCAGGGCATTCTGCCGAGCTGGTTGCAGAACCGCCGCTGGTTCGCCGGCAAGGACGCGGCCATCGAGCGGGCGCATCTGGCTTACGGCGTGCGCTTCGGCGATGCGCAGCATCCAGTGCTGCTCAGCGAAATCGAAGTCACCAGCGCCGGACAGACCAGCCGCTATCAACTGCCGTTCGGTTTCATCGCGGAAGATCAGGTTGGCCCCGCACTGCCGCAGCAACTGGCATTGTCCCGGGTACGGCGTGGGCGTCAGGTCGGGCTGATCACCGATGCGTTCAGCCTCGAAGCGTTCATTCGCGCGGTGCTGCAAGGCATGCAGAACAACACGGTGCTGAATTGCGAAGAGGGCGAGATTCGTTTCGCACCGACTGCGCAGCTGGAAAAACTCGGCCTCGGCGCCGAGTCGGAAGTGCGTTATCTGTCCGCCGAGCAATCGAACAGTTCGGTGGTGATCGGCAACAGCCTGGTGCTGAAGCTGATACGTAAAGTCGCTTCTGGCGTACACCCGGAACTGGAGATGAGCGCTTACCTGACCGAGGCCGGATTTGCCAATATCTCTCCGCTGCTTGGCTCGGTGATTCGCCGCGACGCCAAGGGCGAAGACAATCTGCTGATGATCGCCCAGGGTTATCTGAGCAATCAGGGCGACGCCTGGGAATGGACGCAGAACAACCTCGAACGGGCGTTGCGAGATGAACTGGCTGACGCCATGTCCGAGCAGGAGCAGCATTACAACGCCCTCGGTGAACTCAAGGATTTTGCCGGCATGCTCGGCCAGCGTCTGGGCGAGATGCACCAGGTGCTGGCGGCGCCGAGCGACAACCCGGATTTCGCCCCGCAAAGCACCAGTGCCAAGGACGCCTTGGCCACTGGCAAGGACGTTGCGGCGCAGGTCGAGCATGCGTTGAAGTTGCTCAAACAGCATCAGGGGCATTTGGGTGCGGCGGATCAAAAACGGGTGACGCGCCTGCTCGACAACAAAAAGATCATCCTCGGTCACGTGCAGGAATTGGCGAAACAAACGGTCGGCGGGTTGCGTATTCGCGTCCACGGCGATCTGCATCTGGGCCAGGTGCTGGTGATCAAGGGCGATGCCTACCTGATCGATTTCGAGGGTGAGCCGGCACGGCCGCTGCACGAGCGTCGTGGCAAACACAGCCCGTACAAGGACGTCAGCGGGGTGCTGCGCTCCTTCGATTACGCCGCAGCTATGACCATCAACGTGCACAACGTCGATCACAGTCCTGAGTCCGAAGCAGCGCGGCATCGGGTGGCCGAGCGCTATTTGCGTGAGGCCCGAGAGGCATTTGTGCAGGCATATCGCCGCGCGGCAGCTAGTCTTGATCATGCCTGGCAGGATCCTGCGGGTGCCGACGCTGCGCTTGCGCTGTTCGGCCTGGAGAAGGCGGCCTATGAAGTGGCCTATGAAGCCGAAAATCGCCCCACGTGGCTGCCCGTGCCGTTGCACGGTTTGTATGGGTTATTGACGGGGCTTAAACCCTTTTCCGATCTTGGTGGAGAGTAGTCATGAGTTTCTCGAACAAGGAACAGGGTCACGCCAAAGAGGCATTGTTGCCGGTGGCGCAGGACATCGACGCCCTGGTGCGCGCCGAACATCACGACCCGTTTTCCATTCTCGGTCCGCACGGCGATGGTGCCGGCGGGCAATTCATCCGGGCTTATCTGCCCGGGGCGTTGAAAGTTGAAGTATTGGACAGGGACAGCGGCGAAGAGCGCGGCGAACTCACGGCCACCGAAACCCCGGGGCTGTTTGTCGGGCACTTTGCCCAGGCGCGGCCGTATCTGTTGCGCACCCGCTGGTCCGGTGGCGAGCAGGTGGCGGAAGATCCCTACAGCTTCGGCCAGTTGCTCGGGGAAATGGATTTGTATCTGTTCGCCGAAGGCAACCACCGCGACCTGAGCGGTTGCCTCGGCGCACAACTGACAAGCGTTGATGGCGTGGAGGGCGTGCGCTTTGCCGTATGGGCGCCGAATGCCCGCCGGGTGTCGGTGGTCGGTGACTTCAACGTGTGGGACGGGCGCCGCCATCCGATGCGTTTGCGGCATCCGTCCGGGGTCTGGGAGTTGTTCATTCCGCGCCTGCAGGCGGGTGAGTTGTACAAGTACGAAATTCTCGGTGCCCACGGCATTCTGCCGCTGAAGGCCGACCCGATGGCCCTGGCCACCAGCCTGCCACCGGACACCGCCTCGAAAGTCGCCGCGCCGCTGCAGATCAACTGGCAGGATCAGGACTGGATGAGCGGCCGTCGCGAGCGGCAACAGCATTCGCAGCCGCTGTCGATCTACGAATTGCATGCCGGATCGTGGCAGTGCGAACTGGACGATCTGGGCGAAGTAGCCCGCCAGTACACCTGGCCGGAGCTGGCCGAGCGGCTGATTCCTTACGTCAAGGAACTGGGCTTCACCCACATCGAACTGATGCCGATCATGGAACACCCGTTCGGTGGTTCGTGGGGTTATCAGTTGCTCTCGCAATTCGCCCCGAGTGCGCGTTACGGCACGCCGGAGCAGTTCGGCGAATTCGTCAACACCTGTCACCAGGCCGGTATCGGCGTGATTCTCGACTGGGTGCCGGCGCATTTCCCCACCGATACCCATGGCCTGGCGCAGTTCGACGGCACGGCGCTGTACGAATACGGCAACCCGCTGGAAGGCTTCCATCAGGACTGGGACACACTGATCTACAACCTCGGGCGCACCGAAGTGCACGGCTACATGCTGGCGTCGGCGCTGCACTGGTTGAAGCATTTTCACGTCGATGGCCTGCGGGTCGACGCGGTGGCCTCGATGCTTTATCGCGATTATTCGCGCAAGGCCGGCGAATGGGTGCCGAACCGCCACGGCGGCCGGGAAAATCTGGAAGCCATCGATTTCCTCCGGCACTTGAATGACGTGGTCGAACTGGAAGCGCCGGGCGCGCTGGTGATTGCCGAAGAGTCCACCGCATGGCCGGGCGTCAGCCAGAGCACCCAGCAGGGCGGCCTCGGTTTTGCCTACAAATGGAACATGGGCTGGATGCACGACTCGCTGCACTACATCCAGCAGGACCCGGTGTACCGCGCGCATCATCACAACGAGCTGAGCTTTGGTCTGGTCTACGCCTGGTCCGAGCGCTTCATCCTGCCGATTTCCCACGACGAAGTGGTGCACGGCAAGCACTCGCTGATCGACAAAATGCCCGGCGATCGCTGGCAGAAGTTCGCCAACCTGCGCGCCTATCTGAGCTTCATGTGGACCCACCCGGGCAAGAAGCTGTTGTTCATGGGTTGCGAGTTCGGCCAGTGGCGCGAGTGGAATCACGATCAGCAACTCGACTGGTATCTGCTGCAGTATTCCGAGCACAAAGGCGTGCAGAAACTGGTCGGCGACCTCAATCGCCTGTACCGCGACGAACCGGCGCTGCACGATCAGGACGACGCGCCGCAGGGATTCCAGTGGCTGATCGGCGATGATGCGATCAACAGCGTGTATGCATGGCTGCGCTGGAGCAAGGACGGCAAACCGGTGCTGGTGGTGGCCAACTTCACCCCTGTGCCACGTCAGTCCTACCGTGTTGGCGTGCCGTTCGCCGGGCGCTGGACCGAGCTGCTCAACAGTGATGCCGACACCTATGCCGGGTCCAATTATGGCAATGGCGGTGGCGCGTTCACCGACGAGGTGGCGAGCCATGGGCAGTCGCTGTCGCTGGAGTTGAATCTGCCGCCGTTGGCGGTGTTGATTCTCAAGCCTGAGGGCTGATCCAGGACCGAGGCGCTGCCTTTGCGAGCAGGCTCTCCTACAGGGGAATGCATTTCAAATGTAGGAGTGAGCCTGCTCGCGATGGCGTCAGCTCAGACGCCATCGCTCCTCAAACCGGGTTCACCAGCGCATCCGCACCCCAAGGCTGCCAATCAGCCCGTTCAAATCATTGTCATCGACATCACTGCTGTAATCGGCACTGACATACAGGCTGACGGCAGGCGTCACCCGCGCCACCAATCCCAACCCTAATTCGACCGTCGACGATTTGCGGCTGCTGCTGATTTTATCGACCTGGTCCAGGGTCACCGTGTTGCCGGTGTAGACCGTGTGCCACACGTTGGTCCGCACGTAGGGCTCCAGCGGCAGGCCGTTCAAATCGTAACTGCCTTTCATACGAGCGCCGACGCGGCCGCTCCATGCCGACAGATCCGTCGATGAAGCATTGCCGGAGCCCGCGTACGGCGTGTCGAGGGTGATGCGTTGATTGATCAATTGCGCCTGGGGTTCGACCACCCAGTTCTCACTCAGGCCGATCGGGTAGCCGCCTTCGATCGAGAGGGTCATCGCGCTGCCCTCGGTGGCCTGACGCGCGCCTTGTTCATTGCGGCTGAAACCACTGACCCGGCCGCCGCTGGCCGACAAGTCGACATGCCAGCCCTTGTCGCCGGTCAGGCTGTAATAGGCGCCGAGGCTCTGGCCTTGCAGGTTCAGGGTGTCGGTGGTCGGGTCGGCGAGGGCGCGGCTGCTGATCAGGCCGCCGCTGTTGGCCTGGATCTGGTTGCGCCCGCCAATCAGGCCGATGGTCTGGGTATGGCCGCCGGCGCTTTGCACCGTGAGTACCGCCGGGCCTTTGAGTTCGCCGCTGCCGGGGGCGGCAAAGCCTGGCGAGAGCACGTCGGTTTGCGCCAGGCGGGCGCTTTGCCCATACAACCGGTCCCAGCTGGCCGGCGCCAGATCTTCGGTGATCAGGTTGGCGCCCTGCAGGTCGGGGCGTGGGCTCAGGCGTTGCAGGTCGGGTGTAATGACGGTCGCCGGCAGGGTCAGGACGGGCACATCCTGGCGATACCAGGGGGTGGTTTCATCCGCTGCGGGGCCGGCCTGCGCCTCCATGGATGAGCACAGCAGGATCGAACTCGACACTGTGCAGAACGTCACTTTGATCTCTTGTGGGGTGAATGAGCTTTTCATGGAGGTCTACCTTGCAAGCGCATGCGGGATCTCTTTTCTGGCGTCTCTCCTACCCCGAACGAGGGGCGACCGAATGGAGCGGGGCGAACCGTGGCCGCTCGATTTCGCGAGTGCCGGAAGGGTCGCCCCGGATAGTGATTCCGGGGGTAGTAAGCTAGAGATAAGAAGAGTGCGGCGGTTGCGTCAAGAAATTGCACGATGAGCGGTATGGCTAAATCAGGTGCTGCAAGCGTTTGTTTTTTTGCATATATCTAAGTGGTTGTTTGCAGGGGTAAACAGCGCGAAAACCGCGCTGTAGAGGGTTTAGGTAGCCAGCTATCGGTTTACCAACTGATGCGAACACCGAGATTTGCGGCCAGGCCACGCAGGTCATTGCTGTCAATATTGCTACTGTAGTCGGTGCTGGCGTAGACGCTCACGGCGCGGTCGAGGGACAGCACGACGCCGAGACCGACATCTGCAGTCGAGGACTTCTGTTCGCTGTCGATGGTATCGGTGTCGTCGAACGTCACTGAGTCGGTACCGGAAAAGGTGTGCCACAGGTTGGCCCGCAGATAAGGCTCCAACGGCAGTCCGTTGACCTGATAACGGCCCATGAGTCGTGCACCGAGGCGACCGGTCCAGGCGCCGTCGGAGTCGAACGACACCCGGGAGATGCCATCATCCTGGCTGTCGAGGGAGAGTGTCTGGTGGATCACTTGCACTTGCGGCTCGATCACCCAGGTCTCGTTGAGGGCGAACGGGTAGGCGGCCTCGGCGGAGAGCGTCAGGGCATGGCCGCGATTGTCCAGTTTCAGCCCGCGGTCGGAGCGGTTGTCGCCGTCGAAACGCGTGCCCATCGCCACGATATCGATGTACCAGCCGTAGGGATCGGTCAGCGTCCAGTACAGGCCATAGCTGTCGCCCTCGAGCTTGATCTTGCCCGCACTGTTGTGTTCAAAGCCTTCGTTAAAGCCATCGACATCACCCTGAATCCGGTTGTGGCCGACCAACAGGCCGATGCGTTGGGTCTGACCGCCGGAGGTTTGCCAGCTGTACAAATCGTTGCCGACTTGAAAACCATTGAGTGAACCGTTCAAGTGCGGCGTGACGGTGCCGGCCCAGGTCTGGTCGAGGTTCTTGCCGTAGACCCGGCCCCAACCGGCACCGAAGGCACCTGTTTCGCTGAGCAGGCGTTGATCGCCCTGACGATCATGAAACGTGCCGAGCGCGCTGAGGGCCAGTTGGGCGGCGGCGGGTGGCAGCACCGACCAGTTCGGCACCTCAGGACGATAGATCGGGATCGGCGCGGCGCCTGCCACGGCGGCAGGCAACACCGGCAGTACCGGCAAATCAGGGCTGGCGATGGGCGGTGCCGGTGCGCCTGGCGCGAGAGCCACTGGAGTAATCTGCGCGACAACTGGCGGCGCGACTACCGGCACCAGAGTCGGCGGCAGCGTCGGATCCGGGTTGGGCACGCTGACCACTTGCGGTGCGACGACGGCGGAGCGCAGGTACCAGCTGTTTTCGGTCCCGGCGGTGACGCCGCCCTTGAACAGGTAGTAATCGTAAGCGCCGACAGACACCGGACCGCTGAAGCTGAAGGCGTTGTTGGTGCTGACCGTGGAACCTTGGGCCTGCACCACTTGAATGCCGTTTTCCTGGGTCAGCCCACCGATCCCGCCGAGGTTGGTGACGGAGATGACAGTGGCACCGCTCAGGTTGCCATTGTTGACCACCAGTTTGTCGCTTGGCGCGCCATCGGCGCCTAGCTCGCTTTGCAGCAACAATTGCCCGCCGTTGCCGACGTAGTTGCCGTTTACCGTCAGCGTGTCATCGGTGCGGCTGTTGTTGCGCGTCAGGTCGATGACCCCGGCGTTGTTGAGCGTCACCGCTTGTCCGGCGACGGCAGGTGACACGGCGCCTTGAGTGGAGAACACGCTGCTGCCGGCATCCACATTCAACACGCCAGTGCCGCTGGTGGCATCGCCGAGCAGCAAGGTGCCGGAGCCCAGATCCAGTTGCGAGGCGTTGTTCAGGTTCACCGTCTCCCAATTGCTGAAGCGCCCGGGCAACGCGGTGCGAGCGTTGTCGAAAGTCAGCACATCGTTGCCGGTGCCGCCATCCACGCTCGGTGTCAGGGCGAGAAGGCTGTCATCCAGATTGCGCAGTGTCGCGCTGTCGTTGCCGTCGCCCATCAGGATTGCTGAACGGATGATCCCTCCGCCGTCCCACAGCAAGGTGTCGTTACCGACGCTGGCGCGGATCTCGCCGACGATTTCACCGCCGGTGACGGTGATGCTGTCATTGCCGCCGCTGACGCTGATGTTGCCGCCGATGCGCCCGCCGGAAACGGTAATGGTGTCGGTGCCGAAGCCGGTCACCAGATTGCCGAGGATCTGCCCGCCGGACAGATCGAAGATGTTGTTGTCGAGTTTCATGTCGACGCGGCCGATGGTGCCGCCGGTCATGCGCGCAACGTCGCCGTCCTCGAAAGCACCGACGATGGTGCCACCGGTCATCAGGAAGGTATCGCGGCCGTCGCCCTGTGCCAGCGAGCCGATGGAACCGGCGCTCATGACGAAGTCGTCGACGCCGGCGCCCTGACTGACCGCGCCGGTAATCACGCCAGATTGCATGTTCACCCGGTCGGCGCCGGCGCCGAAGGTTACGCTGCCATTGATCTGGCCAGTGCTATTGGTGGGGAAGGTCAGGCTGTTGTTGCCCGCAAGATCTGTCAGCGAACCGCTGGTGCCGCTGTCACAGGTGAGGCATCGTTGCCGGGGCCCGCTACCAGTGAACAGGCGGCAGAGGCGGGTGGGCTGTTGAGCAACAGGAGCGAGGCAGGCAGCAGCAAAGCCTGCGGCAGCGCCCGCAGGTGTCTGGTGTAATGCTTCATGGCGATTCCCTACGGCCAGATTCGGGGAAATCATCCTTGAGCGAGCCTTGGACCTGCCTCCCGATGTAACTGAGGCAATACGTGAGATCCATGCTCTAACGAATTGAATACGCTGATCTTTGAGCTGCTTTAGGTGTAGAAGGTTTTGCCCGCCGAGCAAACATGACTGACCAACGGTCATGTCAGAACTGCGCTTACAGATGCACTTCAACCGCCAGCGGCAAGTGGTCCGACAGGTGCGTCCAGGGCTTGTTGCCAAGGATTTGCGGGTCGTGGCTGCTGGCGTTGCGCAGGTAGACACGGTCCAGGCGCAGCAACGGGAAACGTGCCGGATAGGTCTTGGCCGGACGACCGTGGTGGCGCTCGAAGGCTTCGTGCAAGTCTTCGCGGCGGGCGAGGGTCAGGTTGCCCTGCAATTGCCAGTCGTTGAAGTCACCGGCAATGATCACCGGTGCGCCGTCGGGCAGCGATTCGAGCAATTGGCAGAGCAGTTGCAACTGCAATTGGCGGTGGCTTTCCAGCAGACTCAAGTGCACGCAGATCGCGTGCACCTCGGCGTGCCCCGGCACGTCCAGCACACAGTGCAATAACCCCCGACGCTCGGGCCCGGTGATCGACACGTCGAGGTTGCGGTATTCGCGGATCGGGTACTTCGACAGCAGAGCATTGCCGTGGTGGCCATCGGGATAGACCGCATTGCGCCCGTAGGCAAAGTCGCTCCACATGCTGTCGGCGAGAAATTCGTACTGCGAGGTTTGCGGCCATTCGTTGTAGCGATTGGAATGTCGCTCGTGTTCGCCCACCACTTCCTGCAGAAACACCAGATCGGCCGAGGTGCTGCGCACCGCTTCGCGCAACTCCGGCAGGATGAAGCGCCGATTGAGGGCGGTAAAGCCCTTGTGGGTATTGACCGTCAGCACACGCAGACGCTGGATGGCGGGGGCGTCGACGGCGTGACGCTTGGGATCGCTGGACACGTTCACTCCTCTGAAAAACGGCTTCCTTCTCATGCGACTGGTCTGTGCGCGGGCAGTTCCTTCCAGATGCCTCAGGCCGGAATACAAATCACCAGAGCCGCCGGGAAACCTGTGGGAGCGAGCTTGCTCGCGAATGCGCTGTGTCAGTCAGCACTTTAAGTGCCTGACACTGCCTCTTCGCGAGCAAGCCCGCTCCCACAGGGGATGGGTATCTCAGATGAAGACGATTTCGTAGGGCAAGCGCATCCGCTCCAGGATCACCCGCGGCAGCAGGGGCGCAATGCCGATGGCCGGTTCGCCCTTGAGCTGGCTGGCGTAGGCATGGGTGGCGTGGCTTTTGCGCGCCACGGTCCAGGTATCGAGCCTCAATTTACGCGCACGTTCCCAAGGGATCAGGTGCTGATCGCGTTCCGGCCAGTGCCAGGCCCAGACCGGCACGTCATGGAAGGTTGCCCCGACTTGTGCCGCTGCTTTGGCACTGGCATTTCCCACCGCTTCGTGGTCGTCACTGCCATCGTTGTTCCAGGTGCTGAAGACCACGTCACCAGGGCGCAGGTAGCGGGCAATGAAGTGGGTGAGGTCTGCCTCGCGCTCAAGCAGCGCGTTGTCGGTGAACCCGCCGCGTACCCATTTCAGGCTGTGCATCGGCAGTCCGAGGCGGCGCAGGGCCTCGACGCTTTCCTGCGGGCGAAATACGCTCAGGCGTTTTTCCGACCATTGCCGCGAGCCGGGGTGGCTGGCGCTGCCATCGGTGATCGAGAGTAATTGCAGGGGGTGGCCGAGGCTGGAAAGCAGTTGCAGGAGGCCGCCGCAGGTCACCACTTCATCGCCTGGGTGCGGGGCGACCACCACCGCTCGGGCACCGGGGGGTACCAGACTGTGGGTATTGATGACGGGAATGTTGTCCAGTTGCGGGGCGCCGTTCCATATCTGCGCCGGCAGCGGATTGTCGCTGAGGGATAACGGTTTCATGGGTGCTACGTCCTTGTCGTGTCTGGCCCTCAGTCGTACAGACGCCGTGGAAAAACAGGCGTGCGCGACCCGTGAAGGCGGATGGATTGCCGTGCGACGCTCCGAACCCTGGATTGCCGCGCAGCAGAGTATTGCTCAAGACTGCCGATTCGTCGCGTCACAGATCAATCTGATCCGCTTTTTTTTGCTCCAACTGTGCCAGATGTCGAAGATAATCACCGAATCCACCCCGTGCGCGGCTGTTCAGGCGGGCGCTGGTGTGCACTTGTGGGCGATGGCTCCAGGCGATGTCGGCGCCGGACAGTTCCAGTTGTCGTACCAGGTGCACATCCTCGTCGCAGGCCAGCGGCGGGAAGCCGCCGGCCCAGCGATAGGCGTCGGCACTGACCCCGAGGTTGGCGCCGTGGATGTGCCGATGCCCGTCGCGAGCCTGATAGTGGCGGTGATAGCGGATCTGTGCGGCTGCATCGAAGGTCTGATCCCAATGCTCGACAGTCACGGTGCCGCATACCGCGTCGGCGCCAAGCCCAAGCTGCGCCACCAGCCAGTCATCGGCCACCCGGCTGTCGGCGTCGGAGCAGGATATCCAGCGCGCACCGCGCTCCAGCAGGACTTGCGCGCCGGCGGCCCGGGCCTGCCCGACGTTGCGTGCGTCGATGTGCAGGCTCTGCACCGGATAGTTGCTGACGATCTGCGCCGAGCGATCGGTGCAGCTGTCGAGCACCACCAGCACTTCCACTGGTTCGCCGGCCAATAGCCCGTGTTTGCTGGCGCGCAGCGCAGCGGTGAGGCATTGCCCAAGCAGGTCTTCCTCGTTGTGCGCAGGAATCACAATACCGATCATCGCAGGCCCTCCAGCGTTGCCACCGAGCGCGGTTCGCGGCTCCAGACTTCAAGAATGAAATCCGCTTCCTGATGCAGCGCCACACGCGGCAGGGGCAGTTGCGCGTGGATCAGGTCGTGGACCTGACGCGCATTGAGCGGGCAGCCTTCGATCGGCGGGCGCCAGTGGCAGGCCAGCAATTGACCGTCGGCGGTCAGCGACTCACTGATGCGCCGGATCACGTCTGTCAGATCCTGGGCGTCGAGGTAGTAGCCGATTTCGCTAAATACAATCAGGTCGAATTTTTCCTCCGGCCAGTCGCCGGGCAAGCGACTTTGGCGCACTTGGGCGTGGTCAAAAAGACTCAGTCGGGTCCGCGCCAGATTCACCGCCGCGCTGGCAGTGTCGCAGCACAACAGACGGTCGCAACGCCCGGCGAGTTCGGCGCTGAGTTCGCCGTTGGCGCAACCGGGTTCGAAGATTGCCCGATAATGCGCGCGGGGCAGGGCGGCGAGGGTGATGGCGCGTTTGCGCTGTTCGTACCAGCGCTCGCGAAAGGCCCAGGGGTCGTCGTTGGCGCTGAACAGGCCTTCGAAGTAGCGATCATCGACGCTCATAGAAACACCACTTCAAAAGGTTGCAGCAGACGATCCAGCACGTAGGGCGCGAGCACCGGTGGCAGTCCGGCATCTGGGTCGCCTTCCAGTTGACTGGCGAACGCGTGCACTGCGTGGCGTTTGCGCGCGACCTGCTCGGCGGACAACAGGATCTTGCGCGCCCGATACCACGGCACCGTGGCGTCTTCGGGATCGGCCCAGTGCCAGGTCCACACCGGCAATTCGTGACAGCTGGCACCGACCCGCCGTGCGGCTTCGATGCTGGCGCGGCCGACGGCCTCGTGATCGCAATGGCCGTCTTCGCACCAGGTGCTGAACACCACGTCACCGGGCTGTAAATGGCGTTCGATGAACTCGACGAGGGTTTGTTCCTGAGCGGCGACCTGGGTGTCGGTGAAGCCTGCGCGCAACCATTTCATCCGGTGCAGCGGCACGCCGAGACGGCGCAGGGCTTCGGCTGACTCCTGTGGGCGAACCACGCTCAGACGCTCCACTGGCCAGCGCTCGGAGCCGGGGTGACTGGCGCTGCCATCGGTGACCGAGATCAATTCCAGAGGGCGACCGGCTGCCGCGAGCAACTGCAGCAGGCCGCCACAACCGAGTACTTCATCGTCCGGGTGCGGGGCGACGATCACGGCGCGGGCACCGGGCGGCACCAGGCTTTGGACATCGATGCTGTCCAGCGCAGCCAGTTGCCGGGAATGTTGCCATTGGTACAGGGAGGTGCCCTGGCCGATGATCGGGTTGGGTTTGCTGGCGGCGTTCATAGTGTCCAGGCCTCCTCGGGGTGTTCGGCAATCTGTTGGCCGAGGGCAGCCAGGTCGCGCTCGGCGTGGCTCTGGCGCAGGAATACCGGAAGATCAGCGCTCAACCGCGCGAAGTGCCGATCCTTGCAAAACGGCCCGGCACCGAGCGCTCGCCCGACTTCGCGCAGTACTTGCTCGGCGGTTTGTTCGACCACGGCGCGAGCACGCCGGGCCAGCAATTCAGCATGGGTCTCGGGGTGCGCGTCGATGTGCAGCGCACTGAAACGCAGCACGCTGGCCGCCGCGTACAGCGCCGCATCGACCGCGCCGAGATGGGCCAGGGCATGCGGCTCCTGGCGATGTGCGCAGTGTTGGCGCAGGGTCTCGGCAATCTGCTGTGTCGCGCCGTACCAGCACGCGGCGATGCCGATCCCGCCTTGCCAGAAACCGGGGCGTTGCAGGTAATCGCCGGGGTTACCGATGGCCTGCGCTTCGGCGCCGTCGAACAGCACCTCGACGCTGCCGGTGGCGCCCATGCCGACCGCTTGCCAACCCTCATTGGTAATGCTCACGCCCGGTTGATCGAGCGCTACTGCAACCAGTTGCTGGCGCTCATCGGCGTCCCACGCGGTGAGCAGCGCATGGCTGAGCACCGCCGCCCCGGAGCACCAGGCCTTGCGCCCGTCGAGGCGGACCATGTGCCCGGCCGGCGTTATTTGCACCCGCGCCTGTGGCGGTTCGGCAGCCCACATGCCCCAGGTGCTGCCCGGCGTTGGCGAACCGCCGAGTTGTTCGATGATCGCCAGCGCGTCGGTGTGGCCTTCATACAGTTTGCACAAACCCAGATCGTGCCCGCCGACCTCGGCCAGGCGCTGAAAGCGCTCCAGCGTGCGGCCACTGCCGGGTAACGGCAGTTGATCCAGCCCGGCCTCGACCATCGCCCGCAGGCAGTGGCCGAGGGCCGAGGTGTCGCGATAGTCCGGCGGACGGCGCGCCAGATAGCTGTGCAGGTCCATATCAGTCTTCTTCTTCGCGTTGCAGTTCGAACAGCAGTAGCGAACGGCCGGTGACGGAATATTCATGGCCGAACTCGAAACGCTCCTGACCGCGAACTGCCGGTTGATTGGTGTCGACCATGCAGGTCCAGAAACTGCCTTCGGGCACTTCCGGCAGCTTGAAATTGACGATGTCGTGATGCGCGTTGACCACCAGCAGCAACGTCGCATCGCCACCCTTGCGACGGATCCCGGTTTCCTGGGCGCGGCCGTCGAGGAGCATGCCCAGGCAACGGTTATGCGCGTCGTGCCAGTGTTCAGTGGTCATCTCGGTGCCGTCCGGCGCCAGCCAGGTCACGTCCTTGACGCCGATGTCCTCGTTATATTCACCGACCAGAAAACGCCCACGACGCAGGATCGGATAAGCCAGGCGCAACTTGATCAGGCGTTTGACGAATTTGAGCAGCGCCTTGCCGTCCTCGCTCAGGTCCCAGTTGACCCAACCGATCTCGCTGTCCTGGCAGTAGGCGTTGTTGTTGCCGTCCTGGGTGCGGGCGAATTCGTCGCCGGCGACGATCATCGGCGTGCCCTGGGCCAACAGCAGGGTGGCGAAGAAGTTGCGCATCTGCCGGTGACGCAGGGCATTGATCTCGGGATCGTCGGTCGGGCCTTCGACGCCGTGGTTCCACGACAGGTTGTTGTTGCTGCCGTCCTGATTGTTTTCGTCGTTGGCCTCGTTGTGCTTGTCGTTGTACGACACCAGGTCATTGAGGGTGAAGCCGTCGTGGGCGGTGATGAAGTTCACCGACGAATACGGCCGCCGCCCGCGCTGGTTGAACATCTCGCCCGACGCGGTCATGCGGCTGGCGAAGTCGGCGACCTGGCCGTCGTCACCTTTCCAGAACGCGCGCACGGTGTCGCGGAACTTGTCGTTCCACTCGACCCAGCCCGGCGGGAAATTACCCACCTGATAACCGCCGGGGCCGCAGTCCCACGGCTCGGCAATCATTTTCACCTGACGCAGCACCGGGTCCTGACGGCAGGCGACGAGGAAGCTGTGACGCTCGTCGAAACCGTCGTGATAACGCCCGAGAATGGTTGCCAGGTCGAAACGGAAACCGTCGACATGCATCTCGCTGGCCCAGTAGCGCAGCGAGTCTGTGACCATTTGCAGCACGCACGGGTGACTCAGGTCCAGCGTGTTGCCGGTGCCGGAATCGTTGATGTAGAAGCGCTTGTCGTCGGGCATCAACCGGTAGTACGAGGCATTGTCGATACCGCGCATCGACAGGGTCGGACCTTGCTCGTTGCCCTCGGCGGTGTGGTTGTAGACCACGTCGAGGATCACTTCCAGATTGGCCTCGTGCAGGTGCGCGACCATTTCCTTGAACTCGGCGATCTTGCCGCTGGCCAGGTAACGCGGGTCCGGGGCGAAGAACGCGATGCTGTTGTAGCCCCAGTAATTGGTCATGCCCTTGTGCAGCAGGTGTTGGTCGTTGACGAAGGCGTGGATCGGCAGCAATTCCACCGACGACACGCCGAGTTTGCGAATGTGCTCGAGCACGTCGTCGACCATCAACCCGGCAAATGTGCCACGCACGTTTTCCGGCACCGCTGGATGACGCATGCTGATGCCGCGCACGTGGGTTTCATAAATGATCGTCTTGTCCCACGGCACGCTGACACGGTGGTCGTTGCCCCAGGTGTGGGCCGGGTCGATGACTTTGCATTTGGGCACGAACGGCGCGCTGTCGCGTTCGTCGAAACTGAGGTCGGCATCCGGGTGGCCGATGGTGTAGCCGAACAGTGCCTCGGACCATTTCAACTGCCCGACCAGTTGCTTGGCGTAGGGGTCGATGAGCAATTTGTTGTGGTTGAAACGATGACCATTGGCCGGGTCGTAAGGGCCATACACGCGATAGCCGTAGATCAGCCCCGGGTGGGCGTCGGGCAGATAGCCGTGAAAAATCTCGTCGGTGTATTCCGGCAGTTCGATGCGTTCGAGTTCGACTTCGCCGGCATCGTCGAAAATGCACAGTTCAACCTTGGTGGCGTTGGCCGAAAACAGCGCAAAGTTCACCCCCAGACCATCCCAGGTCGCACCGAGCGGGAAGGGCAGGCCTTCACGGATTCTGGACGGCTCGGCGTGCGCGGCGGGCTCGGCTTGCTTTGGACGGGTCATGATTGCTCCTGCAAAACGGGTTGGTTCGAATAACGGATCAACTGTGGGAACAGAATCTGTGGTGAGGGGATTTATCCCCGATGGGTCGCGCAGCGGCCCTGCGACTGCTTCGCAGCCGATCGGGGATAAATCCCCTCACCACAGACATCTGTCCCTGACAGGGGGTGTTTGAGGTTTCTTGAGGACGAGTTGGCCCTCGGTGGCGAGCGAACCCGCCACACGGTCATTCAGTTCAATAATCCCGGGTGGGTCAGTTGGCCGGGGGCTTGCGCGGGGCGCGCGGCTTTTTTTCGGCGGCTTTTTCGCCCGGTGGAATCACTTTGGCGGCGCTGGATGGCTTGGCTTTGGCGTCCGCAGGCGTCTTGGGTTTGGCCGCCGGCGTCTTGCTTTCGGTGGCTTTGCCGGTCGCAGTCTTGCCGGCAGTTTTGCTGCCAGCGGCCTTTGGCGACTTCTTCGGTGCCAGGGCCTCGGCTTCGGCCAGTTTGCGCGCCATCTCCCAGTGGCGCGCTTCGTGACCTTCAGGCTTACCTTCCGATTCCCAGATCTGATAGGCGAACTCGCGGATGCGTTTATCGTCGGTACTCATCGCAATGCTCCTGAACTGAACTCGTCGTTACGTAAAGAGTTGGATAAAGAGATTGACCGGGATATCCCCCAGCGCGGCGCTGACGTTCAGCTCCCTGTTTTTTGTGACTGCGCTGCTGTGAAAAAGTCCCTTCAGGTTTGTGTCAGAGGCGGCGAACGGTAAAACCACCCGCGTATCGCCCCAGCGCAGCGCATCGACCTGTGGCACGGCACTGTTTTCCAGCAGCGTCGCGCAGCGGATCGGCACGATCACGATGGCGTACGTCCCTGCGTGTTCACGGGCAAACGCGAGCACGTTGTGCGCCTGGCTGCCCAGCACCTCCAGGGCCTGGTACGTGCCTCGCCGAAACAGCTCGGCGTGTTCGGCGCGCAGGTTCAATGCCTGGGCGATCAACGCTTGTTTGATGCGCCCGTCACGCCAGTTCGCCAGCAGATCCTCAAGCAATGCATGTTCGTGCAGGGCCTGCTTGCGAGCGGCGTAATCCACCGGCCGGCGGTTGTCCGGATCGACCAGGCTGAAATCCCAGAACTCGTTGCCCTGATACAGATCCGGCACCCCCGGCACGGTCATGCGCAGCAAGGTTTGCGCCAGGCCATTCAGCGCGCCGGCCGCGGCGATGCTGTTGACGGTCTTGCTCAGCGCCGCGCGCAGCAGTTCGCCCTCGTCCCCGGTGAGCAGGCGTTGGGTGAACGTCTGTGCGGCGTTCTCATAGGCTTCGTTGGGCGCGCTCCAACTGCTTTGCAGCTTGGCTTCGCGCAGGGCTTTCTGTTGCCACTGCCAGATGCGCCGCGCGTAATCGGCAAAGCCTGATTGATCGTCACTGCGCAGTTGCAGCGGCCAACTGCCGAGCAACGCCTGATAAAGGATCAGTTCATCGGCGGACGACGGCAGGTGATCGTCGTCACGCAACGGCCGGGCGAGGGCGCGCCACAGCTCGACCTGTTCGGCGTACCAGTGGCTGCGCTCGCTGAGCACCGCCAGCCGTGCGCGGGTGTCTTCGCCGCGTTTGTGGTCGTGGGTGGCCGTGGCCAGCAGATTGTCGGGAAACGTCTCCAGCCGCTGCTGATTGAGCGCATGAAAGTCACTGACCGGCGCGCTGAATTGCTCGGTGTTGTAGCCGACGTCATTGCGCGACAGCAGCACCGCCGAGCGATACAGCGCGGTGTCTTCGACGGCCTTGGCCGCTGCCGGTGAGGTCAGTTGCTGGAAGCGCACGCAGGCGTGTTTGAGGATCTTGCGCGAGCGCCCACGCGGTTTGTGCCGCCATGGCGTGCCGCCGAGCCAGACCGCCACGCAGTCGAGCACCGGCCAGTCGCCTTCGCCGAGGTTCTGGCGGGCACCGTCCATGGCTTGCTGGAAGAACTGTTCATCCTGCGCCGAGCGGCCCAGTGCGCTGATATAAGTGCGATAGACCGGGAAGTGCACGATCAGCGCCTGCAACACCCGGCGGATCGCGCCGAGGGTCAGGTCACGGGTCATCAAGTCATCCCGCGCCACTTGCAACAGGGCTTGGGCAACGCTTTCGCAATCACTGGCCAGCGAACCATTGAGGATCTGCTGGCGCGCCAGTTGTGCCTCTTCGATGAACGCTGCCGGGCGCTCGGTGCGCCGTTGCCAGAGGTCGCCGAGCACATATTCGCCATCGGGGTCGTGTTGCAGCAGCGACAGTTGATTCATGAATTCGTAACCGGTGCTGCCATCCACTGCCCAGTCACGGCGCAGGGCTTCGCCGGCGCCGAGAATCTTCTCGACGTAGATCGGCAAGTGCCGGCCCGGCGCGAGCAGGTCGAGGCGCCGGCGCAGTTTGCGGCAGTACCCGCGCGGGTCGGCGAGGCCGTCGATGTGGTCGATGCGCAGGCCGTCGACCAGGCCTTCGGCGATCAACTGGAAGATCTTGCCGTGGGTCGCTTCGAACACGGCAGGGCGTTCGACGCGCAGGCCACCGAGTTCGTTGATGTCGAAAAAGCGCCGCCAATTGATGTCGTCCGCTGCGGTACGCCAACTGGCGAGACGGTAGCTTTGACGTTCGAGCAACGGGTGCAGCTTGTCGAAACCTTCGGCGGTGGTGGAATCGTAATGCGCGAGACTGCTCTCGATTGCCGCGAGGATCTGCGGATCACTGGCCAGCTCGCGCAGTTCTGCCTTGAGTGGCATTGCCAGCGAGTGAGCGTCGGTCTGGTAGCTGAGGGTACTGAAACGATCGGCCAGGGACTTCAGCACTGCGACCGGTTTGAGCAGTTCGCCGTAGTCGTTCGGGCAGATCGGGAAGTGATGCTCGTAATGCTCGACGTGGAAACGGCCTTGCTGCACATCGAAATGCAGTTTCAGCGTACCTTCCTGCAGGGCGATGCCGTAATCGCTGCCGAGAAACGGCAGCAGCAACTGGCCTTCCATCAACGGGTCCGGCGAGTGCCATTGAATGTCGAAAAACTCGCCGTAAGGGCTCAGCCGGCCCCATTCCAGCAGGTCGAGCCACCACGGATTGTCACCGCCGCCGACCGCCATGTGGTTGGAGACGATGTCGAGGATCAGCCCCATGTTGTGTTCGCGCAGAGTGCTGACCAGTCGCCGCAGCGCCGGCTCGCCGCCGAGTTCCGGGTTGACCTGGGTCGGGTCGACCACGTCGTAGCCGTGCATCGAGCCCGCACGGGCCGCGAGCAGTGGCGAGGCATAGATGTGGCTGATGCCCAGGCTGGCAAAGTACGGCACCAGCGGCACTGCTTGTTCCAGGGTAAAACCCTGGTGAAATTGCAGGCGCAGGGTGGCGCGCAATGGCTGGATGAGCGTCTGGTTCATTGGTCACGCTCGGCAGCCTGAAGGCGGGCGCAGGCCAGCAGTTCCAGACGGCGCGCGGCATCGACGCCATCGAGCAAGGCTTCGCTGTTACCGGGCAACCGTCGCGACCAGTTCGGGTGGCTGTCGATGGTGCCGGGCAGGTTGGCCTGTTCGTCGATGCCCAGCGCATCCTCCAGCGGCAGCAATACCAGCGGTGCGCGGGTATGGCCGAGGAAGCGCACGCTGGCGTCCACCACCTGATCGGCTTCGTGGGATTCTTCGCGGAAATTCTGCGGGTCCTGACTCAGGGCGCCGCGCAGGCCTTCACGCTCACGCTGGCGATGACGCCGCCATTCGATTTCGCCGTTGGCATCGACAAAGCCCAGGCGCGCATTCCAGTCGATATCGCGGCCATGCCACCAGCCGTTGAGCGTCGGCAGGTCATGGGTGCTGGTGGTCGCCAGGGCGTTGTCCGGCCAGTCGAGAATCGGCTTGAAGCGGGTGTTGTCCTGTTCAAATAGCAGCACGCGCATGCCGAGAATCGAGCGGGCACTGAGTTTCTCCCGCAGGCCATCGGCTACGGTGCCGAGGTCCTCGCCGAGGACGATGGCCTGATGGCGATGGGATTCGAGGGTCAGCAGACGCAGCAGATCGTCCACCGGGTAATACAGGTACGCACCGTCGGCCGGTGCGGCGCCGTTTGGAATCACCCACAGGCGTTGCAGGCCCATCACGTGGTCGATGCGCAAGCCCCCGGCATGCGCGAAGTTGGCCCGGAGCATGTCAATGAAGGCACGAAAGCCGTTGCGGATCAGGCCTTCGGGCGAAAACGCGGAAATCCCCCAGCCCTGACCGGAGCGGTTGAGAATGTCCGGCGGCGCGCCGACGGTGAGCGAAGCGAGCAATTCGTCCTGAAAACTCCAGGCTTGACTGCCGGCACCGTCGGCACCGACTGCCAGGTCGGCGATCAGGCCGATGCCCATGCCGGCGCTGCGCGCGGCGGTTTGCGCGCGCTCCAGGCAGCGGTGGATCAGCCATTGGCAGAAAGCGAAGTAGCCGATGCGCTCGGCGTACTCCTCGGCAAACGCTTCGAGGGCGGCGCCGCGCGGGTCGTGCCAGTGTTCCGGCCATTCGCGCCAGTCGAGGCTTTCGCCACGAGCGGCGCGCATTTGCTGGATGGCTTCGAAGCGGCAATGGTTTTCCAGCGCTTCGCCACCGCTGTGGCGGAAACTGGCGAAGTCCGGATGCAATGGATGCTCGCCCGCGACGAAGCCGTCGTACAAGGCTTGCAGGAGCTTTTGTTTGGCATCGGCCGCCGTCGGCCAATCAATAAGCTTCAGGTCTTCCAGTTGCTGGAATTGTTCGGCCAGCCCGCTGGCCTCGATCGCATCACGCAGGGCACGTTCACCGAGGATCGCCCCGGGGGCGGCATACAGCGAGTTGAGGAACAGACGGCTGGACGGCGAATAGGGGCTGTAGCGCCCGGTGTCGGCGCTGAACATCGCGTGCAGCGGGCTGATTGCCAGCGCGTCGGCGCCGCGCTCGCCGGCAACCCGGGCCAGTTCTTCCAGCGCTTGCGTGTCGCCAAATCCGCCATCGCCGGGGCGGCGCAGACCGTACAGTTGCACGCTCAGGCCCCAGACGCGGGGGATCGGGTTGTCCACCGCATCGCCGACGCTGAAGCAGCGCTCCGGCGCTACGGCCAAAGTGAAATATTGATCGTCGATGTGCACCTGTTGATAGCCGACCGGGATCAGCCCGGGCAGCACCGCTTCGGCATCGAGTCTGAGGTTCAGTCGCGAGCCGTCTTCAAGGTGGATTTCACACGGGGTTTCAGGTTCGAAATAACGCGCCAGATCCACGCCGACACCTACGTCGGCGGTGAGCAGCGGCGGCAAGTGGCGGTCTTGCTGGACTTGTTGCAGCTCCAGCAGACTGGCGTCGATTTCCTGCGCGGTATTGGCCGGATGGCCCAGTCCGGTGAGGACATTGCGCAGCACCGCCGGGGCGACTTTTTGCGGGCGGCCATTAGCGTCGATCCAGTCGACGGCGAGGCCGGCTCTGCTGGCGAGAATTTCCAGTTGCGCATCGCTCATAGGCGCTCTCCATCCAAAGGTTGCAAGGGGGTTGCGGCCGTGAGGCTGACAAGCGCGCAATACGCGGGCAGTTGGCCCGGTTCCGACAGGGCAACGGCCGGCGGCTGTTGAAACAGCCACACGGCGTTGGTCTGTGCAGGGTTGACCACTGGCGTGTCGCTGAGGTTCAGGTCAATTCGCAGCTCACTGCCATCGCCCAGGCGCCAGCGCGCACTGACCGCGCCATGGCCGAGCATGTGCGCGCCGAGCGCCTGGGTGCCGGACAGGTGGGGAATGATGTGTTGATGGCGCAATTGCAGCAGTTGCCGGTACAAGGTGAGGGTTTCCTGCTGTTTCGCGGTGCCGCTGCCGATCAGTCGCGGCTGTGAGGCGTGGAAGGTCTGTTCGGCATTCGGGTCGGGAATCTTTTCGCGCTGATGCGGATCGGTGAAAGCGCTGAACCCGGCGAATTCATTGCGCCGGCCTTCGCGCACCAGCTCCGCCAGTTCGCCGTGGTGGCTGGTGAAAAACAGGAACGGCTGCTCGGCCGCGAACTCGTCGCCCATGAACATCAGCGGAATCATCGGCGACAGCAGCAACAGCACGGTGGCCGCCTGCACCGCCCGAGGCTCGGCCAGTTGATGCAGACGCTCGCCGAGGGCGCGGTTACCGATCTGGTCGTGGTTCTGCAGGAACAGAATGAAAGCGGTGGAAGGCAGGTGTTCGCTCGGCTCGCCGCGCGGTTCACCGTGACGGGTGATATGGCCCTGGAACACGAAGCCCTGGCTCAGGCAACGGGCCAATTGTTCGGTGGGTTGCAGCGCATAGTCAGCGTAGTACGCGTCGGTTTCGCCGGTCAGCAGCACGTGCAAGGCGTTGTGGCCGTCGTCGTTCCACTGCGCGTCGTAGTCTTCTTCGAGCAGGCTCGACTGGTTGAGCTCGTTCTCCACGGTCAGCCAGACGTGGCGGGTCGGGTCGATCTGTTGGCGGATGCGTTGCGCCAGTTCGGGCAGGAAATCCGGACTTTCAATCGCGTGAACCGCGTCCAGCCGCAGGCCATCGAAGCGGTATTCCAGTAACCACATCAGCGCGTTTTCGATGAAGAAATCCCGCACCTCACGGCGGCGGAAGTCGATCGCCGCGCCCCAGGGCGTGTGCTTGTCTTCGCGAAAGAAGCCTTTGGCGTAACGGTTGAGGTAGTTGCCGTCGGGGCCGAAGTGGTTGTAGACCACATCGAGAATCACCGCCAGACCATGGCCGTGGGCGCTGTCGATCAGATGTTTGAGTTGTTCCGGGGTCCCGTAAGAGGCTTGCGGTGCGTAGGGCAGCACGCCGTCGTAGCCCCAGTTTCGGCTGCCGGGAAACTGCGCCAGCGGCATCAACTCGATGGCGGTAATGCCCAGTTCGGCCAGACGCGCCAGGTGCTGCTCGACTTCGGCAAAGCCACCGAGTGCGCCAACGTGCAGCTCGTAGATCACCGCTTCGCTCCACGGCCGACCATGCCAGGTGGTGTGGCGCCACTGATAGGCCAGTGGATCGACCACCACGCTGTGGTGGTCAAGGTCACCGTCCTGGGCGCGGGAAGCCGGGTCGGGCACGTCCAGTTCGCCATCGATGTTGTAGCGGTAGCGAGTGCCCGCCGGGCACCGGGTCTTGATCACGAACCAGCCATCGCCCTGCGGCAGCATCGGCAGGGACTGGCCGTTTGCGAGCTCGACACTGACGTAAAACGCATCCGGTGCCCACAGCGCAAATTGTGTGTGTTCGGCGTCCTGCATGATCGCGCCGTGGGGCCAGTTTTCTTGGGTCCGTAACGGCATCGTGGAAAACTCCCTGATTTATTTGTGGCCGGCTTTACCCAGCGCCTTGGCGACCAGTTGTTCGTAGAGTTCAGCGTAGGGTTCGACCGCTTTGCACCAGTTGAACGGCGCGGCCATCGCCCGGCAACGCATGGCATTGAGCAGTTCGGGGAAGGCGAACACCTTGAACGCGCGGCTCAGGGCTTCGCGGTAGCTGTCGGCAGTGGACTCGTCGAAGAGGAAGCCGGTGACGCCGTTCTCGATGGTGTCTGCCAGCCCGCCGGTGTTGCGTGCCACCGGCAACGAGCCGAAGCGCTGGGCGTACATCTGGCTCAGGCCGCAGGGTTCATAACGCGACGGCATCAGCAGAAAATCGCTGCCGGCAAACATGCGCCGGGCGTCGGTTTCATTGAAGCCGATGCGCACGCCGATCTGCCCGGGGAAGCGCAGCGCCAGTTCGCGCATGGCCTGTTCTTCTTCCGGCTCGCCGCGACCGATGATTGCGATCTGGCCGCCGTTGCGCACGATGTATTCGGACACCGCCTGCGTCAGGTCCAGACCTTTTTGATAGACCAGACGCGAAACCACGGCGAACAGCGGCCCGGTGGAATCGTTCAGGCCGAACAGTTCTCGCACATGGGCGGCGTTGACCGCTTTGCCTTCCCAGTCGCCAATGGCGAATGGCGCGAACAGGTGCGGGTCGGTGGCTGCGTCCCAGCTCTCGTCGATGCCGTTGGGGATGCCGCTGAGCAAGCCTTGCTGGGTCTTGGCGGCGAGAAAACCGTCGAGGCCGCAGCCGAAGTCCGGGGTGGTGATTTCCTGCGCGTAAGTCGCGCTGACCGTGGTGATGTGGCTCGAATACGCCATGCCGGCCTTGAGGAACGACATCTTGCCGTAGAACTCCATGCCTTCCTGTTGCAGGGCATGGTTCGGAATGCCGAGCTCCGGGCATGAGCCGAGGCTGGTCACGCCTTGGTAGGCGAGGTTGTGAATGGTGAACAGGGTCGGCGTGCGCTGCCCGCGCCAGTGCATATAGGCAGGCGCGAGGCCGGCGGGCCAGTCATGGGCGTGCACCAGATCCGGGCACCAGTGAATTTGCGCCAGGTTGGCGGCGATGTCGGCAGCGGCCAGGCCCAGGCGGGCGAAACGAATGTGGTTGTCCGGCCAGTCGCGGCCATTGTTGGCGCCGTAGGGCGACCCTTCGCGCTCATACAGTTCGGGGCAGATCAGGACGTAGATCACCAGCCCGTCGGGCATGTCCATGCGGCCGATCTTGCACGGTGGCAGCGCGGCGTGGCCACCGAGTTCGCCGATGATGTGGATCGGGTTTTCGCTGTGCATCACCTGCGGGTAACCGGGGATCAATACCCGCACATCGTGCAGGTGCGCCATGGCGCGGGGCAGGGCGGCGGAAACGTCACCCAGACCGCCGGTCTTCACCAGGTCGGCGATTTCCGAGGTCACGAACAACACTTTCTTCTTGTTGGGATTCTGGCTGGCGACCGGCGTCAGCGTTTTGGTGCTTGGGACGCTGATCGACCGGCTGCCGGGAAGACTCACGCTGCTCGATTCGCCAACGGCCTGCTGAGCACGCTCTCCCTGAATATCCAATGCCGCACTGATCATATGAATCTCCCGTGTCGTTGATCTGATTCTTGTCTTGAACAAGCGATGTCCTTGGCCAAGTCCTGTGGCCGGGCGCAAACGCGCCACGCATCGGTGAGCAAACGCTACCCAACACGCGCAAGCAGAATGGGTGGAGGGGCCGTTGCAAGGATTGCACCAGTCGCGTTGCCCCTGTGTTTCAGATGACCCGTCGCTTCGCGCAAAAGTTTCGACTTTTTTTCCGCATTGTGACCGGCAGGTCGAGCCCCGCGAAAATCAGTCTAGGCCAGATCCTAGAGCGGGCCAGAGCAAATGGGTAAATTGTTCGACAATCGGTTTGTCAGCGGTGAAAGGCAGGGTTTGCAGGGGCGAACGCACCGACGAAGTGCAGGTTTTTTTGCTGGAGAGGGCCAAAACGGTGACTGTCCGGTCACGTTTCTGTGCTAGCGGGAAGGGAGGGTGCACTGTTGTGGTGCGGGCAGTTTGTTGATTTGTTGTCTGTCCGGGCCCCTTCGCGAGCAAGCCCGTTCCCACACTGGAAATGCGTCGTACACCAATCAATTGTGGGATGGCCCCTTTGCTCCCACATTTGACCGGTGTACGCAGTTCCCTGTGGAAGCGGGCTTGCTCGCGAAGGCATCAGTCGGTCCACCGCCCTCCAAAAATTGCGATCAGTTCAACAGGCGAAGCGGGCTCCCCGCCGCCCAAGCCTGAATATCCTCGATCATCTGCGCAAAGAACTGCTCGTAGTTCTGCCGGCTGACGTACCCCACATGCGGCGTGGCCAGCACATTGTCCAGCGTGCGAAACGGGTGCAGTGCCGGCAGCGGTTCCTGATCGAACACGTCCAATGCTGCCCCGGCGATCTTCTGTTTCTGCAAGGCCTTGATCAGCGCCGCTTCATCGACAATCGGCCCGCGGGCGGTGTTGACCAGCAGCGCGGTGGGTTTCATCCAGTCCAGCGCCTGCGCATCGACCAGTGCGCGACTGCGCTCGCTGAGCACCAGGTGCACCGACAGCACATCGGCCTGTTCGAACAATTGCTGCTTGCTGACCCAGGTCACGCCGGATGCTTCGGCGCGTTCGGCGGTGAGGTTTTCGCTCCAGGCGATTACGCGCATACCGAACACCTGGCCGAATTGCGCCACCTTCTGGCCAATGCTGCCAAGACCGAGGATGCCCAGCGTCTTGCCGTGCAGGTCGCCGCCCAGCCCTTGCTGCCAGCGGCCGGCACGCAGGGAATTGGCTTCATTCACCAGATTGCGCGTGGCGGCCATGATCAATGCCCAGGTCAGCTCCGGCGCCGCGTGCTTGTAGCTATCGCTGCCGCAGACCTTGATCCCGAGGCTGGCGGCCGCCTGCATGTCCAGCGCTGCGTTGCGCATGCCGCCAGTGACCAATAGCTTGAGGTTGGGCAGGCGCTGCAGCAGGTCCTGGTCGAACCGCGTGCGCTCGCGCATCACGCAGATCACCTGGTACCGGCCCAGTCGCTCGGCCAGGGTGGCGTTGTCCGCCGGGTAATCATGCTCAAACGTCACTTCGCCAATGCTGTCGAGCACCGACCAGTCGACCACATCCCGTGCCACGTCCTGCCAGTCATCAATCACTGCAATCTGCATCGCCATCAGCCTTACCTCATCAACGAACGGGATTGGTATTGTTCAGCCAGCCAAGCAACGCTTTATGAAATTGCTCCGGTTCTTCCATCTGCGGCGCGTGGCCCATGCCGGGGAATTCGACCAGCGTCGACTGGGGAATCAGCTTGGCGACCTGCTTGCCGAGCACATCATAGTGGCCGATTTTTGCCTTGACCTCTGGAGAGGCGAGGTCCTTGCCGATGGCCGTGGTGTCGGACGTACCGATCAGCAACAGGGTCGGCATCTTCAGGTCCTTGAACTCGTAGTACACCGGCTGGGTGAAGATCATGTCGTAGATCAGCGCCGAGTTCCATGCCACCTGGGCTTTGCCCGGGCCATTGCTCAGACCGGCGAGCATGTCGACCCAACGGTCGAATTCGGGCTTCCAGCGGCCGTCGTAATAAGTGTTGCGTTCGTAGTCGCGAATGCCTTGGGCGGTGACTTTGAGTTCGCGCTGATACCACTGATCAACGGTGCGATACGGCACGCCGAGGGCCTTCCAGTCTTCCAGGCCGATCGGGTTGACCAGTGCCAGTTGTTCGACCTGATCGGGAAACAGCAAGGCGTAGCGGGTGGCGAGCATGCCGCCGGTGGAGTGGCCGAGCAGGGTGGCTTTCTGGATGCCCAGCGCCTTGAGCAGTTGCTGGGTGTTGGTTGCCAGTTGCTGGAAGCTGTATTGATAGTGATCGGGTTTGCTGGAGGTGCAGAAACCGATCTGATCCGGCGCGACGACCCGGTATCCAGCCTCGCTCAAGGCCTTGATCGAACTGTCCCAGGTGGCGGCGCAAAAGTTCTTGCCGTGCATCAGCACCACGGTGCGGCCGTTGGCCTTGCCGTGGGCGGCGACGTCCATGTAACCCATCTGCAGGGATTTACCCTGGGACTGAAAGGCAAAGTGCTTGAGTGTGTAGGGGTACTGGAAGCCTTGCAGCTGCGCACCATAAGTGGGGCCTGCGCCGGGCGCCGCTTCAGTGGGTTCGGCAGCATGCGCAAACAGCGGCAGCGCAGCAGTCAGGAACAGGCCGGGCAGCCAGCGGGTTAGCGTGACGGACATAAGGGCAAACTCCATTGAAATCGGCTGATGCTGGAGCGTCCGGATTAGGGCGATGTTAACCACAGGCAACGGCAACGGCGGAATGTTCAATCGAGCCAGCCCAGCGTCAACATCGCCACCACGGCGTAACGCGCGCCCTTGGCGAAGGTGACAATCAACAGAAAGCGCCCGAGCGGCTCACGCATGACACCGGCGATCAGGGTCAGCGGATCGCCAATGACCGGCAGCCAGCTGAGCAGCAGCGACCAGTGCCCATAACGCTCGTAGTGTTTGCGTGCCGTGGTCATGTGTTTACGGCTGACGGGAAACCAGCGTCGACCCTGAAAGCGTTCGAGGCCACGTCCCAGCCACCAATTGACCAGCGAACCGAGCACGTTGCCCAGCGTCGCCACGCCCAGCAGCCCCCACAGCCAGTAGCGGTCGCTGGCGATCAGGCCGACCAGCAGCGCTTCGGATTGCAATGGCAACAGCGTTGCAGCGCCGAACGCGGCTGCGAACAGCCCGACGTAACCGGCGGCCATCAGTGGGCCGGGTAGTCCGCCACCACCACGTCCGTGCCGTCCTTTTTCAGGCCGATCACTTGATAGGCATCGCTCATGCCATCCATTTCCATGCCCGGAGAACCCATCGGCATGCCCGGTGCGGCCACGCCCAGCAGGTCGTCGCGTTTGCTCAGGGCCAGCACTTGCTCAGCCGGCACATGGCCCTCGACGAACTTGCCGTTGATCAGCGCGGTATGGCAGGAACCCAGGCGCGGTGGCACGCCGTGTTGCTGCTTGAAGCTGCTCATGTCGGATTCGACGTGGTCTTCGACTTTGAAACCGTTGGCTTCGAGGTGGCTGATCCATTTTTTGCAGCAGCCGCAGTTGGCGTCGCGATGGACTTCGATCGGGATCAGGTCGGCAGCCTGGGCCAGGGAGGACAGGAGCAGGGCGCTCAGGGCGGCCAGTCGCAAAGGATTTCGCATGAGGGGCGGTCTCGACTCGGAGGTAAAGCACTGATGGACACCTGTGGCGAGGGGATTTATCCCCGATGGCCTGCGCAGCGGGCCCGAAAAGAAGGGACGCTCCGCGCCCATCGGGGATAAACCCCCTCACCACAGGGGGGGCATTTTCAGGCGGCCATTTTGACCGGATTATCTTGCCCGGCATCAACGGAGTGTTTCAAGTTGATACAAGGCAGACTGGCAGGATGATCGTCGATCAAGGCTGACAGCCTGCTGAGTGAGACATTACAAATCTGTCAGGTGGCCAGATCTGGCGTCCCCCTGTGGGAGATTCTATGGTTCATGCCTAGCCCCTAAACGGCTTTAGGTGAGTATTCGCTCTGGTTTTTCAACAGAGCAAATACCACCCGGGCAAGCTTGCGGGCTAGTGCGACCAGTGCTTGGGTAGTGCTCAATCCGCGCTCTCTTAAAGCCTCATAAAACCCTTTCCACGCCGAGGTCCGGCTCGCCGCCATTGCAGCGTTGTGCAGCAATCGACGTGCCTCTGAGTCGCCTCGTTTGGTCAGGCAGCGACGGCCTTTCTTTTTGCCTGAGTCCGATATGCGCAGATCCAGGCCTAGAAAGGCGATGAAAGCGTCGGCATTCCTGAAGTCCCCACGCTGAAAGGATGCGAGCAAGCGGGCGCCGGTCAACGTACCGATGCCTTCTACCTTCATGCAACGCTTGAGCTGAGCGCCTAAACCGGCTTCGTCTATCTGCGCCAGGATCGTTTTCTCCAGCAGGATTTCCAGTCTTTGCATGGCGTTTATCTGATTTTTGAAAGCGGTTTTGAGCAATGGCTCATTCTCCCAGCTCTGCTTGAGGCTGACACGAGCCTGGACCAGAGCCGCACGACGCCGGAAAAGACTGATGAGCCGGCAATACAAGGGCGACGGCGGTGTCCAAGGGCGTAAGTGGTCCCCTTCGTTTGTCAGATAACGGGCCAGTAATCGGGCATCCAGCGCATCAGTTTTGGCGCGAACGTTCACACCTTTGCGGTAATGGCTGAGCTCATAACCGCCAACCATATAGATCACGCAACCATCGGCATACGCCAGATCAGCAAATTCCTGGTGATAGATATTGGTGGCTTCGATGGCGATTGCCACTGGCTTGGCAGCGGTTTTGAGCCATTTCTTGATCGCCGCTTTGGTATTGGAGATTGTCTCGAGCTGATCTGATTCGGCGTGATAAATCACCAGTTCGTCCTTGGCGACATCAACCCCGATAATCGACTGAGTGGTAACGACGGGCATTGCCATGAGAAATCCTCCGGGCTAAGGTTTGAACGCTTGAAGGGTTCACCCAGAGGCGCAGGCTTGTTCCTATCGTCGGTCTAGGCCAGATGCATTCTTTATCGGCGCTTGGGTGAAAGGAGGAGGGGTGAAATCTCCCACGGTCTGTACTGCGCTAACAGTCAGAATCGAGCCTTGTCCCTCCTCCTCCCTTCAAGTCCTACCATACAAGCGAGCCTGCTCGCGAAGGCAGTGGGTCAGGCACTGGAGGCAGCGACTGAAACCAGGCTTTCGCGAGCAGGCTCGCACACATTGGTTATCTGTAGGGCAGAAAATCAATGTGGAAAGACAGGGGTCAACGGACCTTGAACCGCCCCATAATCGCGCTGACCCGGCTGTTGGCTTCCAGCAACTGGCGGGTGTTGAGTTCGCTGGCCTGGCCGCTGTGCACCAGTTCCTCGACCATGTGGCGGATCTGCACCATGCTGCGGTTGATCTCTTCGGTCACCGCACTTTGCTGTTCGGCAGCGGTGGCAATCTGCGTGCTGAGGCTGTTGATGTGGCTGACCGAGCCGGCCATTTCGTCCAGGCCCGAGTTGACCCGCGCCGTGGCGTCGGCGGCGGACTGGCAGCTGGCCTGAGTATTCTCCATGGCGCTGACCGAGGAACTCACGCCTTGGGTCAGGCGGATCAACATTTCATTGATTTGCGAGGTACTGGCCTGAGTACGGGCGGCGAGGGCGCGCACTTCATCGGCAACCACGGCAAAACCGCGTCCTTGTTCACCCGCGCGGGCCGCTTCAATGGCGGCGTTGAGTGCCAACAGGTTGGTCTGCCCGGCAATCGCGCCGATCACCCCGAGAATCTCGGTGATGCGTTGCGCGTCCTGCTGCATGTTCTCGACTTTCTGGGTGGCACTGGCCACTTCGTCGATCAAGGCCACCACACTGTTGGTCGCTTCACCCACCACCACTCGCGAACGGTCGGCGTTTTCGTTGGCGCGCTGAGTGAAGGCCGCGGTTTCAGCGGCGTTCTGCGCCACGCTGTCGGCGGTCGAGCTCATTTCGGTGATGGCCGTCACGGTCTGATCGGTTTCTGAAGCATGACGTAGCAGGATCTGGCTGGTGTGCGCCGACGTCCGTTGCAGGTCGTCGAGGCTGGTGGCCATGGCGCCGGTGGCCTGGGTCACTTCTCCGATCATGTTTTGCAGGTAGGCAATGAAGGTGTTGACCGAATGGCCGATGGCCCCGAGTTCATCTTCGGCACGGATGGTGATGCGCCGGGTCAGGTCGGCATCGCCGCTGGACAGCAAGTCGATGTTGGCTTTCAGCGCTTTCATCCGCGAAACCAGTTGGCGGATTGCATAGGCCTGCAACAACACCAGCAGGATCACCAGTGGAATCTGCAACAGGCTCAGGCTGCTGAGTACGTCATCGCGCTGGGCGGTGAGCATCTTGGTCGGCAGGGCGGTGGCGAGGAACCACGGCGTGCCCTCGATCGGGCGCATGAAGAAGGTGCTGGCCTCGCCGTTGTTGTCGAACTCGACGCGTTGCGCCTGATCGCGATGCTGCAGGCCGGCCTTGACCTGGCTGGCGAAGGTTGAGCCGGCGGCCAGTTCGCTGATGTTCTTGAGCACGATCGGGCCACTGATGCGCGAGCTGTTGCTGATGATCTTGCCGTCGGCCTCGACGATCAGCATTTCGGCATTCAGGTCTTTTTCCTTGCGCGCGACCAGGTCGTTGAAGAAGCCCAGTGTCACGTCGATGGTCGAAACGCCCCAGGCCGCGCCGTTTTTCTGGATCGCCATGGCGCAGTTGGTGCGCGGCTCGGCACTCGCGTCGTCTTTATAGGCCGCGGCCCAGGCGCACTGGCCGCGCGGGGTCTGCATGCCGCCCTTGTACCAGCTCTGGTCGTAGTAGTTGGGGGCGGCGTCGCTGTTCCAGAAGGTATTCACCGCCAGTTTGCCCGAGGCGTCGCGGTGCCAGAAGGTACTGAATTTGTTGCGCCCGGCCTCACGCTGGCCCGGCAATGGCCAGATCCCGCCACCAAATACTTTCAGCTCGCCGTATTGATCCACCAGTCCCGGCAACACCGTGTCGATGGCCGCGCTGTCGAGCAGGGGAATGGTTTGGGTGATGCTGCGTTGCTGTGACTGCACTTTGTTCAGTTCGCCCTGGATCTGCTCGGCGACTTCGGCGATGCGATTGAGCACGACTTGCTCTTCGGTATGCCGCAGCTTGGGCGCGACCAGTTGGCTGATACCGACCACGGTCAACACCGACAGCAGCAGGATGAACAGAACCAGAAACAGCGTGTAGCGAGCCTGAATGGTGCGGAATGCGGGCATGGATACCGGTCCTTGAGCTGCAAATTTTTATTGTGGAGTCGGGGGAAAGCGGCGGGGGTACATCAGCGTATCGTCGGCGAGCGGGGAAGCTTTAGGTACTTTCGTGCAAGAACGCGCAAGGCAGGCCAAAAGTGCGTATCGGCCTTGATACAAATAAATTGAGCGGCTTTTGCAAGAACCCCAAAAACCCTCAACAAGGTTCGCGCAATCAGCAGAAATGCCCGAGATAGCGCATCTGTGGCGATTTGTATCGAGAATGTACAAAAATTGTAAGCGACTGCACTAAAAGGGTTGGTGCCACTAGTTGGCCGGTAGATACTTCCCGGCATTCGAGTGGTCCAGCAAGGACATTTCATGGTTTTTTCACAGGGAGTCTTCTCATGACGATCGGCATTGTCGGCGGCTGGGAGAGCAAGGCAGGGGTGCTGGTTCGCAACACGGGTGCGAAAAAGCAGGTGAATCAGAGCGTCAAGGTGCAGCAGATGCTGAGCATGGTCGGTAATGACCCGAACGCGCTGAACACCGCCGAAATGGACAAGCAGGGCCTGCGCAAGAACATCAAGGGCTTCGATCCGGCGAACGTCTCGGTCAAGCAACTGGGCAATCTGAGTGTTTTCCTGCGCAGCCGCGGCCTGATCTCCGAGATCACTTCGTTCACGTTGCTCAATGCTGGCGACAAGTTCGACCGGTTCGGCGTGACCAAAGACGTTGATGCCAAATTCAACGCGCTGGAGTACTTCGCGACCCAGCTCGACGCTATCCAGAGCAATGGCCTCAATGGCAACGCTTACGGCAAGAATCTGATCCCCGAATATAAAAAGGCGATCTACGTGCTGCAGAACCTGAAAACCTACGGTGAAGGCAACGCGCCCAAACCTGTGGATCAAGGCATCAAAGCCAAGGCATAAGCCGACCCTCTACGGCCCGTCCATCCTGTGGACGGGCCGTTTTCATGTCTACTGCGGATTGATTTCACCGCTCTGTCGAGCCTGATCCTGCAGGTGTTGCATGTGCGGGCAGTGCAACGTCAGCGCAGATGGCTGATAGCCGCGATGAAACAACGCCAGCCAGCCTTCGCTGCGGTCATCGGGGATAACTCCGGTGAAGGCGAAACCCACTGCAGCCAGTTTGTGCAAGGCGCTGGCAAACCCCTCGGCGAGCCTGAGCCGGAGCGAAATCAGCCACTGCGTCGGCAGTTGTTCCAACTGCTGGAACAGGTCGTCCTCGAGTACTTTCAACACCATGTCATAACGCCCCGATGCATGTTCGAAATGCAGCTTCGGGCCCTTCCAGGGCGCGGCGTTGTCTGCGGTGCCAAACGCTGTTTCCAGGTGCAGCATCAACTCGCGACAAGCTTCTGGCCAGACCAGCGCCGGCAGTGGACGTCGATAGCCGTCGATGCAGCAGTGGCCGACAATGATCGTCTCGCGTCCCGGGCCGCCAAAGGGCGTGGGCACGTAGTCCGGCAACAACCCGCAACTGTGAAAGCCGAGACCGGCGGCCATGCGTTGTGTGTACGGGTGTTGCGTCACCTGCTTGATGGTCACGCCCCGGCAATCAAGCGCCTGAGCATGAATCAGCAACTGCTGGCCCAATTGCGTGGCAATGTTCTGTCCGCGAGTTTCCGGGTGCACCACGCTCAATGCCAGTTCTGCCGTCAGTGAGTGGCTGGCGGCCTGGCGAAACAAAGTGGCGTGCCCGCAGATTTCGCCGTTCATCAGAGCCACCATCGAGTGCCAGCGGCCATCGCGGTGGTTTTGGCTGATCATGCAGGGCAAATAGACGTGCGGTTGCACGTAATGGTCGCCGTAGATTTTCCGGAACAGACAGCTGACCGCCGCTGCATCGCCGATCCGATAGCGTCGCAGGATTACCGTATCCATCATCCTCGCCTCAGGCACGGGGTGCCATATTCGCGCCGGTCGACGACCCGCTGACGTTTGCCGGAGCGCGGATGACAAGCCAGTTCGTCATTAGCGCAGTCGATCACGTGCAGGTCCAGCAGATGATCGGCGTGCAACTGCTCGATCAACGGGTATTGGCCAATCAGCGCGCGTCGCAGCCTTGTGGTCGCCAGGGCAACGTCAGACGTTTGCGTGCCCGCTACCCAGCGCAGACTCAGCAGGTCTTTCTTTCCCTGCTGTTCGATGAGCAGTTGCCAATCGTCGCTGTTGCCGATGGCTCGCACCAGATCGGCAATATCACCCGTGTCCAGGCTCAATACGCCCACCCGCACACGCTGGCTGTGCATGCTGCGGCCTGCCAGGGCGAATTTGCGCATCGGCGTCCCGGCGGGTTCGCGCCAGCAGGCCAGGTCGCCGACAGGGTAACGGATCACCGGCATCAGGCGCCGCGTCAGGTTGGTCAAGACCAGCCGTCCATTGCGGTTGCATTCTTCGATGACCTCACCGGTCACTTCATCGATGATCTCCAGCACACTGTGTGTTTCCAGCATCCGGTGCTCGCCCAGGGCGCAATCGCGGGCACTGATGCCGATGGGACCGGCGTCGACGCTGGCATAGCCGATCGAGGCGATGCGTGCGTTCGGGAACACCCGGTCGAGCAATTGCAGTTGCGCGGGGAACAGGCTCTCACCGCCGTAGAGCAGCGTTTCGACACCTTCCAGCGTCCGTGACTGACGCTCAAGCCAGGCGGCGAACTTCAGCAGTTGGGCGGGTACGCCCGCCAGTACGTTGATCCGGTAGGCACCGATCGAGTCGGCCAGCACGCCGCTGTCGGCCTCTCCGGTAAACGGGAACTCGCAGACGGGCGTCTCGACATGGCTCAGGGCGTCGTGGGTGAAGATGAAACTCGCATATAGGTCGCCGACGAAAAACAGGTTCGCAACCCGGTCACCGGGGTTCAGTTGCGCCGTGAGATGGCGTCCGAAATCACGCACCAGGGTTTGCCATTCGGCGCGGGTGAACAGCGACAGTTTGCCGGAGCCGGTGGTGCCCCCGGTCTTGAAGATCAGTGCATCGTGCGGGGTTGCGGTCAGCACCGGCCATTGGTCTGGATGCTGGCTGTCGCGCCAATAATGCACAGGGTCGATCAAGGGCAGTTCGGCCAAAGTGCTGATGGGCGCTGCGACGTCCTTGAAATGCTCGCGGTAATAAGCCGAATGTTGGCGGGTGAAACTGAGCAGGGTGGTCAATTCAACGGTTGTGTTCATGATCTTTTCTTATAAAAGGGCGGGGGCCGCGTGCAGGTGTCTGCGGTCAGCGGCGTTGGTCAATCAGTAACGGCGTCTTGCCGCTGTGTCTGTTACGGGCGAATTGCTCGACGGCACATTGCTCGACGTCCACGGTGAGCAGGCCGGTCTGCACCAACGAAGTCAGCTTCTGGTAGTCCTGCAGTTGTCGATGGGTTTCCTGCGGTGCCTGAGGGCTGCGCAAACGCATGCGCTCCAGGCCATCAGGGCCGTGATCGAGGATCAGTTGGAAGGGCGTTTGCAGGTGGTGCGCCAGTGTCGTCAGCGAAATGAAGTCGGTACCGATACGCAGCAATTTGCCGTGGCGCCCCAGCAGCTCGAAGCGCGGAGAAGGCAGACCGCATTCACACGGACCGGGCAGCCAGCGTCCGCTGTCGCCGATGTCATAACGCTGCACGGATTGGCCCTGGCGTGCCCGGGAGGTCACCAGCAGACGGCCGGACTCGCCGTCTCCGGCCGGCGTGTCATGCGCAAAATCGACGATCTCCAGATGCTGGATATCGCTCATCACGTGGAAAACGCCGTCTGCCGTAGCCTGGCAAGCGTGGCCCAGGGGACCCGCATCGACGCTGCCGTAGATCGCCGAACGAATCAGCTTGACGCCGCAGCTGTGCAGTAACTCGCGGGTGTGCTCACTCAGGTGTTCGCCGCCGAGAAAGACTTTGCTGATGGCGCCATAGCGACGCAAAGTCGGTTGCTCGTTGAGGAATAGCCGGTGCAGGGTGCCGGGCATGCCGATCAGCACGGTGATCTGCTGTTCGATGATGATTTGCGCGATTTCCTGGTAATCGTCGTCCGCCGGAGCGCCCATCGGCCAATGCCTGACCTGCAGTTGTTCCAGTACTTTGGTGAAGCTGGAAAAACCACCGTATAGCCCGCCGCTGAAGAACAGGTTCATGACCCTGTCCCGCGCCGGGTCCAGACCCGCTGCAAACAGACCATCGGCAGTTGCACGCATCTGGCGCTGGAAATCGTCGTGACTGAAGCCCGAAAGGACCGGCGCGCCGCTGCTGCCCCCGGAGCGAAAATACAGCTGCGCCGCCGGGTCGGGTGGCTGATTGACGAAGGTTTGCTTGTCCATGAGCGGAACGCCGGCCAGCGCGGGCGGCAAAGGCAGGCGATCAAGGGCGGCACGGCTCGCGAGCATCGACGGCGGCAAGCTGACCGACACCCGTCGGCTCAGGCGCTGCAAGGCGTAGACACCGTCATGCGGTTCGCCGTCGTAGCCGTCGTGGATAGCGCCGATCGGGGCAATGCGGGTGACACCGGCGGCAATCAGCGTCTGTGCCAGTTCGCCGATCTGCGCCTCCGGACACAACAAGGCACAGCTCTGCAACACATTGCGCCAGGGTTGCAGCGTACCGGTAAGCAACTCGCGGGGTACCGGCTTGAGCAGCAGGCTGCGAAACAGCGCCGAGGGCTCAAGCTGGCGGTCGTGGCTCCAGATCACTCGCCAGCCCGGCGTATTCCAGACCTGGCCGGTTTGCCCGGTAAAACTCTGCCTCAACTGTGCCATCGCCGTGCAGGTGGTGACTTGCGAGGCTTCCTCAAGGGTGGGGGTGAGGGCTGGCCATTGTCCGACGCGGCGTTCAAACGCCTCGGCCAGTTGCGCGCCGATGTCGCTCATTACGACCGCGTCGTCACTGTCCACCAGCAGCCATTGCGGACTGGAACAGGCTTGCTGATCGAGGCGACAGACTTCGTCCACGATGGCATCGAATACCGTGGGCGACGCCGCATCCGGGGTCAGATAGGCGAAACTGATTCGGTGCCCCCAATCGATCCAGCGGCAGCCCGGCGCAAGCTGTTGGCGGATTGCGTGCAATGCACTTTCGCCGCCCCAGGCCGCGACACCGTTGGCGTGTTTGCACAGTTGGCCGATTTGTCCGGTGGTTGTCGGCAGCACGGCCACGTAGCCAGCGAGTTGCCCGCTTGCGTCGGCTTCGAGCAAGGCCTGGAGTAGTTGCGCGGTGAAGCCGCCGTCGCTGCTGCTGGGACGCAACCAGTTGACATTGCCGCTCAACAGGCTCTCCAGCACCGCACAGAACGCCAGCAGCGGAGCGTTGGCCGGCGTGATGTGCACGACCAGGCCCAGCGGGCTCCAGCGCTCGAAGCGCGGCTGGCGATAATCGATGCGGCGTAGCGAATCGGGTTGCAGACCGAGTTCGCGATCAAGCTTGGCCTGCAGCGCGGCAGGTTGGCAGAAATCGATCAGTGCCTGACGTTGCCCGGCATCGAGCGCCAGCGCCGACGTCTGATGCAACAGGCGTTCCGCGAAGGCTTCGGTGGCTGCCAGCAGCGTGCTGGTTTCAAGCGGTGTCTGCAGCCGTAGTGGCAGCTCCAGGAGTAGTTGCTGCACGGCATTATCGAGGTTGATGTCGCTGTGCAGTTGTCCGTTGATCAAGAACATGTCAGTGCCTCCCCAACAGTTCGGAGGCGGCCATGGCGCAGCTCCTGGCGGCTGTGGTGCCGGCGCGGCCATGCAGTTCGAACCAGTCGCTGGGCAGTCCGCAGTCGCAGCTGGAGCCGGGATGCAATGTGGCGAGGTCGCTCATGACCACCGCGTGTGCCGGACTTGAAGAAATGTACGGTGAGACCAGGTTCAGCAAACCACGTTGCCCATAGGGCAGGACGGAAAAATCCAGCGCGCTGCGCACGTAGACTTTCGAATAGACCGGTACGTGAAAGCGATGATGGGCGCATTCGATGTAGGGCACCGCATGCTCGACCGCACCATAGCCATCGCGACAGTCACGGGCATCGATGCCCAGTTGTTGCTGGATCCGCGCGTACAGCTGTTGTTTGGGGACTTCTTCGGCAGCGCGGGTTTTCCAGCCGCCGCCGAAAAATGCCAGTGATCCCGCCGGCAGTTGCAGCTGCGCCACGCCGGTGGCGCGCATGCGTTGCAGGGTTTCCCAGAGAAACGCCGGGAAGCCGAAAATGCGTACCGGCAAGCCTTCTTCGGCAAACGCCTGCAGGGCCGAGATCACACCGAACAGATCAAACTGGTGGCCATCGCCATTGGCGCGCAGCGCGTACACCACTCGATTGACGGGGGCAAAGCGACACAGAAATTGATCGGTGAAGGAGGTGCCCAAGGTGATCGTCTGCTCTGGCTCGTAGCTCAACAGCAGATAATTGCAGGGCGTGTGCGGAGTGATCCAGCCGTATTGCGCGAAAATCCGTTCGACCATGTACTGCGCCGCCCCGAGGCTGCGCGAGTCGTAGCGCATGCGGCTCTTCTGGCCGCTGGTGCCGGAGGAGGTCAGTTCCAGTGCGTCTTCCCCCGTGGGGCTGAGCAGCAAATGTTGCTTGAAGAAACTGGCGAAAATCGGCGGCAGTTGCGACCAGTCATCCAGCGTGTCCAGTGCATCGATATCGATAGAGTGGGCGCTCAACCAATGGCTGTAACCGGGCGTATGGCTGGCGTGGAATCGGCTGACTTCAGCCATGGCCTGATTGAACAGCCCCGTGGGTACGGACTCCGGGCAATAGGGTTGCGGCAACGCGCAAAGCGCGTCGCTGTGGGGGAATCGAGTCATCGAATGTCCTTATTGATGGGTATTTGGCGTGGCGGGCGCCGCAGGTTTTTTGCGCAGAAGGCGCTGGAGCAGGGGCAGGCACAGCAGGCCGCCGAGGGCTGCCCACAGGGAGAACGACTGAAGGCTATCGCCACCGCCAATGACGGCGATCAGCGATCCGCCGGCGCCCATTACGGCAATCGACAGCATGCCGATCATGGCCGAGACCAGACCTTTGCCTTCATCGCTGGAAAACAGTGCCAGCCGGTACAGCGCGGCGTTGCTCATGCCCAGCCCGAGCGCGTACACGGCAAGACCGGCGACAGCCCATGGCAGGGAAGTCGACAGCAGGGCGGCGGCGATCAACATCAGCAGACCGAGGCAGAACGGCCACAATGACAGGCTGATCACCCGCCAAAGCGTGTGCGTGCTCAGCAGTCGGTCCAGCAGCAGATTGCCAATGATTACCGCCGAGAACACCGGGATCTGCCACAGACCATATTCCAGCGCAGACAGCTCCAGGCGCTGCATCAGCAGTACCGGTGCCAGTCCGATCCAGGCAATCAGGGGCAAACTCATCAAGCCCAGCGCCAGGCTGCTGCCGACGAATCGGCGATTGCGCAGCAGTGTCAGGTAACCGCGGCGGATTTGCCTGAACGAGAACGCTACAGGCGCCTGTCGTTGCCCGTCGCGTCGCACCACACCAATGGTTTCCGGCATCCAGACCAACAGACCGAGCCAGACCACGGCACTCGCCGCCCCCAGGCCGAGAAACAGCTGCCGCCAGCTCAACCATTCCAGCAGCAAACTGCCGAGCAACGGCCCGAGCAGCGGCGATAACAGCGCGACATTGCCCAGCAAGGCCATGAGCCGCACCGCGTCGGCTTCGCAGAACACTTCCTGCAGCGTCGGATAGCTGACGGCAACCACGAAGCCCAGGCCCATGCCTTGAATCAGGCGCAGCGCATTGAACGCTTCAATGCGCTGCGTCATGACCGCCGCGCCGCAGGCCAGGCCGAACAGCGCACAGCCGAGCAACAATAAGCGGCGTCTGCCGTAACGGTCGGAGAGGGGACCGATCAGCCACTGCAGGCAGACGCCGCCGATCAGGTACAAATTGAAGGCGTTTGGTACATGCCGGGCATCGGCGTTGAATTCGTCGGTCACCGTCAGCATGGCGGGCATGATCATGTCGCTCGCCATGTACGTGATCAATTCAAAAGCGGTAATGGCCAGGCAGAATCCAATTATCTGCACCGGTCCCATTACGATCAAAGTTCTCTGCATGACATCCCTGTTCCATTGATCGAGAAAGTCCGCAGAGACTAGAGGCAGAGTCGTCGCAGCCTCTAATGCTTTGCTGCGACATGAGATTTCAAATACTTACAACGTATTTAAGTGAGTCGGCGCCCGTCTCGTACCGGTGCTGTTCAGGGGACGGCGCGCCAATAAAAATGCCCGCCGGGCGGCGGGCATGGTAGTTGCTGAAAAGACTTGTGGTGTTTCTCGACCGGTAGTTCAGACGTACCGGCAGGCGAACAATCCTGTTCTATCGATGGTAATAACCGGAGCCTTCCTGGTAGCGATGGTGGTCGTCATGCCAGCCTCCGTGGGGAAAAATGATGCAGCCACTCAAGGTCAGTACGGCAAGGACGGGAATCAGCCAGGTGATTCGACGGAACATTTCAGAAATCCTCATGGTTACGCCGTCATGAAGCCAAAACTCTTCATCGGCTGTAACATGAGAGCGCGTTTGCCCCGGCCCATCCCCGTGACACGGTATGTGCATGGCATGCAATCGGATACAAACCGGATACATTTGAAAGTTTCAGGAACCCGCAATGACTCAGAAGCAACGTTTGAAATACTCGATACTGATCGCCCTGTCGGTGCTGGCGATCATGCTCGGCCTGTCCTGGCTGCAGAACGCCGGGATGATCAGCGAAAAGATGTTCCAGTACATCGCCATCGGTGTGGCGGTGGTCGTGGTGGTGATCAACGGGGTGATGCGCCGCAAGGTCAAGCCCTGACGGCGATCGCGGGGCGCTTCAATCGTGATTGAGCACTGCAGCAGCCTGTGGATGCAGGCTGTAACTCTTGTCCGGGTTGAAGGTGACGACACCTTCGGCGCACAGGCGCTTCAATACTTCGCGCACACTGAGAAACGACAGCGGGACGTCCAGGTCCAGCAGTTGGCTGTGCACGCCGCGCACCCCAAGGCGTCGATCGCTTTGCGCGGCGACCAGCAGGGCGTCGATGACTTTAAGACGAACCAGGCTGGTGCGCAGGCCAAAGCTTTTGAGCAGCAGGCGAATGCGCTCATTGCCCTGTCGCTCGGGGCTGGGTGCGAAACTGCTCGCGTGGGGGCTCATGGAAGCTCCTTGTGACGCCTGGCTACCGTCCGTTGGTAGTTGCGAGTTGTACATGGGATTACTCCTTTTCAGAGCCTGATCAGGAAACGTTTTGCCAGCTCTCGTTAAACAAGACGTTTCAGCACGGCGAATCATGAAAGGAAATATGTAGAAATTTTGTCGCTTATTCGTTGTTTTCCCGTAACCACCGGGTTGTCCGGTGGATGCCCGGGCTAAATTTTTTCCGTCGGATTCGTTTCCTGAACAGCCACCTTGCGCCCAGGCGCATGCGTCAACTTCAAACCGGATCCGGCGCACGCGCCGATCTTTGTCCTATCGATCAGGAGCGTGTGTGATTATTTCCAGACAGTTAACCGGGCTAGCCTTTGCGTGCGCGTTTCTCGGGCTCAGTCTGTCGGCCCATGCATTCAGTCCCGCCGCTCAAGCCAGCGCCGAGATTCGTCGCACCGGGTTTGGTGTGCCGCACATCCGTGCAGAGAATGAGCGCGGACTGGGATTCGGTATCGGTTACGCCTACGCCCAGGACAACCTGTGCCTGCTGGCCAACGAGATCGTCACGGTCAATGGTCAGCGCTCGCGTTATTTCGGCCCGGACCAGTTCACCGTCGAGGGGCGTGAAAACCGCGTCAGCGATCTGTTTTTCACCTGGCTCAATACCCCGCAGGCAGTCGCCGCGTTCTGGCAGGCACAGCCGGCGCAAGTACGCGACCTGGTCGACGGTTATGCGGCGGGCTACAACCGCTATCTGGCCGAGCGCCGCCAGCAAGGCTTGCCGCAGCAATGCCAAGGTGAATGGGTGCGGGATATCGCCGCCGAGGATCTGGTGAAACTCACCCGCCGGCTGTTGGTCGAGGGCGGGGTCGGGCAGTTCGCCGAAGCGTTGGCCGGTGCAACACCGCCGCAGGCGTCGGCACAGCTCGGCAGCAACGCACGCGCCTATCAGGTGGCGGACACGCGCATGCAGCGCTTCGCCCTGGATCGCGGCAGCAACGCCGTGGCGGTCGGCAGCGAGCGCTCGTTCAACGGTCGCGGCATGCTGCTGGCCAATCCGCATTTTCCGTGGGTCGGCGGCATGCGTTTTTACCAGATGCACCTGACCATTCCCGGCAAACTCGACGTGATGGGCGCAGCGTTACCTGGGCTGCCGATGATCAACATCGGCTTCAACCAGCATCTGGCCTGGACTCACACGGTCGACTCGTCGAAGCACTTCACCCTGTATCGCCTGCAACTCGATCCGAAAGACCCGACACGCTACCTGCTGGACGGCAAATCATTGCCGATGAGCAAGCAGACCGTCACTGTGCAGGTCAAACAGGCGGACGGCCAGGTGGCGCCGGTTTCGCGTGATATCTACAGCTCGCCGTTCGGCCCGATCGTGCAGTGGCCGGGCAAGCTCGACTGGGATCACCAGTACGCGTACAGCCTGCGTGATGCCAACCTGGGCAATGACCGAGTGTTGACGCAGTGGTACGCGATGAACCAGGCCGCCAACCTCAAGGATCTGCAGGATTCGGTGCACAAGATTCAGGGCATCCCGTGGGTCAACACCCTGGCTGTGGATGACAAGGGCCAGACGCTGTACATGAACCTGTCGGTGGTGCCCAACGTCAGCGCCGAAAAACTCGCCCAGTGCAGTGATCCACGCGCCGGCTTGCAGATGATTGTGCTGGACGGTTCGCACAGCGCCTGCGCCTGGGATATCGACCCGCAAGCGGCGCAGCCGGGTATCTATGCCGCCAGCCAGCTGCCGCAATTGCTGCGCAACGACTTCGTCCAGCATTCCAATGATTCGGCGTGGCTGGTGAACCCGGCGCAACCGTTGACCGGTTTTTCGCCACTGATCAGTCAGGACGGTCAGCCTCTGGGGCTGCGTGCGCGATTTGCTCTGGATCGTCTGAGCACAATGGGCAAACAAGGGCCGGTGGCGGTCAAGGATCTGCAACAGATGGTGATGGATGACAACGTGTATCTGGCGACACAGGTGCTGCCCGATCTGTTGAAATTCTGCGCTGCCGATCTGGCTGGCGACGCGGCTGCACTGAAGCCGGTTTGCGCGAGTCTCAAGGTTTGGGACGGTCGAGCGAATCTGGATTCGGGCAGTGGGCTGGTGCATTTCCAGAACGTCATGCAGGCGCTGCTCGAGTCGCCCGATATCTGGCGGGTGCCGTTCGATCCGAAAGATCCGCAACACACCCCGCGCGGGTTGGCGATCGAACAACCGGCAGTGAGCAAGGCGTTGCGTGAAGCAATGTTGGCGTCGCTGGCCAGTGCCGAAAAAATGGGTCTCAAGCCTGACACCCGCTGGGGTGATATTCAGGTGGTGAGCAGCGGTGCCCGGCAAACGGCGATTCATGGCGGGCCGGGGACGCTGGGCATCTACAACGCCATCCAGAGCGTGCCGCGCGAAGACGGCAAGCTCGAAGTGGTCAGCGGCACCAGCTATCTGCAAGTGGTGACCTTCGACGATAAAGGCCCGCAGGCGCAGGGGCTGCTGGCGTTCTCGTTGTCCAGTGATCCGGCGTCGAAATACTCCCGGGACCAGACCGAAGCGTTTTCGAAGAAGCAGTGGCGCGTCATGCCCTTCACCGAAGCGCAGATCAAGGCTGATCCGCAGTATCAGGTGCAGGCCATTCGTGAGACTTCGGCTCAACCGGCCAAGGTGGCTACGCAGTAGCCGATTGACCGCGACCTGAACGAAAAAGCCGCTGCACCCTGAAGAGGGGCAGCGGCTTTTCTATTGTCGGGTTCAGGCTTCAGGTTTTGGCGGCTGGCGGGGCATCGAATTGATGACCGGATCACCCTCGGTATTGCGGGTCAGATAGACCGGCAGCACCTTGGGCAGCGTGTTGACCAGGCCACCGAGCTCCTTGATGTTGTAGACGCCGCCGACGCGGATCGCTCCAGTGCTGGCGTCAGCGAGTTTCAGCGGTTTGCTCAGATATCGATTGATCAGTGGCAAGGCTTCGTTCAGCGCCAGGTTATCCAGCACCAGTTTGCCGCTGCGCCAGGCCAGCGCGTTGTCGTTGGGGTAGGTCTGGCTGATCTGCGGCATGTAGTCGCCGTGCTTGTACTGCGCCTGCATGGCCGGCCCCAGGCGCAAGCCGTCGCCGGGCAGTGCAGCGTTGCTGGTCACCAGCACCGAGCCTTCGATCAGGTTGACCCGCACCTGATCCTCATAGAGCCAGACATTGAAGCGCGTACCGGTCACGCGGATCTTGCCCTCGCCGGCACGAACCACGAAGGGGTGGGAGAGATCGTGGCTGACCTCGAAAAAGGCTTCGCCTTTTTTCAGGGTGACACGACGCTCGTCCTTGTAATTGCTGAAGGTCAGTTCGGTATTGAGGTTGAGCTCGACCTGGCTGCCATCCTTCAACGTCACCTGACGGACATTGTCGGTGGCGGCGAAATGCTGGTAGCTGTTGGGCAGCCAGCCCAGGTTCCACCCACCGTAGGCCGCCAGCGGCAACGCCAGGGCACAGACACTGGCGGCCATTGCGTAGCGACGCCAGGCGGGCGCCGGTGGGCTCAGTGGAACGCTCGGGGTTGGCTGCGGACGAGGCAAATGTTCGGCAACGTCCCAGATCTCCAGCATCGCTTCGTATTCGAAGGCATGCAGCGGATGGGCGTCGCGCCATTGCTCGAAAGCCAGACGCTCCTCGGCGGAGCAGTCGACAGCGTGCAGACGCATGCACCAGTGCGCGGCGGCATCGGTGATCGCATCGTATTCGGCTTCCGAGAGGGATTCTTGGGTCATTGACTCGTCCTGGTTTGCTGCATTCTAACCTTGTGGGCCAAGCGCCGAGAACATCCGTCATGGCGAATGCCCATCAAAGTGGAACTTATTTTTCCGTCTGACACCCAAAAAACAGGACGTCAGACCAACATCATCCACAAATGGAGTGAAAAAATGATCAAAAGAACCTTTGCCGCTGTTATCGCCACCGCCGCCTTGTTCAGTGCGGCTGCCGCCATGGCCGACCGGCCAGGCGCAGGTTGGGTGACCATCGAGAAGGCTATCGAGATCGTCAAGACCAAGGCCGGTTATGTCGAAGTGTATGAGATCGAGGCAGACAACAATGGCTACTGGAAAGGCGAGGGCCGCAAGGCTGATGGCGTCGTCTACGAGTTCCGCATCGATGGCGCATCCGGCAACGTATTGCGCGATCAGAAAGACTGACGCTGGCACGTAGCAGGTGAATGCGCAGGCCCATGGGCCTGCGCTTTTTTACTCAACTGAGTCCTGCAACAGGTTCAGTGAGCGGGTCGAGTTGTCGACCCATTTCACAAATCAGGAAAGCAATCGAGTCGGCATTGCGCAGGATTGTGTCGATGCGTGCGTTAGCGTTGCGCGGGTTCAGGAACGCCGTTCGTGCCTCCTCCATGGTCGTGCAGGCAGTGGCCTTGAGGATTTCCTTGCCGACGTGAGACATCCCGGGAATCGAGTCCATGCTGAGCCATTCGCGCAGGTCGTGGTTCCAGACGGCAAACAGTTCCTCGCGGGGCGTGGCGAGCGACAGCGCTTCACGCTGAAAGCGTTTCTGGTTTTCTTTCAAGGCTGCGCCGTAACCGGTAATCGTCGAAATCAAATCAGTAAACGGACGCCGGGCCTCCAGCGAAGCAATGTCCACGGCCTTGGCAAATTGATGCGCGAATTCGTGGATCAGCGTCGACGCCTGGGCATGGCACAGAACATCGAATGGCTCGGTCAGGCCCTCGTGGTACCAGTCGAGCCCCTGATTGAAGAAGTTCTCGGTGAAATGCACTTTGCGGCGTGAGTCGTCAGCCAGCACAAAGGCGATCAGGCGGGCCTGTCGGTTTTTGTTCGAGCCGACGACGAAACGTTCGGTGTTCATCAGGTCTTCAGTCGGATCCACCAATGCATTGCAGATTGGCACGATGGCCTGCTTTATTTTCGCGAGCACATCGGCGTCGACTCTCGATACGTCAAAAAATGCCTTGAGGAAGATATCCAGCCGGGTGCCGGGGGCATGGTTCTTCAGTTGGGCCAGGTTGTGCAGACTGTTAAAGGCGTAGTAGCGGGCCAGATCGACGGCCTGCGTCAGGACCCGAGCCTTTTCCGGGTGCCGGGCGCGGATCTCGGCCATGCCTTGGGCTTCGATGTTCAACCAGAGCCTGGTTTCCAGGTCGTTGGCAATGCGGTTGTGCAGGGTCGACAGGACCTTGCCGAAATGGACTGTGTGCCGGTCCGGGTCCAGAACCAGTTGCCGCGACGCAGTGTGCTGCAACACCGGCCCTGCCTCATCGGCGCCCTTGATGCGCCAGACCGCACCTGGCCGCTCCACCGCATAGACTTTGCCGGCGACGGCGGCGTAGCGGGTTTTATTCGTCAGGTCTTGATAAGTGCCATCGGCCGGATTCGGGGTCAGGTCTTTCAAGGCAATTGTCGGTGTTTCGAATCTCTGTAATGCCGTACGGGCAGGGTCCGTCGGTTTGATCTCAGTCCAGTGGGGCGCACTGACAGAGGGCGCAAGCGGTGCTGGCACCGGTGCAACCTCCGGCGTTGCCTGTGTCACCAGCTTTGCTTCCAGTGACAGGCGCCCGAGCGAGATCAGCTCCACGCCGCCGGCAATGAACGTTGCCAGTGCGCGCGTCCAGTGATGATCCTGCAGCGCTTGGGCAGAGTCGAGGAAGTCCTTGTAGCTTTGCCAGAGAAATTGCGCATAGGCCAGTTTGCCCGGGAGCAATCCGCGGATCAGCTGGATGCCTTGACTGAACAGGGTTTTCGCCGCGTCCCAGTCCGCATGCGCCGAAGGTATCGCATGACTGCCGAGCAATCGCTTCAGCAACGACAGGCCTTCACTGAAAAGGTATTCAAGCGCATTGCCAGTGATTGCGGAGGATGCCAGCTGCATTTCGCTCGTTTGGCCGGCGCTGGCCTTGAACAGGGCTGCAAAGGTCGATTGCTGGTCCTGCGGCAGGCGTCGCAGCAGCAGGTCTTGCAAGGCGCCTGGCAGGTTGAAGGCGGCGATGACGGCGGCATCGTTCTCGAACTCGGTGAATACGCGCTCACCGTGATACGGCGAATAAAGCACCTGTGGCCCGGCTTGTCCGGACGCCGGTCCGATCAGGTAGAGCCCAAGCGCCTTGATTGCGGCAGCGCCTGCGGTCTTGATCAACGTTACTGGCCTGATCATGGCGTTTGCGCCTGCCACTGTCGCACGGGCGAGCGCATCGGGCATGTCCAGCACCTGGGTCAACAGATCGAAAGCCTTGCTGGAAAGATGCTGTTGCAGCTTGAGCTGATGGGCATGTTGCAGCAGTTGCCAGGGTAACTGGCGGATGAATCGTTGCTTGCGCAGCGCCGCGCTGGCGTCATTGCGCGTCAGGGTGGTGTTGATCGTATCGGCGAAAGCGCCGATGTCCAGAGACAGCAGCAGGCTGCGTATCGCCTGTTGGTCGAGTCCGGCCGGGAGCTTTTGTGCGCTGCTCGAGGTGACCTTGAAGCGGGTTTGCTCAGCGATATGGGGATGGTTCAGCGCGAAGTCGACCAGGTTCATGGCCGGGCCGGCGAGGGCCAGTAGCGGGGTGATCTCGATGTCCTCCGGATCAAGTTCCGGGGCCTGGAAACGGCTGCTCAGCAGTGTCTTGAGTCGGCGCTGGATGTGCTCGCGCAAGGTCGGCAGCCCATGCAGGTAATCCTTGCCATCGCTGACGTTATGGCGCCACTGCTCGAGCAATTCGAGGTGCAATTGCAGTTCGTCGAGTGTGGCCATGCCCAGCCAGGCGGGCAGCGTCTGCTGTGTGTTGAGTGCCCTGGCCAGCGCGGTCGCGCGCTCCAGATTGACGTTGATCATTTGTCCGCTCAGGGCTTTGAGGGCCTGTTCCTCGCGGGATTTGGTCAGCTTCAGGCCGCGCACCCGTTCGCAACGCTGGAGAAATTGTTCAATGGCCGATTGCGTGCGGTTTTGCAGCACGTTGTCGTCGATCAGGTGCAGTGGACCCAACGCGTAACGCTGATGAAATCCGTCGATCAACGGTGAGAGGTTCTCCAACAGTGCCAGGCGCTTTTCGGGATGCAGCAGGCGCTGATTCAACACCTGCCGGGCGCTGTCGATGGACGCGAATACTTCCAGCCCCATCGCGGGTGTCCACAACACTGTGCGCCCTGAGTGCTGCGCATCCAGTCCGCCACGCTCGGTCAGCAGGACGCAGTTGGCCAGCGGCAGTTCGTCGCCCTGTGCGGCGGTTTGCACGGTGAGCGTCCAGGCATCTGGCCGGAAGCCGTTGAGCCCGTGGCGGTGCTGCCGGTCCGGCCGATCGGCGTTGAATACCGTGTCGACAATCGCTTGTTCGGGAAGCCGCTGGCTGCCGCCGAGGACTCGCAGGCGCGCTTCGCCCGTAACGCCCACATAAAACGAATGCGCCAGTTTGGCCAGGATACTTTGCAGATAGTTGCGTTGTTGCACCGCGCTGGTGAGTGGCTGCGCCGCGAACTCTTCGGCGATCGGCGGCAGCACACTGCTGAACAGCCTGATTTGCGCGGCAGCGACGTCCGCCAGCAGCATCGATGGTAGCTGGCTGCCGGTGATCGCCAGCCGGGTACTCCAGCGGTCCCCGGTATCGAGTTCGAGCAGTCGTTCGTGAAGCATCGAGCGAATATCCAGCGCCTTGTCGAACAGGGCGGCGATATCGATGGCTCTGTCGCCATGGCGGAACACCTGCAAGACATACTCGATGTTCTTGCGTTGCTTGGTGATGATGGCTTCCATCAGCACCTTGAATATCTCGCCGCCCAGCGGTTCGCCCGAGACCTGTGGCTGATCGAACCCGATGAATCGCTGACGCTCTTCAAGGCTCAACAGGCCGTACAGTTCATCGTCGTGGCCGGCCGTGTGGAATTTGCTCAGCAGCGTGTCCTTGAGGTCCTTGTAGTCCTCGAGTACCTGCAACCCCTGGGAGGGTGTGTACAGGCAGGCATCGGTGTGACTGAGCATTAGCGAACCGGCCAGCTCGACGTGGTTGGGCTGGTATTGCCACAGGCGTACGGCTTCCAGAGTGCCTCGCCGTCCGGAGGTACCGCGCGGGTCGATCCAGGCCAACAAGTTCTCGCATTTATCGGCATCGATGATCCGGGCTTCACGCTTGAGCAGGATGTCGGCCCGGGCTTGCTCGCGCAGAACGCGAAAGAAGAACTCCCGCCGCGGGGTGCCGTCGGCGCATGGCGAGTCCCAATAGGTCTCCATTCGTTCGTACAGCAACGCGAGCAAGTGGCCAGACACGGTTTTCACGGCCGCTTCCCAATGATTGTGGTCGCTGGCCAGCGACGGCTTGCGCGGGTGGGAATAGACGTGCGACTGCGCGCCCGGCCAGCCCGAATGTCGATAGTGCAACAGCGCCGCGTTGGCCAAAGTCATCGCGTCCAGCCAGCGCCCGGGACTGCTGGTGTGTGCCGATTCAGCGTCTGGTGATGATTCCGCGTAAAAACCGACCGTGGTCAAGGCTTGATCGACCCCGGGCATGGCGCCGATGAGCTGATCCTTGAGAATCTCCCCAAGTAATATGTCGAGTTCGGGCAGGTGCACCAACTCGTCGAACATGGCCTGGACGTTGAGTTGCCGGCAGTGTTCGATGGCGGCTTTCTGATCGTCGAATACGTCACCCTCGATGAGTTGGAAGCTCACGCTGATATTGCCTTTTTCCAGCAGAAGCTTGCGTTGCGAGATCGCAAGCAACGCCAGCAGCCGATCGTCTTCATCGGCGTCCTTGAGACGCTGCTCGAGGTGGCTGGTCAAGGTGGCGAGGCTGTCGAACTTCTTCAGCCCGTCGAAGGGGGTGTAGAGCAGAAAAGCCCGGTCATCCGGGGTGCTGCCGAGAATGAAGCTACCTGCCAGGACTGTGGCCGGAGGATCTTCGGTGTTCAGCAGCACACGGTGGGCAAGCATTGGCGGCGTCTGCTGACGACGCAGTGATTCGGTGGCGAGTCGCACATGGGCCAGCCAGTCAAAATCCTTGACCGACAGACCGTGGGTATTGCCAAGCGACCTCCACAATCCGGGCGCATCGAGGAATTGTGGGAACAGCAGCGGGGGGGCAGGCGCAGGCATTTTCGGGTCTCTGTCAGGGCGCAGACGAAAGCGCCGGTGGATGGAGACGACAGACTAAGAACCCTCAGGCGCGCAAGGGTGGTACATAGTTACCGCACAGAAAGCGCCGGAACGTGTCTGTGCCACGCGCCAGGTTCACCGCAACGGTTGACAGCACCCGGGCCTGACGTGGTTAATCGACGGGCAAGTCGTTCACACGCTGTTGTTCCCTCCAATAATTAGTCTGGAGCTTCAGATGTCTGCGCCACACGATCATGTGTCTTCTGCTGTCTCGCCATCGTTGTCACTCGAAGCGCTGACGCAACTGCTCGAAACGATTTTTCTGCGCCATGGCACCTCCGCCGACGTCGCCCGCGCACTCGCCGCCAACTGTGCCGGTGCCGAGCGCGATGGCGCGCACAGCCATGGTGTATTCCGGATTCCCGGGTATGTGTCGACCCTCAACAGCGGCTGGGTCAACGGTCAGGCGGTGCCGCAGGTCGAAGATGTGGCCCCCGGGTTTGTACGTGTCGATGCCGGCAACGGTTTCGCCCAGCCCGCGCTGGCTGCTGCCCGGCCGCTGTTGGTGGAAAAGGCGCGCAACGCCGGGATTGCCGTGCTGGCGATTCGTAATTCTCACCACTTCGCTGCCCTCTGGCCGGACGTCGAACCCTTCGCCGAGGAAGGGCTGGTGGCGCTGAGCGTGGTCAACAGCATGACCTGCGTGGTGCCCCACGGCGCCGATCGGCCGCTGTTCGGCACCAACCCGATTGCCTTTGCTGCACCGCGAGCCGGTGGTGCGCCGATTGTGTTCGATCTGGCGACCAGCGCGATTGCCCACGGCGACGTGCAGATTGCGGCGCGCAAGGGCGAACGGCTGCCAGCCGGAATGGGCGTGGACAGCCTCGGTCAGGCGACGCAGGACCCGAAAGCCATACTCGAGGGCGGCGCGCTGCTGCCGTTCGGCGGGCACAAGGGCTCGGCACTGTCGATGATGGTCGAGTTGCTGGCCGCTGCGCTCACCGGCGGTAACTTTTCCTTTGAGTTCGACTGGTCCAATCATCCCGGTGCCAAGACCCCGTGGACCGGGCAGTTGCTGATCGTCATCGATCCGAGCAAGACCGCCGGGCAGAATTTCGCCGAGCGCAGCCAGGAACTCGTGCGGCAGATGCACGGCGTCGGGCTCAAGCGCTTGCCGGGTGATCGCCGCCACTTGCAGCGCGCCAAATCACTAGCCGAGGGCATCGTGCTCGATGAGCAGACGCTCGGGCAGTTGCGCGAACTGGCGGCGGGTTGAGTTTCTGTCAGGCATGAAAAAGGCGAGCCAGATGGCTAATGCCGATCAGTTAAGCGAACGCAATGCTCAAAGCAATGAAGATCAATTGTGGGAGCTGCGCTTGACTGACTGGCATTAGCCGGGTGGCTCGCCTTTTTTCTGCGTGACGGGTTCAGCGGCGACCGAGCAACAAGCCGACCACCAGGCCGAAACCGGCGGAGATCGCGACGGTCTGCCAAGGATGGCCGCCGATGTAGTTTTCGGTGGCATCAACGGCCGGTTTGGTGCGATCGCGCACGCTGGAAACCGAGTCCAGCGCCTGTTGCAGTTTCAGGGCGATTTGCCCGCGCAGGGTCTCCGCTTCCTCGCCGACCAGTGAGGCACTGCTCTTGAGCAGTTTGTCGGACTCTTCGATCAGAGCCTGAAGTTCGCTGAACGCCTGATCCTTGATTTGGTCTTCGGCGGCTTGCACGCTGGATTTGCGGGCCATTGGGTGACTCCTTGCAGGTGAATGAACAGTGATCAATGGAGTGTGGCGCTGTCTGAAAAGTTGCACTGATTTTAGGTACGAAACAAAAACCTGCGCGGGAGATTTCCGTCGAGCGTGTAAGATGTCGCCATTTTACGCAGCAGGTATTTCCCCATGAGTTTCAATCTGGCCGACAAATCCCTCGCCGAGCGCGCGGCGCTGGAAGACGAGAAATCCCGTCTGTTCGAACTCTGGCAGAACAATCTGGGCAAAGCCAAAGGCGAAGCCGCGCGGTTGTTCGGCGAACGCTCCAAGCGCAAGGGCAAATGGGCCGAGTGGGTGCGCGCCGAGCTCGATGGCATGTCGCCGCCGGAATTCGCCAACATGGTGCGCAGTGAAGTCAACCGGCTGATGGCGGCCAACAAGTAAACGCGCTTACGGCGTGTTGAATGCCGTCACGATCGCCTCGCGCACCTTGATCACCACCGGATCGATCTGCGTGCCGGTGCGCCAGCCCAGTTCGATCGGGTAACGCGGCAGGGCCAGGGGGCAGGGCAGCAAGACCAGTCCGCTGAGGGCGGCGATGGCCTGGGCGGCGTGGGTCGGGATCGTTGCCACCGCGGCGCTGCCTTTGAGCAGATGCGGCAGTGCCGCAAAGTGCGTGGTCGAAGCGCAGACCCGGCGGCTCAGGCCCAGTGCCGCCAAGCCCTCATCGGTGATACCGATAAAACCTCCCGAAGACACCAGAATGTGATCGCGGGCGACAAATTCCTGCAGATCAATCGATTGTTGCCCGGCCGTCAGGCTGCCCGGGTCGACCAGGCACGCATAATCCCCTTCAGCCAAGACCTGACGACTGAGCAGGCGTTCGGCAAATCCGCCGGCGGTGATCGCCAGGTCAATGCTGCGCTCCATCAGGGCGCGGGCGACGATCTGGCTGTGGGTCTGGCGGAAGATCAGCCGCAGCTTGGGTGCGCTGCGGGCAATTTCTTCGATCAGACGCCGGCCATAAGCGATTTCAAAATCATCCGACAGGCCCACCGTCACCGAGCGGCCCTCGTAGTGATGCGCCGCCGGGTCGACCATCGCCAGACTTTGCCGGCATTTGTTCAGCGCCTCGCTGACCACCGGTTTCAGTTGATTGGCCTTGAGCGTCGGCGCCAGTCCGCGACCGGTGCGTACGAACAACTGATCGCCATACACCTCACGCAAGCGGCGCAACGCTGCGCTGACCGCCGATTGCGTCACGCCCAGACGCAGCGCCGCACGGCTGGCGCTGGACTCTTCATGCAGGGCTTCGAAGACTTTCAGCAGGTTGAGGTCAATATTGGCGATATTCATATGGCTCATATCATTCAGCAGTGAGTCGGGCTTTATTCATGATCCCGCGCCGTCGCAAAATCGGCAACACTTGAACCCGATGGAGTGAATGCGATGCCCAAATCAATTGTTGCCGCCCTGCAGGTCGGCGCCTTGCCCGGTGGCAAAGGTGAAACCCTGGAACAGATCCTGAGTTGGGAGGGCGCGATCAGCGAGTCCGGCGCGGCGTTGGTGGTGATGCCTGAAGCGCTGCTCGGTGGCTACCCGAAAGGCGAGGGCTTTGGCACTCAGTTGGGCTACCGCTTGCCCGAGGGGCGCGAGGCCTATGCCCGTTACTTCGCCAACGCCATCGATGTACCGGGAGCGGAAACGGAAGCGTTGGCCGGCCTGTCGGCACGCACCGGGGCCAATCTGGTGATCGGCGTGATCGAGCGCGCCGGCAGCACGCTGTATTGCACGGCGTTGTATTTCGATCCGCAGGCGGGGCTGGTGGCCAAACACCGCAAACTGATGCCGACCGGCACCGAACGGCTGATCTGGGGCAAGGGCGACGGCTCGACGCTGCCGGTGCTCGACAGTCAGGTCGGGCGTCTTGGTGCCGTGGTCTGCTGGGAAAACATGATGCCGCTGCTGCGCACGGCGATGTACGCCAAAGGGATTGAGGTCTGGTGCGCGCCGACGGTGGATGAGCGCGAGATGTGGCAGGTCAGCATGCGCCATATCGCTCACGAGGGCCGCTGTTTTGTGGTCAGCGCCTGTCAGGTGCAGGCCTCGCCGAATGAGCTGGGCGTGGAGATCGCCAACTGGCCGGCGGATCGGCCGTTGATTGCCGGCGGCAGCGTGATTGTCGGGCCGATGGGCGAAGTGTTGGCAGGGCCATTGCGCGGCGAGGCAGGATTGCTGACGGCGCAAATCGATACCGATGAATTGGTTCGTGCGCGCTATGACTACGATGTGGTCGGCCACTATGCACGGCCGGATGTGTTCGAGTTGAGTGTTGATGAACGCGCCAAACCAGGCGTGCGGTTCACCGCCTGAGGTGACGGTGAGGGCGGCGAAATGGCGATTGTCGACTAGGCTGATCGTACGATTCCCACCCTCGCAACGGATCAGGACGAACCATGAGCGTGCTACTTGGACCCATTCTGCAGTTTCGCGGAACTGATAAAACCGTCTACTCACTCTCTGCCTTGGTGGTTCAACCCCTCGGTGATCCGGAGCCCGGTGTAACGCCACCCAGCGGTATCAAGGCGTCCAGGCCGCTGGCCCTGGCGGATATCCCGCTGCTGGCCCCCAAACAACGGGTGTGGCGGGTGGATTTCAGCGCCAGGCAAGGCGCGGTCGCGGCGACGTATACGGTCAAGATCGGTGGTCTGGAGTGCAATTTCGTCGTTCCGCCCGCGGGGCAGTCGCCGCGCATGGCGTACGTCTCCTGCAACGGTTTCTCTGATCCCAAGGACATGGAGAAGGTCGATCGCAACAATGAACGCTGGGACGACATGTGGGGCGCACACCAGCATCAGCCCTACCACCTGCTGTTGATGGGAGGCGATCAGCTGTACAGCGATGAGATGCGCCTGACTGTCCCTTCGATGAAGGCCTGGTTTGCCAAATCCTTTGCCGATCGCGAGAAGGCGGCCTACAGCAAGACCATCGAAAGCGAGCTCGACAGCTTTTTCAGCCGGCTGTATGTAGAGCGCTGGAAACAGCCGGAAGTCGCCAGAATATTCAGTGCGATCCCAACCATCATGATGTGGGACGATCACGACATTATCGATGGCTGGGGCTCCTACGATGAGGCGTTGCACAGCTGTCCGGTGTTTCAGGGATTGTTTGCCACGGCCAAGCGTTACTTCAGGATCTTCCAACAGCAATTGACTCAGCCTGCTCCGAGCCAGGGTGCCCCCAGTGATGTTCACCCGTGCGCGATTACGGGCACTGCCGACGGCTTCCATCTGGGCTATACCGGTCTTGGCGATCTGGCATTGCTGGTGCCGGATCTGCGCAGCGAGCGCGCGCCCGATCTGACGAAACCGGTGTTTCAGAAGACCCGAATCATTTCTGCCGTCAGTTGGACGGCCATCTATGACTGGCTGGACCAGCTCAAGCACCATCGGCATTTGCTGGTGATGTCGAGTATTCCGGTGGGCTACCTGGACTTGCAGGCCGCCGAAAAGGCCCTGGATCTGGTGCCGGGGCGGCAGGAACTGGAAGATGATTTGCGTGATCACTGGCGCAGCCTGCCACATCGCGATGAGCGCAAACGCCTGATCATGCGGTTACTCGACTTTGCCAGTCAGCAGCGGTGCAAAGTCACTCTATTATCCGGTGATGTGCATGTGGCCGGAGCGTGTGTGATCGAGTCGAAGCTGACGCAACATGGCGTGGATGGCGCGGGCACGATCTATCAACTGATTTCGACCGGCGTCGTGCATCCCTCGCCGCCGGCACTGGCGGTGTATTTTCTCGAAACCCTGGGCGCCGGCCAGGAGCAGATCGACTACGCAATTACCGGCACCATGCTGCCGCTCGGGGCCCGTGGCCGGTACTTGATTGCTGCACGCAACTGGCTGGCCATCGAACCGGATGAAAAGAGCAAGAGCGACAAGGACCGGTTGTGGGTCAACTGGCATGTCGAAGGCTCGGAGCACTGGGTGACCCAGGTGATTGACCCGGTCAAGTCATTGCCTTGAATTTCACCAGGTGGCGCTGCTCGCTCTCGGCAGGCTGAGCTTGCCACTGTCAACAAAACGCAGGGTGCCGAACAAGCCGCCGGCCAGTTTGCCGCGCAGCACGTAGGGCAGGTTGTCGAGGGTTTGTGTCTGGCTCAGGCCCAGCGTCTGGCGCAGTACCGAGAACGCGGAAACGCTGACCGGTACGCTGACCACGGTTTCCGAGAAACGCGGGATCGAGCCGATCTGATCGCTCACGCCCGACGCCAAAGGATGGCCGTTGACCTCAAGGTCGAGGGCGATGCCGGTGTAGTCGATGGCGGTTTCATTGGGGTTCTGCACCCGCAACTTGATGGCGAAGCGCACTTCCAGATCCTGGCTTGGCAACGGTTCGAGGCCAACCACGTTGATGTTCACCGGGTCACGGTTGGGGAACAGCGCGCAGGCGCTCAGGGACAACAACAGCAGGGACAGGATGACGGCGTGGACGCGCATAAACAGTCTCTCAACAAAAAAAGGCTGAACCGTCGCCGGCTCAGCCCTTTTTTCAAGGCGCAGCGTCAGCGGTTCAACTGTGCGACCGCCGCTGCGCTTGCAGGTTCAGCCTTGGCCGGCAGATCGGGGTTTTCCATGACCTGCAGAATCGACGCTTCCGGATCGAAATCGTCCTCCTCAAGCTCCATGAACTCTTCCGGCAGGAAGATATTCAGCACGATAGCGCACAACGCACCGACGGTGATCGGCGATTCGAAGATGTTGCGCAGGGCGTGCGGCAATTCGCGCAATACTTCCGGCACGGCCGCAATGCCCAGGCCCATGCCGATGGAAATCGCCACGATCAGCATGTTGCGGCGATGCAGGCCGGCCTCGGCCAGGATCTTGATCCCGGCCACGGCCACGGTGCCGAACATCACCAGCTCAGCACCGCCGAGCACCGGTTTTGGCATCAGTTGCAGCACCGCGCCGATCATTGGGAACAGGCCGAGCAGCACCAGCAGGCCGGCAATGAAGAATGCCACGTAACGGCTGGCAACGCCGGTCAGCTGGATCACGCCGTTGTTCTGCGCAAACGTCACCATCGGCATGCTGTTGAACACTGCCGCCATGGCCGAGTTGAGGCCGTCGGCGAGCAGACCGGACTTGATCCGACGGATGTACAGCGGGCCTTTGACCGGTTGCCGGGAGATCATCGAGTTGGCGGTCAGGTCACCGGCCGCTTCCAGTGGCGAGACCAGGAAGATCACCGCCACCGGCACAAACGCCACCCAGTCGAAGTTGAAGCCGTATTTGAACGGCACCGGTACGCTGACCAGCGGCACCTCGGGCAGGGTGGCGAAATCCACCGTGCCCATCAGCCACGCGACCACGTAGCCGAGGGTCAGGCCGATGACGATGGCGCCCAGGCGCAGAAACGGCACATCGACCCGGTTCAGCACAACGATGGTGCCCAGCACCAGTGCCGCCAGGAACACATGGCTGGCCGCGCCGAGATCGGCAGCACCAAAGCCACCGGCGATGTCGGTCATTGCCACTTTGATCAGCGACAGGCCCATCAGGGTAATGATGGTGCCTGTGACCACCGGGGTGATCAGCATCCGCAGTTTGCCGATGAACTGGCTCAGCACCACTTCGATGAACGCGGCGAAAAAGCACACGCCAAAGATTGTCGAGAGGATCTCATCGGTGCCGCCGCCCCGGGCCTTGACCATGAAACCGGCGCTGAGGATCACGCTGATAAAAGAAAAACTGGTGCCTTGCAGGCATAACAAACCGGAACCGACCGGGCCGAAACGCCGCGCCTGGACGAAAGTGCCCAGGCCGGAGACGAACAGCGCCATGCTGATCAGGTACGGAATTTCACTTTGCAGGCCCAGGGCGCCGCCCATGATCAGGGTCGGGGTGATGATGCCGACGAAGCTGGCCAGCACGTGTTGCAGCGCAGCGAACACCGTGGCGGTCAGGTGCGGACGGTCGTTGAGGCCGTAAATCAGATCGTTGTTGCGCGGGACTTTTTCAGAGGCGGTCATGGTGTTTTGCGCGCCGTGAGGCGGGGCCGGGTCAGAAAATGGAGGCGCAGGATGCCGGAAGAGGGCGGCGAGGGCAACGAGCAAAAAAATTGCCTGAAAGGTCAAGAAATACGGGGTTTGAACTTGTTTCTGTTTCTGTGGTGAGGGGACTTATCCCCGATGGACTGCGTAGCAGGCCCAGTGACTAGATGCCAAAGAGCCGGGCCGCTTCGCGACCCATCGGGGATAAATCCCCTCACCACAAAGTTACTTGCCGGCAGAAGTCGCCTGGGTAAAGGCACTGAGCAAATCCTCCTCAAACGCCTTCTGCGCATCCCCTGGCACCTGTGCCCGATGCCGGGCCAGATGAAACCCCACCTCGAAACTCAACGCTCCGGGCCGTAGCGCGCGCAGCAAGCCCTTGTCCTCCCAAACGCGCGCGTAGTGATCGGGCAGATAATCGACGTGCTTGCCGGAAAGAATGAAGGCGAGGGTGCCTTCGACCTGTTCCGAGCGCGCGGAAAAGCGCTTGTCCGGGAACGGTTCGCCCGTGCGCATGAACCGGTAGGGATGATCAACCCGGTCGCAGGCCTGCAGCGCCGCATCATCCGGCTCATCCACCGTGAACAGCGGATGGCCCTGCGCGCAATACAGATGTTGAGTCTCCGTGAACAGTTCGCGGTAATCGAAAGCGCTCTGCACCTGCGAGAAATAACCAATGGCCAGGTCCAGCCGTTGTTGCAGCAACAGACGCTCCATTTCCCCGGGCATGGCGCTGATCAACTCGATGCGCACCGACTCATCGCGCTCGCGAAAGCGCCGGATCGCATCCGCGACCCGTAGTAGCACCGATTGATCGACCGCTTCCGACAAACCCAGGCGCACCTCACCGATCAGCCGCCCGGCGACGCCGTTGGATTGATGGCGGAAGGTTTCGATGGATTCGAACAGCGTGCGGATCGCGATCAGCAACTGCTCGCCCTTGGGGGTGACGCGGAAACCGCCCTTGCCGCGACTGCACAGGCGATAGCCGAGGCGGGTTTCCAGCTTGGCCATTTGTTGGCTGATGCTCGATTGGCTCAGGCCCAGTTCACCTTGCGCCGCGCTGAAGCCACCACATTCCACGACCCGCACAAACAGGCGCAGCAACTGCAAATCGACGTCGTGAAGCTGACCGAGCATTACATTACTCCGGGGTAAAGTCAGGTTAACAAACTTGATATTTCTGCAAAGTATCCGACGGCGCATCCTGCCACCACTTCCTCCGGTCAGGTGTTCGTCATGGCTCCCGTGTTCAAGCTGTGTTTTCCCGCGCTGTTGTTGTCCGTGGCCCTCAATGCCCAGGCCGAGGACAAGACCCTCAACCTCTATAGCTGGGCCGATTACGTGCCGGCGCAAACCCTGCAGCGCTTCGAGCAGGAGACCGGCATTCACGTGCGCTACGACACCTTCGATACTTCCGAGGTGCTGGAAACCAAGCTGCTGACCGGTGGCAGCGGCTATGACGTGGTGGTGCCGTCGTCCAGCGTTCTGGCCCGTGGCTTGGCGGCGGGCGCGCTGAAGGAAATCCCCCATGATAGCCTCAAGGGTTACGCCAACCTCGATGCCGATCTGCTGGAAAAACTCACGGCAGTCGACCCTGGCAATCGCTACGCCGTGCCTTACACCTGGGGCACGCTCGGGCTTGGGCTGAACGTCGAGGCGGTGCAGAAGCGCTTGCCGGACGTGCCGCTCAACAGCCTCGATCTGCTGTTCAAGCCTGAGTACGCGAGCAAGCTCAAGGACTGCGGGATTGCCGTGCTCGATTCGCCGCAGGAAGTCATCGGTCTGGCGCTGCACTATCTCGGCAAGGATCCCTATAGCACCGACAAGACTGATCTGTCCTCCGCCGAAGCCTTGTTGCAGAAACTCCAGCCGTCGGTGCTGTACGTCGCCACCGGGCGGCAGATCAACGATCTGGCCAGTGGCAACGTCTGTCTGGCGCTGACCTACAACGGCGACGTGAGCATGGCTGCCGATCAGGCGCACAAGGCCAACAAACCGTACGAAGTCGCCTACCGGATACCGCGCGAAGGGACGTTGATCTGGCAGGACAACCTGGCCATTCCCAAGGACGCGCCGAATCCGCAAGCGGCGCGCGCCTTCATCGAGTTCATGCTGCGCCCCGAGTCGGTCGCCGAGCTGACCAACACGCTGTTTTTCGCCACCGCCAATCAGGCCGCGACGCCGCTGGTGGACGAGGCGGTGCGTAACGACCCGGACATTTACCCGTCCGCCGAAGTGCGCGACCGTTTGTACGCCGACCGCAGCATGAGCCTCAAGGACATGCGTCAGCGCACGCGCCTGTGGACCACTTTCCGTAGCCATCAATAACAAGAGGAGCACACCAATGGACGTGCCGATGCTCAACGACCAAGCCATGACCCGCGACAGCCTGTACGGCACTTGCGCCGAAAGCACCTACGCCGGGATCACCAGTTTCATGCGTCGCCGCTACAGCCGTGACTTGCGCGGCGTTGACGTAGCAGTCAGCGGCGTGCCGTTCGACACCGCCACCAGCAACCGCCCGGGCGCCCGTTTCGGGCCACGGGGAATTCGCGCAGCGTCCACTGGTATCGCCTGGGAAAGGCACTGGCCGTGGGCGTTCGATCCGTTCGATCATCTGGCGGTGATCGACTACGGCGACTGCGATTTCGATTACGGCTCGCCGCACACCATCCCTGAAAGCATCGAGGCTCACGCCGAGCGAATTCTCGATGCCGGCAGTGCGATGCTGACCTTTGGCGGCGACCACTTCATCACGTATCCGCTGCTCAAGGCCCATGCACGCAAACACGGCGCGCTGTCGCTGATCCACTTCGACGCGCACAGCGACACCTGGCCGGACGAGGGGGGCAAGCGTGTCGATCACGGCACCATGTTCTGGCACGCTGCCAAAGAAGGGCTGGTGGATCCGGCGCGCTCGGTGCAGATCGGCTTGCGCACCACCAATGACGATCATCAGGGCTTTGCCGTGCTCGACGCGCGTCAGGTGCATCGGCGGGGCTGCGAGGCGATTGTCGAGGCGATTCGTGCGCGGGTCGGCGACAACCCGGTGTACCTGACCTTCGACATCGACTGCCTCGACCCGGCCTTCGCACCCGGCACCGGCACTCCGGTGTGCGGCGGATTGAGCACGGTGCAGGCGCTGGAAATTCTCGGTGGTTTGCGCGGGATCAACCTTGTGGGCATGGATGTGGTGGAAGTGGCGCCGGCCTATGACCATGCGGACGTGACGTCGCTGGCGGCGGCGACCCTGGCCATGGAAATGCTCTGCCTGTACGCCGCCAGACACAAAGTCGACCTCTGATACACCGCAAAACCTCTGTGGGAGTGGGCTTGCTCGCGAAGGCGGTGTGTCATTCAACGATGATGTTGGCTGACCCGACGCCTTCGCGAGCAAGCCCGCTCCCACAGGGGCTGTATTCCATGCGGTTTGAGCATTGGCTGTGAGGCTGCGAGACACACAGTCGACCTCTGATACACCGAAAAACCAATGTGGGAGTGGGCTTGCTCACGAAGGCGGTGTGTCATTCAACGATGATGTTGGCTGACCCGACGCCTTCGCGAGCAAGCCCGCTCCCACAGGGGCTGTATTCCATGCGGTTTGAGCATTGGCTGTGAGGCTGCGAGACACAAAGTCGACCTCTGATACACCGAAAAACCAATGTGGGAGTGGGCTTGCTCACGAAGGCGGTGTGTCATTCAACGATGATGTCGGCTGACCCGACGCCTTCGCGAGCAAGCCCGCTCCCACAGGGGCTGTATTCCATGCGGTTTGAGCATTGGCTGTGAGGCTGCGAGACACAAAGTCGACCTCTGATACACCGAAAAACCAATGTGGGAGTGGGCTTGCTCACGAAGGCGGTGTGTCATTCAACGATGATGTCGGCTGACCCGACGCCTTCGCGAGCAAGCCCGCTCCCACAGGGGCTGTATTCCATGCGGTTTGAGCATTGGCTGTGAGGCTGCGAGACACACAGTCGACCTCTGATACACCGAAAAACCAATGTGGGAGTGGGCTTGCTCACGAAGGCGGTGTGTCATTCAACGATGATGTCGGCTGACCCGGCGCCTTCGCGAGCAAGCCCGCTCCCACAGGGACTGTATTCCAGGCAGTTGCTACACGTTGATATGAAGCCGCGAGACACACAGTCGACTTCTGACACACCACAAAAGTCCACCTGTCTTTCAGGGACATCGTGGCATACTGCCGCGCATGACTTTCGACTCTCCTTTAAGCGCCTGGCAACACGCGATCGAGCACAAGGGCTTCATTCAGGATGAAGCCCAGGAGCACGCGGTCTGGGCGTTACAGAAATGCCATGAAGCCTTGCACGCTGGTGCTCGTTCGGTCACTGGCGTGTACTTGTGGGGCCCGGTCGGGCGTGGCAAGACCTGGTTGATGGATCAGTTCTATCAGAGCCTGCGGGTGCCGGCCCGGCGTCAGCACTTTCATCACTTCATGGGCTGGGTGCACCAGCGCTCGTTCCAGTTGACCGGAATTGCCGACCCGCTGCGGGCGCTGGCCAAAGAGCTGGCGGCCGAAGTGCGGGTGCTGTGTTTTGACGAACTGTTCGTCAATGACATCGGCGACGCGATCATCCTCGGTCGACTGTTTCAGGTGATGTTCGACGAAGGCGTGGTGGTGGTCTGCACCTCCAACCTGCCGCCGGATGAGCTGTACGCCGACGGCTTCAACCGCGATCGTTTCGTTCCGGCGATTACCGCGATCAAGGCGCACATGCAGGTGGTGGCGGTGAACGGTGCCGAGGATCACCGCCTGCATCCGGGCGCGGGGCAGCAGCGTTATTTTGTCGCTGTGCCGGGGCAGGCCAGTGCGCTGGAGCCGGTCTTCCACTCACTCAACGCCGGGCAACCCGCCAGCGCTCTGCCGGTGTCTGTCGGGCATCGGACATTGAACGTGGTGCAGGCCAGCGAATCGGTGCTCTGGTGCCGCTATGCCGATCTCTGCGAGCAACCGTTTGCCGCCATGGACTTCATCGCCCTGTGCGACCGCTATCGGTCTATCCTGTTGAGCGAGGTGCCGAACCTCAGCGCACAGAAACGCGAGGGGCGCATCGCTCGCGGTACGGAAGACGGCTCGGCGCAGGTGGTGGCCGGTGACCGCGAATTGCCGCAATTGTCGGTACACGACGACGGTGTGCGTCGCTTCATTGCGTTGGTGGACGAGTGTTACGACCGTAAAGTCCCGCTGTACATCGAGGCCCAGGTACCGATGGAGGCGCTGTACACCGAGGGTTATCTGGAATTCCCGTTCCGCCGCACCCTCAGCCGTCTGCAGGAGATGCAACTGCAGCGTTTTGCCGAATCCTGAGCGAAGAGGGCGCGAGCATGAGCCAACCGCTGTCTCATCATTTACTGACCATGGCCTACCAGAACGCGTGGGCCAATCATCGCCTCGGCAAAGCCTGGGGCCAGCTTGACGCTGAGGCTCTGGCGGCGCCGCGAGCGAGCTTCTTTCCGAGCATCCGCCTCACCCTCAATCACATCCTCACCTGCGACTGGTTCTACGTCGATGCGCTGGAACGCGAGTTGCGCGGCGCCGAGCCGCGTCCCGATTGCTATGTTTTTTTCAATCGTGATGAGCCGTTTACCGAGGCCACAGCGCTGCGCGAGGAGCAGGCGCACGTGGACCGACGGCTGATCGCCTATTGCGAACAACTGCGCGATGCCGATCTGGGACGAATCGTCACCATCGCCCGGGAAACGCCGCAGCACGACACTCGCCTGCGCATGGTCTCGCATCTGTTCGAGCACCAGATCCATCATCGCGGCCAAGTGCACGCGATGCTCAGCGCGACTTCGGTCAAACCGCCGCAACTGGACGAGTTTTTCTGCGCTGGCGAAAGTGGATTGCGCGCTCAGGATTTTGCTGAACTGGGCTGGACCGAAGAGCTGGTCTGGGGGCATTGAGCAACCGACATCTTTCCTCACGGATGTTTTTCATCTTTGAGGTTGTGGGTTGAATCAGCCTCGCGTTATGGTCGAACAGCCTTTCAGGTGCGCACCTTGCACGCCGGGGTCATGATCGGGGATGGAAATGGATTCCGCAGAAATTCTTGTGCTGCAAGCCAGTTACACCAATCCACTGCACGCCGAAGCGATCGGCATCGTGCTCAATCACTACGCAGAAGACCCCATGGGTGGCGCTCATTCGCTTGCCCCCGAACTGCTGCGCCGCGTGCCCGAAGAACTGGCGCGCCGACCCCATGCCTTCAGTGTGCTGGCTTTTGTTGGCGGTGAGCCGGCAGGGTTGGTGAACTGCTTTGAAGGCTTCTCGACGTTTGCCTGCAAACCGCTGGTCAATGTCCACGACGTGGCGGTGGTGGCGAAATTTCGCGGTCTCGGGCTGAGCCAGAAAATGCTGCGCAAGGTCGAGGAAATCTGCCGTCAGCGCGGCTGCTGCAAAATCACCCTCGAAGTGCTCGAAGGCAACGAGGTGGCGCAGAATGCCTACCGCAAGTTCGGTTTCGCCCCTGGGATGTTCAACCCGGAGCACGGCCGCATGCTGTTCTGGATCAAGGATCTGCAGGCATAAAAAAAGGCGCCCGGACAGGGCGCCCAACTGTCGTCTCCGAGGCCAGAGCGGAGCCATCGGAGGTCCATCGGTTGCTCGTTGAATCAGTGGCGATAAGACTCGGTGATTTGCGCGGTCTGATCGTCCGGAACCTTCAGTTCCACCGTTTTGGCTTCGGTCTGCTGCTCGCTTTGCGCGGGGTGGACCGGGAAGTTGTCGTAGTAATGCCGCATGCGTTCGGCGCCACCCTCGGCAAAGGCGCTGGCGGAACCGAGGGCGAGTAGCCCGGCTAGAATGGCGGTGCTGGTTTTCATGATGCCTCCTACTGAAAAACGTGGGAGCCGTTCGTCCATGAAGCAGATCTCGGGGCGCAGTGTCCCCAGCGTGAATTAACTCGGGGTTAACAGCAGCGGCGAGGGGGTTGGTGACGCATTGCGTGTCATCGGAGATTGGGGCCGCTTGGCGACCCATCGGGGATGAATCCCTTCACCACAGGGTTTTGTTTGAACGGATCAGTCAGAGCTTCCAGTCCAGGCTCAGCGTCACCGTGCGCGGATCGCCCCAGTACACGCCGTTGTAGAAGCCGACATTGTCGTAATACTTCTTGTCGAACAGGTTATCGACGTTCAGCGACGCCGACAGGTGTTTGTCGAACTCATAGCGCGACATCAGCTTGACCACGGTGTAGGCGTCCTGATTGATCCGCGCACGTTCGGTGATGATCCGGCCGTTGGCACCGCGACCGATCGGGCGGCTGGCACTGCCATAGACATCGCTTTGCCAGTTCACCGCGCCGCCCACGGTCAACGCGTGCCAGTTGCCCGGCAGGCGATAGGCCGTGGACAGCCGCAGCATGTTCAGCGGCTGAGTAGTATTGCTGCGTTGCTTTTTACCATCGACGGAGTGGGTGTAGGTATAGCCGGCGGTCATGTTCCAGCCGTCGAGGACTTCGCCGGAGACTTCCGCCTCAAAGCCATTGACCTTGCTGCCCTTGCCACCGGATTTGAAAAACTCCTCGCCGGTCACCGGGTCCGGAGGCACCGAGTTGTCACGTTCGGCGACGTTGTCCTGCTTGCTCCAGAACAGCGCTGCCGTGAGGTTGAGGCGCTCCTCGAGCAGGCTGCCCTTGAGCCCCAGTTCGTAGTTACTGCCAACCACCGGATCGAGGTAGTTGCGGCTGCTGTCGCGAGCGCTCTGCGGTTTGAAAATGTCGGTGTAGCTGACGTACACCGTGTACTCCGGCGTCAGGTCATACAGCAGACCTGCGTAGGGCGTCCAGATAGCGTTCTGGCGTTGATGGGTGGTTTTGGTAGTGGCGGGCTTTTGCTGCTCGTCATAGTAGTAATCGGTGTTCGACTCCTCCCAACTGCCATAGCGGCTGCCGAGCACGGCGTGCAGTTCATCGGTCAGGCTCAGGCGGGTCGCGAGATAACCGGCTTTTTGCCGGGTTATGCCATGTGAACCCGGCAGGCCGGTAACGGTATCGGCGAATTTGGCGATATCGCTCATGTATTTCCAGTCGCGGATATTGCTGTAGCCGGCAGCCTGCGGCGCATCGAAAGCGTAGGGCGAACTCGAACGGTTTTGTGCCTCACCGTAGCCGAACATCAACTCGTGTTCGCGACCCAACAGTTGGTACGGTCCCGCCAGGTTGACGTCGTACACTTCCATCTTCTGTGTACCGAGCATGTGCCCCTTGTACGCCGTCATGCCGCTGCGGTCGGCCTCGGGAAAACCTGCGCCGCCGTAATAGATCTTGCCGTCGACATCACTTTCGCGATGGGTGTAGGCGGCCTTCAGTTTCCAGCCATGGCCCAGTTGCTGGTCAAGCGTGGCGAACGCGGTCCTGTCTTTCAGTGGCCAGGAACTCCAGGGCGTCGCCATGTTGGTCGAACGACCCAGGCCAGCCTTGCTGCCGTCGGCATTCCAGTACGGCACGGTGCCCCAGGAGGTGCCCTGGACCTGCTTGTCCTGATAGTCATAACCGACGGCGAGGACCGTGGATTCGCTCAGGTCGGCCTCGAGGATGCCGTAGCCGACCTCGCGTTGCAGCGCGTATTTGTCGCGGAACGACTGGCTGTCGCGATAGGCCAGCACCGTGCGCCCGCGCAGGCGTCCATCGAACGCCAGCGGCCCGCCGACATCGACGTAGCTGTAGTAATCGTCATAGCTGCCGCCGCTGACACCGGCCAGCGCTTGCAACCGGGCGGTTGGACGTTTGCGCACCATGTTGATCGTCGCCGAAGGATCGCCCGCGCCAGTGGTAAGCCCGGTCGCGCCGCGTACGACTTCGATGCGGTCATAGATGATGGTGTCCGAGTCCGACTTCATCCGCCCGAAGGTATTGAGCATTCCGTCGATCTGGAAGTTGTTGATCGGGTAACCGCGCGCCGAGTAGCTGACCCGGTCCGAGTCGTTGTGCTGCACGACGATGCCGGTGGTCTGGCTCATGGCCTCGGACAATGTACCGAGTTTGAAATCGTCCATTTGCTGACGCGTGACCACGGACACCGACTGCGGGGTTTCCTTGATCGACAGGTTCATCCGCGTTGCTGTGCTCATCGCGCCGGTGGTGTAGGCGTTGCTGTTCTCGGTGTTGATGCCCAGGCCCTCGGCGCTGACGCTGGTGGCCGCCAGTTCCACTGCCTGGGTGGCGGATTGTGGCGCTGTTTCAGGGTCGGTTTCAGCCAGCAGGTCGGGGCTCAACGCAGCACTGCACAGGCCGAAAATGAGGGTCATGGAACGGGTGATGGGCGCGAACATCGCAGCCGACTCCTTGTCTTCGAGAGAAAAAATCCGTTGGTTCAAAGACGAGGTGCAGCCCGGCGATTTAGTATCAAACGAGAAATATTATTATCTGGAGATGTTTCCCGGAATCGCCTGTCAGGCTGAAAAGCTGCGCACAGCGCTTGCCCAATGGAGCGCTGCGGGTATGCTGATGGCCTGCCGAGGAGATAGAAATGGCCTACGATTTTGACCTTTATGTGATTGGTGCCGGTTCCGGCGGTGTACGCGCGGCGCGCTTTGCTGCCGGTTTCGGCGCGAAAGTGGCGGTGGCCGAGAGTCGTTACCTGGGTGGCACCTGCGTCAACGTCGGCTGTGTGCCGAAGAAACTGCTGGTGTACGGCGCGCATTTTGCTGAAGACTTCGAGCAGGCGTCCGGTTTCGGCTGGAGCCTGGGTGAAGCGGATTTCGACTGGGCGACCCTGATCGCCAACAAGGACCGCGAGATCAATCGCCTCAACGGCATTTATCGCAACCTGCTGGTCAACAGCGGCGTGACCCTGCACGAGGCGCACGCGAAGATCGTCGGCCCGCATGAGGTCGAGGTCAACGGTGAGCGCTTCACCGCGAAAAACATCCTGATCGCTACCGGCGGCTGGCCGCAGATTCCCGAGATTCCAGGGCACGAGCACGCGATCACTTCCAATCAGGCGTTCTTCCTCAAAGAGCTGCCGAAACGTGTACTGGTGGTCGGTGGCGGTTACATCGCGGTCGAGTTCGCCGGGATTTTCCACGGTCTGGGTGCGCACACCACGCTGCTGTATCGCGGCGATCTGTTCCTGCGCGGTTTCGATGGCTCGGTGCGCAAGCATCTGCAGGAAGAGCTGACCAAGCGCGGCATGGATCTGCAATTCAATGCCGACATCGCGCGTATCGACAAACAGCCTGACGGCAGCCTGAAAACGACCCTCCAGGATGGCCGCGTGCTGGAAGCCGACTGTGTGTTCTACGCCACCGGTCGCCGTCCGATGCTCGACAACCTGGGCCTGGAAAACACCGATGTGCAGCTCACCGACAAGGGCTTCATCAAGGTCGACGAGCAATACCAGACCGGCGAGCCGTCGATTCTGGCGTTGGGCGATGTGATCGGTCGCGTGCAACTGACGCCAGTGGCACTGGCTGAAGGCATGGCGGTGGCGCGTCGGTTGTTCAAGCCTGAGCAATACCGTCCGGTGGATTACAAGATGATTCCGACGGCAGTGTTCAGCCTGCCGAACATCGGCACTGTCGGCCTGACCGAAGAAGAGGCGCGTGGCGCGGGTCACGAGGTGGTGATTTTCGAGAGCCGCTTCCGCCCGATGAAGTTGACTCTGACCGAGTGTCAGGAGAAAACCCTGATGAAGCTGGTGGTCGACGCCAAGACTGACAAGGTGCTCGGCTGCCACATGGTCGGCCCTGATGCCGGGGAAATCGTGCAAGGCCTGGCGATCGCCCTGAAGGCCGGCGCCACCAAACGTGACTTCGACGACACGATCGGGGTTCACCCGACGGCCGCCGAAGAGTTCGTCACGATGCGTACACCGGTCGGCGCTTAAGCGTCTTTCGCTTTGGCTGTGTCTGGCGCTGCCGCAACGGTAGCGGCCAGACGCAAGCTGTCTTCGAGGCTCGCCTGAGTCTTGGTCAATTCTTTTTCCAGTGACTGATTGAGCTGCAGCTGTTCGTCGACGTTCTGTTTCAGCGTCTGACTTTCCAGCAGGGCCACGCGCAGGCGTTCCTGGAGGAGGGTGCGTTCGCTGTCGACGCGGCTGGCTTGTTCCAGCAGTTGATCCTGGCGCTGGTTGCTGTGCTTGAGCTGATCCTGCAGCAGGCTCAGTTCGCGCTGAGTGCCACGGTTCTCGGTGAGCAGGCGTTCGTTGTCACGGTGCAACTGGGTGATCTCGTCCTGACGCACCAGCGCACTTTGTTGTGCCTGACGCAGTTCCATCTGCAGTTGCTGCATCTGCCCTTCGTGGCGGGCCTGCTCCTGCTCGCGCTGCTCTTTAGTGGCGTTGCGGTAGTGCTCCAGCGCATCGCGGGCGTGCAGGTGCTTTTCTTCCAGTGAGCGGATCTGCTCGTCTTTGTCCTGCAAGCGCAATTCGAAGTCGGCCAGCGCCTGGTTCAGTCCGGCGTTGCGCGTTTGCTCGGTCTGCAGCATCGAACGGGTTTCGTTCAGCGCGCCGGATTCCCTGGCCAGCGCCGCGCCTTGAATATCGTGTTGTTGTTCCAGTTGTTCGAGTGCCTGGCGCACTTGCTTCAATTGCGCTTCCAGCGTTTCGCGCTGTTCTTCGAATTGCTCGCGGGCCTGTTCGATGGGTTCTTGCGCCTGTTCTTTCAGACGTTGAGCGAGGCGCGAGACCAGTGCCGTCAGCTCGTCGTTGATCGGTTCTGCGGACGCTTCGACCGGCTGGCTGCCGTCATCCAGCTCCTTCAGATAGCGATGGATCGTGGTTTTCGAACCGGTATTGCCCAGTTCGATGCGTACTGCATCGATGCTGGGGTGTTCGCCTCGGGCCAGAATCGCTGTGCGCGCTATCTGAACCACTGCTTTATTTACGCCACCACGGGCCATGTGAACTCCTACCGTTTCGTACTGTGGTACATGCCACTAAAGTCAGCAGTGTACCACGCTGAAAATAAAGTTAAATGTTTGATTAACAAGACGCGGGATATACTGGTATTACCCAATGTCAGGTGCTTAAATGGCTTTTTTGCGCCCTAAATCAGTACGTCTGCGAGAACACTGCCCATGAGCGATATCGATCGCTATCTGCAAGCCGCCACCCGTGACAACACCCGCCGCAGCTATCGCTCGGCGATCGAACACTTTGAAGTGAAGTGGGGTGGCTTCCTGCCGGCAACGGCAGACAGCGTTGCGCGTTACCTGGTCGAGCATGCTGGTGTGCTGTCGATCAATACGTTGAAGCTGCGTTTGTCGGCGCTGGCGCAGTGGCACAACAGTCAGGGATTTGCCGACCCGACCAAGGCACCGGTGGTGCGCAAGGTGTTCAAAGGCATTCGTGCGCTGCACCCGGCGCAGGAGAAACAAGCCGAGCCACTGCAACTGCATGACCTGCAACAAGTGGTCGACTGGCTGGAGCAGGAAGCGAGCAGCGCCCGGCAACAACAGGATCGCCCGCAGTTGCTCAAGGCCTATCGCGATCGAGCGCTGATCCTGCTGGGCTTCTGGCGCGGCTTTCGCAGCGATGAGCTGTGTCGGCTGCAGATCGAGCACGTGCAGGCGCATGCCGGCAGTGGCATCACCTTGTATCTGTCACGCAGCAAGGGCGACCGCGAAAACCTCGGGCAGACCTATCAGGCGCCGGCGCTGCTGAAGCTGTGTCCGGTGCAGGCCTATATCGACTGGATCACCGAAGCGGCGTTGGTGCGCGGCCCGGTGTTTCGCGGCATCGACCGCTGGGGCCACCTGAGCGAGGAGGGCTTGCACGCCAACAGCGTGATTCCCTTGCTGCGTCAGGCGCTGGAGCGCGCCGGGATCTCGGCCGAGCGCTACACCAGCCATTCCTTGCGCCGCGGCTTTGCCACGTGGGCGCATCAAAGCGGCTGGGATTTGAAGTCGTTGATGAGTTACGTCGGCTGGAAGGATATGAAGTCAGCCATGCGCTATGTTGAAGCCAGCCCCTTTCACGGGATGGCTCGGATTACGGATAAGCCGCTTACGTCGTAGATATCGTTTTCTTCTATTAATACAGTCAGCTAATAGCGAAAACAAATCAGCAGCATCAGGTTTGCCAATGAGCCATCCGTCGAGTGAGTGGGTAGGATTCACCCATCGAATTCACAACCCTGACGGAGAGTCATCAATGCCTATCATCAACAGCCAAGTAAAACCGTTCAAAGCTACCGCGTTCAAAAACGGCGACTTCGTACAAGTCTCGGACGCTGACTTGAAAGGCAAATGGTCCGTAGTGTTCTTCTACCCAGCCGACTTCACTTTCGTTTGCCCAACCGAGCTGGAAGACCTGGCCGACAACTACGCTGCGTTCCAGAAACTGGGCGTAGAAATCTACAGCGTTTCGACCGACACCCACTTTGCCCACGCTGCCTGGCACAACACTTCGCCAGCCATCGGCAAAATCGAATACACCATGATCGGCGACCCGACCCACGTCATCTCCCGCAACTTCGACGTGCTGATCGAAGAAGCCGGTCTGGCTGACCGTGGCACCTTCGTGATCAACCCTGAAGGCCAGATCAAAATCGTTGAATTGAACGATGGCGGCGTTGGCCGTGACGCTTCCGAGCTGCTGCGCAAGATCAAGGCTGCTCAGTACGTTGCCGCTCACCCAGGCGAAGTTTGCCCGGCCAAGTGGAAAGAAGGCGAGGCCACTCTGGCACCGTCCCTGGACCTGGTCGGCAAGATCTAAGTCTGTGACACGCAACTCAGGGCGGTACGCCGCACCTTCTTAAGTACGCTGCACCGCCCACTAAAAATGCCCGGGCGAGATTCGCTCGGGCTTTTTTTCGCCTCAAATAAAGGAAATCGCCCGTATGTTGGACGCCAATCTTAAAGCCCAGTTGAAATCGTACCTGGAACGGGTCACCCAGCCGATCGAGATCGTTGCCTCCCTCGACGACGGTGCGAAATCCCGTGAAATGCTGGAACTGCTGAAAGATGTTGCCAGTCTTTCGAGCCAGATTACTCTGATCGACAACGGTAGCGATGCTCGCAAGCCGTCGTTCTCGATCAATCGCCCGGGTGCCGACATCAGCCTGCGTTTCGCCGGCATTCCGATGGGCCACGAATTCACCTCGCTGGTGCTGGCCTTGCTGCAAGTCGGCGGCCACCCATCGAAGGCCAGTGTTGAGGTGATTGAACAGATCCGTTCGCTCAAGGGCGAGTTCAGCTTCGAAACCTACTTCTCGCTGTCGTGCCAGAACTGCCCGGACGTGGTCCAGGCGCTGAACCTGATGGCGGTGCTGAACCCGAACATCCGTCACGTCGCCATCGACGGCGCGCTGTTCCAGGACGAAGTCAACGATCGCAAGATCATGGCCGTGCCGAGCATCTATCTCAACGGTGAAAACTTCGGTCAGGGCCGTATGGGCCTGGAAGAAATCCTCGCCAAACTCGACACTGGCGCCATCGAGCGTCAGGCCGAGAAGATCAGCGCCAAGGAAGCGTTTGATGTGCTGGTGGTCGGCGGTGGCCCGGCCGGTGCGTCGGCAGCGATTTACGCTGCACGCAAAGGCATTCGCACCGGTGTCGCGGCTGAACGTTTCGGCGGGCAGGTGCTGGACACCATGGCCATCGAGAACTTCATTTCCGTGCAGGAAACCGAAGGCCCGAAACTGGCGACGGCGCTGGAAGAACACGTCAAGCAATACGACGTCGACATCATGAACCTGCAACGCGCCGACAAGCTGATCCCCGGCAAGAACGGCGAGCTGCACGAAGTCCACTTCGCCAGCGGCGCGACCCTCAAAGCCAAGAGCGTGATTCTGGCGACCGGTGCGCGCTGGCGTGAAATGAACGTGCCAGGCGAGCAGCAATACCGCAACAAAGGCGTGGCGTACTGCCCGCACTGCGACGGCCCACTGTTCAAAGGCAAGCGCGTGGCGGTGATCGGCGGCGGTAACTCCGGCGTTGAAGCGGCCATCGACCTCGCTGGTATCGTGGCGCACGTGACGCTGCTGGAGTTCGACGTACAACTGCGCGCCGATGCGGTACTGCAACGCAAACTGCACAGCCTGCCGAACGTCACCGTGATCACCAGTGCGCAAACCACTGAAGTCATCGGTAACGGCGAGAAGGTCAACGGCCTGCGTTACAAGGATCGCAACAGCGACGAGCTGCGCACTGTCGAGCTGGAAGGGATCTTCGTGCAGATCGGTCTGCTGCCTAACACCGACTGGCTCAAAGGCACCATCGAGCTGTCGCCGCGCGGTGAAATCATCGTCGACAACCGTGGCGAGACGTCGATTCCGGGCATCTTCGCTGCCGGCGACGTGACAACCGTGCCGTACAAGCAGATCGTGATTGCGGTGGGCGAGGGCGCCAAGGCTTCGCTGAGCGCGTTTGATCACTTGATCCGCACATCGGCTCCGGCGTAACTGCCAAGCCAGAAATGAAAAACCCGTGAGCGATCACGGGTTTTTTATGCCTGACACAATTCAATTGTAGGGGTTTTTGTGTAGTCAATTACAGCGGAGTTGGCTGAATGATTTCAACCCAGTAGCCATCCGGGTCCTTGATGAACGCCAGGCTCTTCATGCGGCCATCGCTCAGGCGCTTCTGGAAATCGCAGCCCAGTTCTTCAAAGCGTGCACACGCAGCAACGATGTCCGGCACCGAGATGCAGATGTGGCCAAAACCACGCGGATCGGTGTTGCCATTGTGGTAGGCGAAGTCGGCATCGTTTTCGGTGCCGTGGTTGTGGGTCAGTTCGAGGATGCCGGGAATCGACTTCATCCACTCGGTGCGCGCAGCGGCGTCGGCCGGAATCTGCACCTTGTCGACCAGGGCGAGGAAGTACAGGCTGAATTCGGCCTCGGGGAAGTCGCGCTTCTCGACCAGCGAGAAACCCAGCACGCGGGTGTAGAAGTCCAGGGACTGGGTGATGTCTTTCACACGCAGCATGGTGTGGTTGAAGACGAAGTTGCGGGTTGCGCTGTCCGGGGTGGCGGTGACGCCGGGGAAAGTGCTCAGTTCGTGCAGGCTCATAGGCCCTCCGTAACAATGGGGCGAGTGAATGGGCGCAATGATACGCATGCCGGCCGGCATCGCCAAACCGAATGCGCGGCTTGCTCTGTGGGCGGGCGAGCCTCAGACTTTACCGCTCAATTTGCGAGTGCCTGTGGTAATGATCCGACCCTTAAAAGCGTTGTTCGTTGTCTTTTTCTCGTTGCTGCTGGCCGTTCCGGTGTTGGCGGATCAGCCGAGCATTACCTGGCCTGCGGGTTGGGAAGTCCAGGCGCTGCCTGACACGCCGCCTCAGGTTTCCCGCCAGCGTGCGGTGAAAAATGATGCCGACGGCAATCAGGTCATGGTGATGGAGTTGACCATGACTCAGGTCGAGGCTGGTCATCAGGTCAACGTGCCGGGCGTTTTGCTGGAGATGCGCAAGTCGATTCAGAAGGATTTCTTCCAGGGCGGCTATCAAAGTGTTTGCAACAAGGTGCACCCGGCAAAACTCGGTGCTCTGGATGCACTGGAGACCACCTGTACGATCACTGAAAACGGCCGGCATGTGTTGTCGCAAACATTGGTCGCTGCGGTCGAGGCGGATAAGGCTTATGTACTTTCTTACGCCGGTCAGGCCGAGGTTTATAAGGCCAGCGCCGACGAAATAGTCGCAGTGAGAAACAGCTTGAAACTTTGAGCGTCTGTTCGCCAACTGGCTCGATTAGATACCCGAAGGCATTAAGCACAAAGTTTAGCGCGGGTTACCGTGGCAACATCCCGGCGCAAAATGTTTAGCCGGACGTCTTGTGGGTGTTAAAACGGTGTCACAACTAGCCCGGGGGAAATCGTTGCTTTTGTTAGATATTGTCCAAAAAAAAGCCCCGCATAAAGCAGGGCTTGTTTGTTGACGCAAGATTAACCGCGCAACCAGGAATCAACGGTGGCTGCACCGTACTGTTCCTTCCAGGCTTTCAGGCCACGGTGGTTGCCGCCCTTGGTTTCGATCAGTTCGCCGGTGTGCGGGTTCTGATAAACCTTGACCACGCGAGCGCGGCGGGTTTTCGGTGCGGCAGACACTTGCAGGCCGGATTTGCCCGGGTTCGGATCGAGGATGGCGATGATGTCTTTCAGGCCTTTGCCGTAGTTTTTCATCAGCCCCTGGAGCTTTTCTTCGAATTCGATTTCTTTCTTGAGCCCGGCATCGTTCTTCAGCGATTCCAACTGCTTGAGCTGTTCCTGAAGGGCCTTTTCAGCTGCACGAAATTCAGCGAGTCTGGACAATATCTTTACTCCAATAGTGTGTTTGGCTGATACCAACCGCAAACAAAGCTATAAGCCAAGAGCCTTGAAGCGACTCGGTGATAAATGGCTCACCTGCCAATCTTGCACAGGCTGAAAAAATTGTAGTAGTTAATGCGCCAAGAGTAAATCCTGTTGTTGTCGTCATGTAACAACAGTGGTGTTTTGTATCAATTTGGTGCGTCGGCTCGCAGCGCTCGGGGTTAACTGATTTTAGTTAATGGTGACTTAATGCATCGATGAAGTCGGCGCCGGGCATGGGTTTCCCGAACAGATAGCCCTGCAGGAAGTTGACGTGGTGCGCAGTCAGATAATCGGCCTGTGCCTGAGTTTCTACACCTTCGGCAACAATACCCAGATCGAGCTTGGCCGAAAGTTCGATAATCGTGTCCAGAATATGCCGTGACAACGCATCAATCCCGATCATCGCGACGAAGCTTTGGTCGATCTTGAGAAAGTCGACATTGAATGTTCGCAGGTAGCCCAGGCTCGAGTGCCCGGTACCGAAGTCGTCAATGGCGATCATCACACCCAGCGTATGCAGCTGCTCGAACAACTGGTGCGTGATCTCGGTCGGCTCAATCAGTTCGCGCTCGGTCAGCTCCAGCACCAGGCTGACGCTGGCGGGCGCAAATGCAGCGAGAAACTCGCGGCAATCGTCGACCAGTTGCAGGTCCTGACAGTGGCTGGCGGTGATGTTGATGCCGATGTGGAAGGGCTTGTCGAAGTCTGCGGACAGCGGGCCGAGCAGGGCGGCAGTCTGTTGCATCAAGGCGCGAGTCATGGGCACGATCAGGCCTGAATGCTCGGCGAACGGAATGAACAGGTCCGGACGTACCAGGCCTTCCTTGGGGTGGTTCCAGCGCATCAGCACTTCGGCGCCGGACCATTTCTTGCTGTCGCCATGCACCACCGGCTGAAAGTACGGGATGAACTCGCCAGCCTCCAGTGCCCTCAGCATTTCATGGCTGGGCGAGGTGGCGCGCCGCTGCAGGACATGGCCGATGGCGCCCGACACCACACCAAAAAACATCAGCAGGCTGAACAGCGGCGGGTATTCGTCGGCCATGTAGCGCCAGGTCTCGCCTTGCGGGAAACCGGCGCTGACACTGAAGGCATAACGCGAAGACGCCAGCATGCTTTGCGCCACTGGCAACGCTGGCAGCGCACCCTGATGCACCTTGCCATCGGCGGACAGCCAGTTGTCGCCGACCTGCAGCAACAGCAGCGTATGCCGACCGATCAGGCGCAGCACATTGCTCAGGTGATAGCCATCGAGCGTGGTCAGCGCGCCGCCGCGACCTTCGCTGAGCCGATACACCAACAGCGCGGTGTTGGGGGTGACGGGGTTGCCGTTCATCAACCACAGCTTGCCCTGGGCGTAGTCGCCCGGGTTCACGGCCTCCTTGAACTCACCGAACAACGAGCTGCAATAAAGGTTGTTGTCCCACACCAGATTGGTCGAGCGCACGAAGGGGCGGCGGGTCACCTGTTCGCGCAAGGCCAGTTTTACACTCTCGCAGGGCTGGCCGGCCAATGGCAGTAGATCGCTGGCGGCCTGGGCGGTGTTGTCGAGCATCAGTTCGAACTGGCGCAACGCCTCATCGGCAGTATGTTGAGTGCTCTGTTGCAGGGTGCGTTCTGCCTGCATGTACAGAATCCCGCTGCCCAGCAATACCGGCAAAAGACCACAAAGCAGGGTCACAATGATGCGCACGCTACGTTTGCGGCGGGGTCTGACGGTCAAGGGCATGGGCGCATCCTGTCGCGATGGAGTGGAACTCTCGAATGCAGGCCTGGCAACGGCGCGCCTGTGAAAATCAGCGGAGTCAGAAGGGATGATAGATGGCCGTTGGCGCTTGTGCTGCTCACGGTCGGTGGATCCGCGTCGCCAGTTCGATAAAGGCCAGGGTGGCCGGCGATGCCTGGCGCTGATCGAGGACCGCGAGGCCGATCTGCCGTTGCACTGCCGGCAACAGCGGCTTCTTCACGTAGCGCGGTGTGCCTTCATTCGGCAACGAGCCTTCGGCGACGACAGTGATTGCGTCTCCCCGGCCGACAACGTCCAGCGTACTGAGCAGTTGCGAGCAGCGGTAACGGATGTTCGGTTGCAGGCGCGCGGCATTGAACAAGCGCGAAACCAGCTCGCAAGAGCCCGCTTCGGTCAGCACAAACGGATCGGCGCACAGGTCCCTGAGGCTCAATGCGGGGGACGCGGCCAATGGATGATCGAGCGGCAGCAGCGCAACCATCTGGTCTGCGGCCAGAGCAAAGGTGTCGAAGCGTTCCTCGGGCAACACCACAAAACCGATGTCGATTCGCCGCTCCTCCAGCCACTGGACTATCTGCCGGTCTGGCCCTTCATCAATGTGCACTTCGATGCCCGGATGCGCCTCGCGATAGCGCTGCAGAATCTGCGGCAGCAACTTGATTGACGACGTCGGGCCGAACGAGCCAATACGCAACGTGCCGCTTTTCATGCCGCGCGCGTCGGCCGCTTCCTGGCGCAAGGTGTTGGCCAGGCCGAGCATGGCCCGCGCGCGCTGCAGTAATTGCTCGCCGATGTCGGTGAGTTCGACTGGCGACTGATGGCGGCGTAGCAGCTCGACGCCCAGTTCCTGCTCCAGCGATTTCATCGCGTGCGACACTGCTGACTGTGAAATCCCCAGGCGATGGGCGGCGAGGGTGAAACCACGCAGTTCAGCGACCAGTGAAAAGATCTCCAGTTGAGTGAGGGTCATGAGTATTTGCTCATTTTACGATGACAAGGAATGAGGTGAATGATACGCCATCCTTCAGTTGCTTTCGTTTGGAGTGTCATGCGCAACGTCGAGCAAACTCACGCAACAGTTTCCGATCGCCCGGTTTACCTGACCTTGGCGGCAGTGACCATGATTTGGGGGGGGACCTTTGTCGCCGGGCGTTTTCTGGCGGGCAGCCTCAGCCCTTTGATTGCCGCCAGTCTGCGCTTCCTGCTGGCCAGTGCGGCGCTGCTGGGGTTTCTGTGGCTGGCGCGAATTCCGCTTGCGCGGCCGACGCCCCGGCAATGGCTGCAACTGACGCTGCTGGGGTTCTTCGGGATCTTCTTCTACAACCTGTGCTTCTTTTATGGCCTGCATTACATCAACGCTTCGCGTGCCTCGTTGATTGTCGCGTTGAATCCAGCGGTGATCGGCCTGGCTTCGTGGCTGCTGTTCAAAGAACGTCTGGGACGGCTGAAAGTGGTCGGCATCGCGCTCTGCATCGCCGGCGCCAGCCTGGTGATTGTCAGCCGCAACCCGCTATTGCTCGCCTCGACGCCTGATGCGTGGATCGGTGATCTGTTGATTCTCGGCTGCGTAGTGGGTTGGGGTGTCTACTCGCTGTTCTCCCGAGGCCTGAACCAGTCCCTCGGCCCATTGCAGACCGTGACGTTTTCCGTGTTGATCGGCACAGTGATGCTGTGGGCGCTGGCGACGCTGCGTGGCGAGGTGAGCGGGGCAGCCTTGATCAACCTCGGCACGCCACAATGGCTGAGCCTGATCTACCTCGGCGTACTCGGCTCGGCGATGGCCTACATCGGCTACTACGACGGCATCCGCAAAATCGGCGCGACCCGTTCCGGTGTGTTCATTGCTTTGAATCCGTTGACCGCAGTGCTGCTCGGCGCGCTGCTGCTCGGCGAACAACTGACATTGACCCTGTGCCTGGGCGGCGGCCTGGTGCTGGCGGGGATTTACCTGTGCAACAAACCCCTTGCGCCGGCGCCAAAAAGGCGGATTTTATAGAGAGGGCAGACAACCCTATTTACGCTGTGTAGAATCGGGTTACGCATACAATAATAATCGTCTTCTGGCAGCAGAAGCCTCGCCCGCAAGAGCCTTGGGTCGACAATGAAGATATTCGGGTTTCAACTGATCTATGGTGACTTCCTCGCCCGCAGTGTGCGAGGCATCTCCTGCGCACCTCCCGCCGGTCTCAGCATTACTGACAAATAACTCTGGTTAATTGATAAGAATGATGAGGCGTCACCATGACCGATTTATACGAAAACCCAATGGGCCTGATGGGCTTTGAGTTCATCGAGTTCGCATCGCCGACTCCTGGGACCCTGGAGCCGATCTTCGAGATCATGGGCTTCACCAAAGTCGCGACCCACCGCTCCAAGAACGTGCACTTGTACCGTCAGGGCGCGATCAACCTGATCCTCAACAACGAACCCAACAGCGTCGCTTCGTACTTTGCCGCCGAGCATGGCCCGTCAGTGTGCGGCATGGCGTTCCGCGTCAAGGATTCGCAGAAAGCCTACAGCCGTGCCTTGGAACTTGGCGCTCAGCCCATCCACATCGAAACCGGCCCGATGGAGCTGAACCTGCCGGCGATCAAAGGCATCGGCGGCGCGCCGCTGTACCTGATCGACCGTTTCGGTGAAGGCAGTTCGATCTACGACATCGACTTCGTGTTCATCGAAGGCGTTGACCGCAACCCGGTGGGTGCCGGCCTGAAGATCATCGACCACCTGACCCATAACGTGTACCGCGGCCGCATGGCCTACTGGGCCAATTTCTACGAGAAGCTGTTCAACTTCCGCGAGATCCGCTATTTCGACATCAAGGGCGAATACACCGGCCTGACCTCGAAAGCGATGACCGCACCGGACGGCATGATCCGCATCCCGCTGAACGAGGAATCGTCCAAGGGCGCCGGGCAGATCGAAGAGTTCCTGATGCAGTTCAACGGCGAAGGCATCCAGCACGTGGCATTCCTCACTGACGACCTGATCAAGACCTGGGATCAGTTGAAGAAGATCGGCATGCGCTTCATGACCGCGCCGCCGGACACCTACTACGAAATGCTCGAAGGCCGTCTGCCGAATCACGGCGAACCGGTTGATCAACTGCAATCGCGCGGCATTCTGCTCGACGGTTCGTCGAACCCGGACGACAAGCGCCTGCTGCTGCAGATCTTCTCGGAAACCCTGATGGGCCCGGTGTTCTTCGAATTCATCCAGCGCAAGGGCGATGATGGTTTCGGCGAAGGCAACTTCAAGGCCCTGTTCGAATCGATCGAGCGTGACCAGGTGCGTCGTGGTGTGCTCGCTACCGAGTAATCCACCACACCGATAAACACTGTAGGAGTGAGCCTGCTCGCGATAGCGTTTTCAGATCCAGCAATGCTGGTGACTGAATAAACGCAATCGCGAGCAGGCTCACTCCTACATTTTTTTGTGTCGGGTTTAAGGTCTGCGTTGCCGCATCAGGTGCTTGAAGCCTTCAAACACCAGTACCACCACCGCCAGCCAGATCGGAATGTAGGTCAGCCATTCGCCGGCCTTGATGCTTTCACCGAGCAACAGCGCCACACCGAGCAGCAACACCGGCTCGACATAGCTGAGCAGGCCGAACAGGCTGAACGGCAACAAGCGGCTGGCAATGATGTACACCACCAGCGCCGATGCACTGATCAGGCCGAGCAGCGGAATCAACCACAGCAGGCCCGGGTACTGATCGAACACGCCAAAGCCTTGCTCGCCACCCTGCACGAACCAGTACGCCACCGGCAGCATCAGCGTCATGTCGACCCACAAGCCGCCGAGGTGGTCGGTCTTCAGGCGTTTGCGCAGCACGAAGTACAGCGGGTAGCCGACCACGACCACCAGGGTCGCCCAGGAAAATCCGCCGACCCGATACAACTCGTTGGCCACGCCGAGGGTTGCAAACAACACCGCGATTTTTTGCAGGTACGACAGGCTGTCGCCGTAAGCGATACGCCCGGTCAGCACCATTGCCAGTGGCAGCAGGAAATAGCCCAGTGACACGTCGAGGCTGTAACCGTTGAGCGGCGCCCACATGAACAGCCACAGCTGCACGCCGAGCAACGCCGCGGACACGATCAGGCCGCCGATCAGCTTCGGATATCCGGCCACCCGCCGCAGCAACTCCAGCACCCGCCGCCATTCTCCGGAGACCAGCATGAACACGGTCATGCACGGCACGGTCAGCAGCATCCGCCAGCCAAAGATCTCCACGCCACTCAACGGGGTGAGCAGCGAGGTGTAGTAATACATGACGGCAAACAGCACCGAGGCTGAAACCGATAAAGCGATACCTTTAGACAAACTGTCCTCGCGGGTGGGTGATCAAACAGGGCGCGCAGAATACGTGGTTTTTGTGCTGAATATTGGTCGAGTGATCAATATTCCCAACATCTTGAAGATAAGCACAAAACCGCTGGGAGCGACGGTACGATCATTCGGTCCGCTCGCGAGAGGGAAGCAGGCCCCACATCTTTAGTGACTATTCCAGTGCTTTCGCGAGCAAGCCCGCTCCCACAGTGGATCTGTGTCGAATACAACGTGTGCATCGCCAATGATTCCCTGTGGGAGCAGGCTTGCTCGCGAAGCTTTTAGCCTTGGTGCGGTTTACGGCCCGACACAAAATGGCTCACATCATTGAACCCCGGTGTCGACGCGTGGCCCGGTGTCACCAGCGAATCGATAAACGCTTCATCCTCAGCCGTGATCTGCACCGCCTGCGCCTTGGTGTACGCGTCCCACTGTTGTTCGGTGCGTGGCCCGACGATCGCCGAAGTCACCGCGCTGTTGTTCAGCACCCAGGCAATCGCGAATTCGACAATCCCGACTCCACGCTCTTTTGTGTATTGCTGAATCTGCTGGGCAATGCGCAACGACTCCACGCGCCATTCAGTCTCCAGAATCCGCTTGTCCTGACGCCCGGCGCGGCTGTTGGCGTCCGGGGTCACGTCCGGTGCGTACTTGCCGCTGAGCACGCCACGGGCCAGCGGGCTGTAAGGCACCACGCCGAGGCCGTAGGTTTGCGCGGCGGTGATCTGCTCGGTCTCGGCCTGGCGGTTGACGATGTTGTACAGCGGCTGGCTGATCACCGGGCGGTCGACACCGAGTTTGTCCGCGATGCGAATCACTTCGGCAATCCGCCAGCCGCGATAGTTCGACAGGCCCCAGTAACGAATCTTGCCTTGGCGAATCAGGTCGCCAATCGCCGACACGGTGACTTCCAGCGGCGTGTTGTGGTCTTCGCGGTGCAGGTAGTAGATGTCGAGGTAGTCGGTACCGAGGCGCGTCAGGCTAGCCTCCAAGCCGTTGAAAATGTGCTTGCGGCTCAAACCGCTGCGGTTCGGCACAGCGTCCACCGGGCCGAAACCGACTTTGGTTGCCAGCACCCATTCATGCCGGTGACGGGCAATCGCCTCACCGACGATCTCTTCCGAACGGCCATTGGTGTAGACGTCGGCAGTGTCGATGAAATTGATGCCCTGATCCCAGGCCTTGTCGATGATGCGCAGCGAGTCTTCTGCGCTGGTCTGCTCGCCGAACATCATCGTGCCGAGGGTGAGGGTGGACACCTGCAACCCCGAGTGACCCAGTGTGCGATAGCTCATGCCGAAATCCTTTTGTCGGTGGGAAAACTCCAATCAAATACCAGAAGCGTCCAGTGCGGCAAAGTGAATTATTGGCTGAGTAACGCGCAACGCGCCTGCAAAAATGCCTGCAACACCCGCACCCGCTCGGACACCTGCACCCGATGCGGGCACAGCAGATTGAACGGCACGCTCTCGCCTTGCCAGTCATTGAACAGCGTCAGCAGGCGCCCGGCGCGCACGTCTTCGGCGACGTCCAGCCATGCCTTGTAGGCGATACCATGCCCGGCCAGCGCCCAGTTTGACGGATGCTTTGAAGAGCTGATGAGGAGGGGATTGAAGCAATTGCGAAAATCGAGTGCTGCTGAACATGGGCGAAAATCGAGTCTGAAAACCTGATTATTGCTTACGAAGCAGGCACAGCAAGGGGGAGCAAGCTCCCCCTTGGGTTTTTACCGGACACTAGTGACGCTCTGCGTGGGAATGTAGCCCCGGGCACGCTCTGCGTCCCGATCAAGCCTGATTACGCCCGCAACGTGCGCGTCATGCGCAGCGCCAGCAAGCTCCCGCCAACAATCACCGCTGCCAGCAGGTACAACGCCGCATCGGTCGAACCGGTGCTGTCCTTGACCCAGCCGACCAGGTACGGGCTGAGGAAACCCGCCATCTGGCCCATGGAGTTGATCAGCGCCAGACCACCCGCCGCCGCACCCGCGCTCAACATGGCAGTTGGCACCGGCCAGAACATTGGCAAACCGGTCAACGCGCCCATGGTCGCAATGGTCAGACCGAGAATCGCAATCGCCGGGTTGGCCGCGAAGTTCACCGCAATCAGCAGGCCGACAGCGCCCATCAACATCGGCACCACCAAATGCCAGCGGCGTTCTTTGCGCAAGTCCGCCGAACGCCCGACCACCAGCATGAACACCGCTGCCAGCAGGTACGGAATCGCACTCAACCAGCCAATCACCAGGTTGTCGCTGAAACCGAGGTTCTTGATGATCGACGGCAGCCAGAAGTTGATCGCGTACACACCGCTCTGGATGCAGAAGTAGATCAGGCCGAAAGCCCAGATTGCCGGGTTCTTGAACACCGCGAGCAGCGAATCGGAAGTGGTTTTCGGTTTGTTCGCCAGGTCTTCAGCCTGATCCGCTTCCAGCACCGAACGCTCGTGCGGGGTCAGCCATTTGGCGTTGGCGAAGTTGTCGCTGAGCAGGAAGTAGGCGAGTGCACCGAGGATTACAGTCGGAATGCCTTGCAGCAGGAACATCCACTGCCAGCCAGCGAGGCCACCTTGGCCCGCAGCGAAGTGATTGAGGATCCAGCCGGAAAACGGGCTGCCGAGCAGGCCGGACACCGGGATCGCTGACATGAACAGCGCCATGATCCGGCCACGGCGAAAGGTCGGGAACCACTGCGAGAGATAGAGCACAACGCCCGGGAAGAACCCGGCTTCGGCCGCACCGGTAAACAGCCGCAGGGTATAAAACTCAGTCGGGGTGGTGACGAACAGCAAGCAGGTCGACAGCGTGCCCCAGGTGATCATCATCAGCGCGATCCAGCGCCGCGGGCCGAACCTGGTCAGGGCCAGGTTGCTCGGTACGCCGCACAGCACGTAGCCGATGAAGAAGATACCGGCGCCGAGGCCGTACACGGTTTCACTGAACTTCAGCGCGTCGAGCATCTGCAGTTTGGCGAATCCAACGTTGACCCGGTCGAGGTAGTTGAACAGGTAGCAGATGAAGATGAAGGGGATCAAACGCAGCGTGATGCGTTTGTAGACGGCGTTTTTACCGTCATCGATGGTCTGGGTAGCTGCGGCGCTCTGCGACATAGCGGCTCTCTCTTTATTATGATTTTTTGCGATGCACAGGTTAACGTTGATCGCCCTGAGAGTCTCGGCCACCTGTGGCCGGATTGTCTTTGTGCCTGAGCACAGGGTTTGCCGCCAGACCCTGTGCGGGTGAACAACCGTCCGCCGCCGTTGCTTAAGGATTTTGCCGATCATGTTCGAACTCGATCACGACCTCGCTCAGGATATCGTTGACCGGGCCATGGCCATTTTGCCCTACAACGTCAACGTCATGGACAGCCAGGGCCTGATCCTCGGCAGTGGCGAGCCGGAGCGCATCAACACCCGCCACGAGGGCGCGCAACTGGTGCTGGCCAACGGTCGGGTGGTCGAGATCGACGCGCAGACGGCGGTGCATTTGAAAGGCGTGCAGCCGGGCATCAACCTGCCGCTGATGCTCGATCAGCGGTTGATCGGCGTGCTCGGCATTACTGGCGAGCCGGAGCAACTGCGCACTTACGCCGAACTGGTGCGCATGACCGCGGAAATGCTGGTCGGCCAGCGCAACCAGCAAGCCGAGCAGCAATGGCGGCGCCAGCGTTGCGATGACCTGCTGGCATTGTTGCTGAGTGAAGCGGGGGACTCGCCGCGTCTGGTCGATGAAGCGCAGCAACTGGGGCTCAAACCGCAATTGACCCGGGTGCCGTATCTGTTCGAACTGGGTCTGGAACACGGCCCGGGGCAAACCGTCGACGCCTTGAGCGCCTGGCTGACGACGCGTTACCCGGACAGCTGGTGCGTGAGTTCGGCCAAGTCATCGCTGCTGTGGTGCCGTCCGGCGAGTCAGGCCGTTGAACATGATCGCCTGCTGGAAAAGCTCGACGGCCTCGGCTGGAATATTCTGCGCATCGCCGTCGGTGGGCAGGCGGAAGGGCTGGCCGGGTTGCGCCGTTGTTATCGGCGGGTCGGCGATCTGCTCGCCTATGGCCGGGACGTGTTGCCGCACTCACGTTTGCTGACGCTCAATCGCTATCGTTTGCCGGTGATGCTCTGGCGTCATCGCAATGATGATGCGCTGGACGAGTTGCTCAAACCGTTGCGCAAGGTCATCGCCAAGGACGCTAACGGCCAGTTGCTCGCGACGCTGCGCAGTTGGTGTGAACACGACGGGCAAAGCCAGGCGTGTGCCGACGCGCTGGGCATTCATCGCAACAGCCTGCGTTACCGCATGGAGCGGATTGCCGAGATCAGCGGCGTGGATCCTCTGCGGCTGGACGGGATGCTGGCGTTGTACCTTGGGGTGCAGTTGTTACCGCAGACTGATCCGAGCTGATCGGGTGTTTTCTGAGACGCCATCGCGAGCAGGCGAAGGCCTACATTTGAAATGCGTTCCCTGTAGGAGTGAGCCTGCTCGCGATAGGGCCGCAACATACAACGTCAATTCCAGGCTTTTGTAGAAATGAACAATAAACGCCCGCCCCGCTTGTGCAGCGGACAGGCGTCAAAGCGCAGGCCGACTGGCAGCATGAAGGGCATTGCAACTGGAGAATTCGCATGAAGATCGTCATCGCCCCCGATTCGTTCAAGGACAGCCTGAGTGCCCAAGGCGTTGCCGAGGCCATTGCACTGGGCCTGGCGCAAGTCTGGCCGCACGCCACGCTGGTCAAATGCCCGATGGCCGACGGCGGCGAGGGGACGGTGGAGTCGATACTGGCCGCCTGCGAAGGCCAGTTGCGCCGCACCCGGGTGCGCGGTCCGCTGGGCACACCCGTCGACGCCGCGTGGGGCTGGTTGCCGCACAACCACACCGCGATCATCGAAATGGCCGAGGCCAGTGGCCTGCAATTGGTACCTACGGGGCAGCGTGATGCCTGCATCAGCAGCACGTTCGGCACCGGTGAACTGATTCGCGCCGCGCTGGATGCCGGCGCGCAACGGGTGATTCTGGCAATTGGCGGCAGCGCCACCAACGATGGCGGCGCCGGGGCCATGCAGGCGCTCGGGGTGAAGTTGCTCGATGCCCAAGGTCAGGCACTGGTGCCGGGCGGTCTGGCGTTGGCGCAACTGGCGCGTCTGGATCTGAGCGAGCTTGATCCACGTCTGGCCCGGGTGCGCTTCGACATCGCGGCCGACGTCAACAATCCGCTGTGCGGCGTGCACGGTGCCTCGGCGATTTTCGGCCCGCAAAAAGGCGCGTCACCGGCTCAGGTGCAGCAACTGGATCAGGCACTGGGGCACTTCGCCGAACTTTGTGCGCAAGCGCTGGGCAAGGACGTTCGCGACGAGTCGGGCAGCGGCGCGGCAGGCGGCTTGGGCTTTGCTGCCAAGGCGTTTCTCGGTGCACAATTTCAGGCTGGCGTCGAAGTGGTGGCGGAACTGGTGGGGCTGGCAGACGCGGTCAACGGCGCCGATCTGCTGATCACCGGCGAAGGCCGCTTCGACGCGCAGACCTTGCGCGGCAAGACCCCGTTCGGTGTCGCGCGGGTCGCCAAACAGCACGGTGTGCCGGTGATCGTCATTGCGGGCACGCTGGGCGAGGGTTATCAGGAACTCTACGAGCACGGCATCGATGCGGCATTCGCCGTGACCAGCGGCCCGATGACCCTCGAACAGGCCTGCGCCGAGGCGCCGCGTTTGTTGCGCGAACGGGCGACTGACATCGCCCGGGTCTGGCAGATGGCCAAACGCAATATCTGACGCACTGAAAACATTGTGGTGAGGGGATTCATCCCCGATGGGTTGCGAAGCAGCCCCCCGCGTTTTCGCTAAAAACCAGTCTTCAGATTCTGCGACTGCAGCGTAGCCGAGCGGGGATGAATCCCCTCACCACAGGGGGGCAAGCTGCAAAGGTGTTTCACTGCTGAAACACTCTGAAAAATATTTCCGCTTTACACCAAACCTTCCTAAAGCCTGGCCGATACAGAGATCAGGCGCACACAGATTCCCTCGAACAGTGACGCCGGACTGAACCCGCCCAAGGTCCAGTGATGACGGCAAGGACGCTCGCAGTTACCTCTATCCGAGAGTCTAACCATGTCCTTGCGTAACCTGAATATCGCGCCCCGTGCCTTCCTCGGTTTTGCCTTTATCGCCTTGCTGGTGATCGTCCTTGGCGTGTTCGCCGTCAATCGCATGTCGACCATTCGCCAGGCCTCTATCGACATGGAGACCAACCAACTGCCCAGCGTCACGTACCTTGGTGTGGTGACGGAAAACGTTCTGCGCCTGCGGATTCTGTCGTTCCGCATTCTGGTCAACCGTGACCCTGCCGGTCTGCAAGAAGCGCAAACGCGTATCGGCGTGCTGGTGGACAAGGTGCGCAGCGCTCAGGCGAGTTACGCGGCACTGCCGGCAGAGACCGATGAACGTGCCTTGTATCAGGCTTTCGCGACGACGCTCGATAACTACCTGCAAGCGCAAAACCAGATGATGGAGCTGTCGCGTCAGGACAAGGTCGATGAGATGCGCACGCTGATCAACACGCGCATCAAGGACGGTACCGACCAGATGGGCGAGCAGCTCAACAAACTGATCGCGATCAACGCCGCCGGTGCGAAAGTCGCCTCCGCTCAGGCCGGTGAGCATTACGACAGCGCCATTACCGGGATCGTCATTGTTGCCGTTGTCGCGGCGCTTGCCACGGTACTGCTGGCACTGCTGCTGACCCGCAGCATCGTCACCCCACTGAACCGTGCAGTACAGGCGGCGCAAACCATCGCCGGCGGCAACTTGAGCAAAACCATCGAAGTCGACGGCAAGGATGAAGCCACGCAGTTGCTACAGGCGCTGGCCACGATGCAGACCAACCTGCGCAAAACCATCGAACAGATCGCCGGCTCCGCCACCCAACTGGGCGCCGCCGCCGAAGAACTCAGTGCAGTCACCGAAGAAGCCTCCCGTGGCCTGCAACAGCAGAACAACGAGATTGAGCAGGCGGCCACTGCCGTCAACGAAATGACCGCTGCCGTGGAAGAAGTGGCCCGTAACGCCGTGTCGACTTCCGAAGCGTCGAACCAGTCGACCCAGGCCGCTCGCGAAGGTCGCGATCAAGTGGTGAAAACCGTCGACGCGATCCAGACCATGACCCACGACGTGCAGAACACCTCGCAGATGATCGAAGGCCTGGCCGCGCAGGGTCGCGACATCGGCAAGGTGCTCGACGTGATTCGCGCCATCGCCGAGCAGACCAACCTGCTGGCCCTCAACGCAGCCATTGAAGCGGCACGTGCCGGTGAAGCCGGGCGCGGGTTTGCGGTGGTGGCGGACGAGGTGCGCGCCTTGGCCCATCGCACCGCACAATCGACTCAGGAAATCGAAAAAATGGTCGCCGGCATCCAGAACGGCACCGGCGAAGCGGTTTCGTCGATGCAGCAAAGCAATCAGCGCACCCAGACCACCCTGGAAATGGCCCGCGCCGCCGGTGTCGCGCTGGAGCAGATTACCCAGTCGATCCATCAGATCAACGAGCGTAACCTGGTCATTGCCAGTGCCTCGGAAGAACAGGCGCAGGTGTCCCGCGAAGTCGACCGCAATCTGGTCAACATCCGTGACCTGGCTACGCAATCGGCCGCCGGGGCCAACCAGACCAGCGCCGCCACCCATGAGCTGTCGCGCCTGGCGGTGGATTTGAACGCCATGGTGGCGCGTTTTGTGATTTGAGATAGGGTGAAGGCTGGAAACCGCGCAATCAGGAGACGTGCATGCGCTATTCAGCCTTGACCCAACGAATCGCCGGGGAAGGAGCAGCGGCCTGGCAGATTCATGACCGAGCGCTGGAGTTGCGCGCCGAGGGTGTCGATATCCTGCTGCTGAGCGTGGGTGATCCGGATTTTGATACGCCGCTGCCGATCATCCACGGCGCGATCGACAGCCTGCTGGCGGGCGATACACATTATTCCGAGGTGCGGGGCCGCTCGGCGTTGCGCAAGCTGATCGCCGCTCGCCACCAGCGCCGCAGCGGTCAGGAGGTGGATGCCGAGCACGTGATCGTGCTGCCCGGTGCGCAATGCGCGGTGTATTCGGTGGCCCAATGCCTGTTGGACCCTGGCGATGAAGTGATCGTCGCCGAGCCGATGTACGTGACCTATGAAGGCGTGTTCGGGGCGTGCGGCGCGACGGTGGTGCCGGTGCCCGTGCGGCCGGAGAACGGCTTTCGCGTTGACCCGGCGGATGTCGCGGCGCGGATTACCCCGAAAACCCGCGCCATGTTGCTCAACAGTCCCAACAATCCTTCCGGCGCGAGCCTTTCCCTGCTTATCTGGCAAGAGCTGGCGGCGCTCTGCGTACGCCACGATTTGTGGCTGATCAGCGACGAGGTTTACAGCGATCTGCTGTACGAAGGCGAACACGTCAGCCCGGCGAGTCTGCCGGGCATGGCCGAACGCACGGCGACCATCAACAGCCTGTCGAAATCCCATGCCATGAGCGGCTGGCGGGTCGGCTGGTCGATCGGGCCGAAAGTGCTGGCTGAGCATTTGGTCAACCTGTCGTTGAGCATGCTGTTCGGATTGCCGGATTTCGTCCAGAAAGCGGCGCAAGTCGCGCTGGAAAGCGATCTGCCGGAAGTGGCGCAGATGCGTGAGGAATACCGCATGCGCCGTGATCTGGTGTGCGAACGCTTGCGCGGTTGTCCGGGGTTGCAGCCGATTCGCCCGGATGGCGGGATGTTCGTGATGGTCGATGTGCGCCAGACCGGGTTTGGCGCGCAGGCGTTTGCCGAGCGGTTGCTGGAAGATTACGGGGTGTCGGTGCTGGCAGGGGAGGCGTTTGGGCCTAGCGCGGCGGGGCATATTCGCATCGGACTGGTGCTTGACCGGGTGAAGCTGGCCGATGCCTGTGCGCGGATTGCGCTGTGTGCGGTGCAGCTGTTGCAGGCGCGTAGTGCCTGACAGTGTTGTGTTGCCTGAACTGGCCTCTTCGCGAGCAAGCCCGCTCCCACAGTGGATGGGTGTGTACATAATGTTATCTGTACACACCAAACCCTGTGGGAGCGGGCTTGCTCGCGAATGCAATCTGCCATTCAGCACATTTTTCAGCCCTGCCAAGCCGCCGGATTCACCAGATTGGCCGGCTTCTCCCCAGCCAACGCAGCAAGCAGATTCTCCACCGCACAGCTCGCCATCGCCTCCCGCGTCTCATGCGTCGCCGAGCCCATATGCGGCGTCGCGACCACATTGTTCAATTGCAACAACGGCGAATCATGATTCAGCGGTTCTCGCTCGAACACATCCAACCCCGCCGCACGAATCCGCTGATGGCGCAGCGCGTCGATCAGCGCCGCTTCATCCACCACTTTGCCGCGCGAGATATTGATGAAGATGCTCTCGGGGCGCATCAACGCAAACTGCTCGGCGCCGATCAAGCCTTCGGTCTGCGCCGTCAGCGGCAGTGTCAGACAGATGAAATCCGCCTCTTGCAGCAACGCCTCAAGGCTACGGTACTGCGCATCGAAACGCGCCTCGACCGCCGGTTTGCGCGACTGACTGTGATAAAGCACAGGCATGCCAAAGCCGAAATGCCCACGCTGGGCCAGCGCCTCGCCGATGCGCCCCATGCCGATAATGCCCAGGGTCTTGCCATGCACATCGGTGCCAAAATGCGCCGGGCCGATGTTGCGGTGCCACTGGCCGCTGCGCACCATGTTCGCCAGTTCCACCACGCGCCGAGCCGTGGCGAGAATCAGCGCAAAACCGGTGTCGGCGGTGGTTTCGGTGAGCACGTCCGGGGTGTTGCTGAGCAGGATCTTGCGCCGGCTCAGGTAGTCGATGTCGTAGTTGTCGACACCCACCGAGACGCTGGCGATCACCTGCAGTTGCGGCGCCAGATCGAGCAATGCGGCGTCGAGTTTCAGGCTGGCGCCGAGCAAACCGTGGGCGCCGGGCAGGGCGTCGCGCAGCCTCATCAGACCGTTGGCGTCGAGGCTTTCGATCAGCGTCACGTCACAGTGTTGTTGCAGGCGCGTCATCAGCGCCGGCGAGAGTTTCTTGTACAGCACGACTTGCTTTTTCATGGGCAAAATCTCTTCAGGAATGCGCCGGCACGGGACGAGTGACTACGGCTTTGGCCACGACGCGGTCACTGGCGCCGGGCTTGAGGAAAATCGTCAGCACCACCGACAGCAGCAACGCGCCGCTCATCAGCAGGTACGAGGCACCGGGCGAGCCGGTGGAGCTGTTCAGGTAACCGACCAGGTACGAGCCGCCGAACGAACCGAGTGCGCCCATGCTGTTGATCAGCGCCATCGCGCCGCCAGCAACGTTGGCCGGCAGGATCTCCGGGACGATGGCGAAAAACGGCCCGTAAGGCGCGTACATGCACGCTCCGGCGATCACCAGCAGCGCGTACGACCACCAGAAATGTTCTGCGCCCAAGGCGTAGGAGCCGTAGAACGCAATGGACGCGATCAGCAGCGGTGGCCAGACGAAGCGTTTGCGCTTTTGCAGTTTGTCCGAGCCCCACGACACCGCGAGCATGCCGATCACCGCCGCCAGATACGGCAGCGCCGACAGCCAGCCGGCTTCGATCATGTCCATCTGCGCGCCGGCCTTGAGGATCGACGGCAGCCACAAGACGAAGCCGTAGACGCCGATGCTCCAGCAGAAAAACTGCAGCGCCAGAATGATCACCTTCGGCGAACGGAACGCCTCGGCGTAGTTCTTCACCGCTTTGATCCCGAGCTGTTCGGCGGCGAGGGCGCTTTCCAGGTCGTGCTTTTCCTGTTCGCTCAGCCACTTGGCCTGAGCGGGACGATCATCGGCCAGTTTCCACCAGATAAACGCCCAGATCACCGCCGGCAAGCCTTCGATGATGAACATCCAGCGCCAGCTGAAGTGCTGCACCAGATAACCCGAGACCACCGACATCCACAGCATGGTTACCGGGTTGCCGAGGATCAGGAAGGTGTTGGCCCGCGAGCGTTCGGCGCGGGTGAACCAGTGGCACAGGTAAACCAGCATCGCCGGCATCACTGCGGCTTCGACCACGCCGAGCATGAAGCGAATCACGATCAGCCAGTAGGCGTTGGAGACGACCCCGGTCAGGGTGGCGAGGCCACCCCAGAAAATCAGGCTGAAGAAGATCAGTTTTTTCACGCTGTGCTTTTGCGCGTAGATCGCCCCGGGCACCTGGAAGAAAAAGTAGCCGAGGAAGAACAATGCCCCCAGCAATGAAGACAGGCCCGGGGTGATCATCAGGTCGGCGGCCATGCCCGACGCAGCGGCGAAGCCGTAGTTGGCGCGGTCCAGATACGCCAGGCTATAGGTGATGAACACGATGGGCATGATGTACCACCAGCGGCGGGCGGCGAGGGTTGCAGTTTTCATGGTCTTGCTCCTGAGCTTGTTGTTTTTGTCGCAGCAGGTTCAATTAGCGGGTTGTCTTGGCGGGCCTCATCGCGAGCAGGCTCACTCCTACAAGGGTTATGTGTTTGCCGCTGCACTTGTGACTGGCAGAGATCCACTGGAGTGAGCCTGCTCGCGATTGGCGGACGTGAATTCAACGATGAGCTCGGATCGGGTCGGCAACCCCTCCATATCCCCGCGACTCTGCACCGCCCGACTGCCAATCCAGTTCGCGCGTTGTACCGCCTCGGCAATACTCAGGTGTTCCAGCAGGGCGCTGATCATGCCGACGGCAAAGCCGTCACCCGCACCGACGGTATCGACCACTTTGGCCACCGGCACCCCGGCGACAAAACCCTGATCCAGCTGCGTGCGGTAGTAGGCACCCTGTGGCCCCAGCTTGATCGCCACGGCTTCGGCGCCCTGATCGAGATAAAACGCGGCAATGTCCGCCGGGTCTTCGAATCCGGTGAGCAAGCGACCTTCATTCAAGCCCGGCAATACCCAATGGGCGAGGGCGGCGAGGCGGTTGATTTCGCGGATCATCTCTTGCTCGCTGGCCCACAGGCTCGGGCGCAGGTTCGGGTCGAATGACACGCTGCGCCCGGCATGGCGCATGCGCGTCATCAGTTCGAAAGACATTTCCCGCGCGGTGGCCGACAGCGCCGGTGGAATCCCGGTGGCGTGCAGGTGACGGGCGCTCAGCAGGCTGGCGCTGATCGACTGCAGTGACAGCTGACTGGCCGCCGAGCCCCGGCGGAAATACTCGACCTGCGGGTCGCTGCCATCATCGTTACGGGATTTGAACTGGAAACCGGTCGGGTGCTGGTGATCGACGTCGACATGGCTGCAATCCAGACCTTCCCTGATCAAGGTCTCGACCACAAACCGTCCGAGGGAATCGTTGCCGACCCGGCTCAGCCACGCCACGTTGAAACCCAGGCGCGACAGACCGATCGCCACGTTGCTGTCGGCGCCGGCAATGCGTTTGTGAAAGCCTTCGACCGCGGCCAGATCACCGGTCTGCTCGGCGACCAGCATCGCCATGGTTTCGCCAAACGACAGAATATCGATATCAGACATGGGCAGGCTCCAGGCGCGATTGGCCAAGGCGGGCGAGGGCGGCGACATGCTCGGTGGTCAGCGCCACCAGGTCATCGCCCTGCAACGGGTATTCGGCGGCACGCATAACGCCTTGGGCCATGTGCCGCAGCAGTTGTTCCCACACATGCAGGTCGCTGACAGCCGGTGGCACGGCGACCAGTTTGCCGTCGGCGCGGCGGGCCACGGCTTTGCAGTGCACGTAGCCAACATAGCGCCCGAGCAGGCGTGCGGCGTTGGTGGCCGACTGGTCCTGCCACTGCCAATTACCGATGTCGAAGGTCATTTTGATCGGCAGGTTGTGCTGCTCGACGGCGGCGAAAAACCGCTGGAACGGCTCGATGCGGCCGCCATGCAGGGTCTGGTCGTTCTCCACCAGCAACTGCACCGGGCTGTTGCCGAGCAGTTGTTGTAGCGCCTGCAGATCACAGTTGTCAGTGAAATAGCCGAGCGAGACCTTCAACCATTTCGAGCCGAACGCTTGGGCATGTTGCAGAGCGTTGATCAGCTCCGGATTGGGCTGTGCCTGGCCAGCGAGCCACAGTTCGGTCGGTGAGGAATAGATGCTTAGCAGGCCGTGGGAGTGAGTGGCCTCAGCCAGTTGCGCGGGCACTTCACGGGTCAGCAGCTCCTCACGCCATTCGATGCGATCGGCGCCGGCAGCGGCCAGCACATCGATGAAGAAGTCCTGCCCGCGCTGGCGTACCAGGTCGGCGCCGTAGCTGGACAGGCTGATGGAAACGGCAGGTTTATTCATTGTTATCTACCTCTGAAACCGGTTTCATTTTTGTTCAAAAAAAATCAGGTGTTGCTGTTTTGGCCTTTAGGGCCCCATCGCGAGCAGGCTCAGCTCCTACAGTGGAGCGCATTCCAAATGTAGGCCTTCACCTGCTCGTGAGGCGGTCGGCAAACTCTCCGCTAAGGTCCTTGAGTAGAACCCCGCTCAACCAGTACCGGCGCAAAATCCAGCCTGCGCACCGCCTCGACATCCCCGCGCAAACGCTTGAGCAAACACTCAAACGCCCGCGCGCCAATCTCGGCCGTCGGTTGGGCGAGAGCTGTAATCCCGTTGCCCACCAGCGGATACCAGTCCAGGTCATCCAGGGCAATCAGCCCGACATCCTCGAACAACCGGCAACCGATTTCGCGCAGGGCGAGGGTGCAGGCCAGCGCGGCCACGCCGTTGGCGCAGAACAGCGCTTTCGGCCCATTCGCCGGTTGCTGTAAAAAACGTTGAAGTTGAGTCGCAAGTTCTGCGCCGGTTTCCTGCACCGCTCCGGTCAACCCGGGACGCTGGGCAATCTGCTTCTGAAAACTGTTGACCCGCTCGATGCGTGAACTGGTGCCGTCAAAGGGTTCGGTCACCAACAACGCATCCCGGTAGCCACGCTGTTGAAGGTGCGTCAGCGCCATCTCGACAGCCAGCGAGTTGTTGAGACCGACCATGTCGCTGTCGAGGCCATCGACCTTGCGATCCACCAGCACCAGCGGCATTTCGCGGTGCAGTTCATGGAGTTCGTCACGGTGATGACCGAGGGTGTTCACGATCAGCCCTTCGATGTTGTACGAGCGCAACAACGCCAGATGTTGGCGTTCCTGCTCGTCGTCACGGTCGGTGTTGCACACCACCAGGCTGTAACCGTGCGCACGGCAGGCGGTTTCCACCCCGTGCATCACGGCAATCGAATAAGGGTTGCGGATATCGGCCACCAGCATGCCGATCAGGCGTGTGCGCCCGCGCTTCAGGCCACGGGCCATTTGATTGGGGCGGTAGCCGAGTTCGGCAATCGCCTGCTCGATACGCTGGGCAATGGCATCGGAGAGCAGGGCGCGGTCATCGCCGATGAAGCGCGAGACGCTGGCCTTGGAGACGCCGGCACGTTCGGCGACATCAAGCATGGTCACGCGGCTGCGCTGGGCGGCGGAGAAATCGTTCACGGTTGAGTCTTCTTATTGTCTGAAACCGGTTTCAGAAGACACCATTTGTACGGTAGCCGTCAACTGATGTGTTTGGAGTGAAGTTGAATCTGTCTGGCGTTTCCGACAGGCGGTGGTTTTACCTGTCAGATCTGACAGTAGGCAACAACTGGATACGGGCGTTTAATTTCTTCCACGTGAATGGCGAATGAAGAGCGAGACAGTATCCATGTCAGCCGATGACCCCCATGTGACAAGCAGCGCTGTCAATGCAGGCATTTTACTCAATCCGCCTCGATTCGAAGGCGTCGACCCGTCGGATCCGGCCGGGACATTACCACCGGATGCGAAGCAAAACGGAATTGTCTGCATCATCGATATCTGGCCAGCGTTTCCTGTAGATACGCGTATTGATCGCGTCGAGATCTTTATCGTCGGCAATCCGAAGTTTGTCGCGTGGGCAGAATATAGTGCTGCCGACAATGCCCCCGAGTTTCATATTCCAATAGCGCCGTTGTCGCTGCCCAATCTGGCTACGTTCGAAGTTTTTTACACCGTGCGCTCGATCAATGCGACAACGTCACCGTCACGGCGCCTGACGTTTGCAATTACACCTCCACCTCAGTTGTTGAAAGAGTCAACGTTTCCGGATGCAGATCTCTGGGGCTATATCGGCTGCACAAAAAACAATCCTCTGGATCCTGATGCTTTATTTATCTGGGAGGGCATACGCACTCTGATTCCGTTCAATGATCTTTTCCGAGTGGGCGATGTGATCAGTCTCAGCTGGCGAGGATGGCGTTCGCTGAATGGAACGGGAGCTGCGTTAACCCCCTTATATACCTTTACTGCTGCTGTAACGGATGTAGCCAACAAAAAACCGGTCTTAATTGTAATAAGACCGTTTGCTACACACATCGAACCTATGCGCGAGAACGATTCTGCGACGACCGAATACCTGTTAGTGCGAAACGGAGTTTCAATTTTCAGTTCTTTTACAGGCCTGGTGAAAATAGACAGAGTGATTCCGGGTACTCCTGGTTTTTGCTCGAGTGCACGCTGGATGACATGACGATTTGCTGTAACAGAAAGGCGACTGCTGTCGGCGATAACGCCCTTGTCGATGAAGGAAGTATTGATATCCATTGTTAAGAATATTGGAGAAAACACATGACAAGTTATCAAGCTGGAACTGCGGCGCAGGGCGGTGGGATTTTGGTGGCACCAACTCCCGAGTTACCGGATGGCCGCGGCCCGCAGGGCGATATCATTCCCATCGCTGCAATTGCCGTGGGCGGGACGCTTCAGCTATTACTGGATACAACCGTTCCTGATAACCGGCAAAATGGTGATCAGGTAACAATAGATGTCACGCGAACCCAACCGCCTGCGGTTCCGACGCCCGCAGACTACACAAGGCTGCCACGCTTGACCCTCCCGGATATGGCACAACGACCGGTTAAATTTCCGGTTCAAATACCCACGGAACATTTGGGGGAGAACGCAACACCAGTCGGTCCGACTACAATCTGGGTCCGCGGCGTGTACTTTGAGCGAGGTTTTAATGCGTTGACTTCGGGTTTCGTGGAGTACCAGATTGACCGCACGGCACCCTGGCAAGCAAAACCGATTCAGACTGCGCCCAATCCCGGGCAAAGACCCGGCGCCAAATCAATCCCGGCAGTGTCATTTCCCAACGCCCCTGGCGATCTGGACGATACCTGGGCAGCTCTTCCGGGTAGCGCGATGGGGTTGAGGGTTGTAATAAACACCACGTATCCCAATGCTCAACCTGATGACCACGTGCGGCTGTATGTGGCCAATCAACGAAGCAATCCTCCGGAGGTGCCGGCTTTCTTCGATGACCCCATGCCGACCAATGGCGAGGTGCTGATTCCGACTGCCGAGTTGAGGAAAATAACCAGTGGCAGGGCTTTTATCTGGTTCGAAATTGAGGATGCTGCAGGCAACATAAGCGCGACATCAGTAAGCTTCAAAAACACTCGCTTTCTGCCGTTGCCCTCATTGGGGCCACTGCACGTACCGGCAAACAATGACGGGCTGATCAATCTGGACGATGCGCGTACAGGTGTTACCGTAGAAGTCGATCGGCCGGTGAACGCACTCAATACCGATGAGGTGAGCGCGAAATGGGGCAGTCAGTCAGCCCAGGACTTGCCATTTGGCATCCTGAACAAACTGGTTTTCACTATTCCATGGGGCGATTTGAGCAAGGAGTATTTCGATAATCAGACCGGCCAGATTTACGAGGTGCCTGTTCAGGTCACAGCCGATTTGATGCGCAACAATATTTCCGTCAGTGATGTGGATACGAGCGTAAACACTGACTTTTCGACGCACCCACCCTATATCGTCGATCCGATTAACCCACCTCCAGTTGTCAATCCCGAGTTCCAGCTGGCGATCGTTCGGGGACAAGCGCCTGTTACCGATAATGTGCTGGGCCCACATGATGCCAATCAAACCGCCAAGATATTTATTGATGTATCACCTGAAAGTGGCGGGGTATTCCCAGACCCGGAACCCGGTGATCTGGTCACCGCATTTTACCTGGGTGACGCAGGCGAGGTCGTTGTCGGTTCAAAGCTGATGACCGCCACAAATATCAATACGATAATTGATATCGATCTGCCTTACAGCATTGTCGGCCCCGGCGGTCTGGGAAAGAAAAAAGTATGGTGGGTATATGAGAACCCCAACCGTAACAACAAACAGATTTCGATAGAAACCGAGGTGACGGTCAATACGGTGGTCATCAATCTTGATCCGCCACAGTTCGTGCGGCCACCAGCAGATGGGGCTTCTGATCCGAATATTATTTGCGAAAGTCTGACCCTGGTGTCCGGAGAGCATGTGGCCAGATTCCGTATTCCGCCAAATCCCCACTTTGTCGATGGTATGCCTGTCACATTCAACTGGCGCGGGTTCCGCACGGATGATTATGCGACGCCGGCACCGGCTGATACGGAGTTCACCCGAACCCGAAACATTTCCCTGCCTGAGTTGACCGCCGGGATGATCTTTGATGTCGGGGCTTATGATCCGGTGGTGCGGAATGTACCAAGGCCACCACCCGCTACTCCGGATCCTTCAGACTTCTACGCGGGTTATGTAAAAGTCTGGTATTCGACACCGACAGTTCCTACATCCGGTGTTACGGAAATGACCGTCTACCTGCTCAACGGAGACTTCAAGTACTGCGAGACAGAACCAGGTTGGAATCCTGCGCCATAGTATGAATGTCAGGGGCTGCATTCGCCGGGAGATCACTGCTCTCCCGGCGGTGCCGTTGTTCCGGCTTCGGAAACGTTGATGGCACTTCATTCGGCAGGGATGAGCCTTACCTATAAAGAGGATTAGTCCTACATAGATGATTCGAGGTTGTAGGTATTCTCCGACGTCGCCAACGATGGGCGTCTGATGGAGCCTTACTGCGAACCGTCTTTCTCCTGTCCTGACAAAACTCAGAGAGCCGCTGTTATGAAGTTTGAAAAGATACTGGGACTGACGGTCATGAAACTTACCGGTGCACTCACTTATGCTGTGGTGATAATGACCACTTCAGGGCCCGCTTATGCGCGTAACCTTCTGCCGGGGGAGGTGGCGACCGTTTCCACAGGCGCTACACCCGAAGCCTGGTTTGTTCCTGCGAGCGCTACACTCAATATCAACAGCGCGAGTGCACTGGATATTCAAGTCGGTGGTGGCGCGCTCAATGGCGATACCGCCGCGACATCACAGATTGATGCATTCGCAGGCGCTCGTGTCAGCCTGTCCGGATCTACTGTTACCAGCACAGGTTTTGAAGCGGCTCTGGCGTTGACGGACAGCCAGGCCAACATCACGAACAGCACATTGATCAGCCAGGGCGCGGCACTGACATTGGCCCGTGATCTGCTGATCCCCGTGGGATCCACTGCTACTGTCACTGGCAGTACGTTGCGCGGCGGGATATTCGGTGCTGCGGTGACCTCACTCAGCACGTTGAACCTGATCAATACCCAAGTGAGCGCAACGGATGCGGACGGAGTCGGGTTGGCCCTGTTTGGCGGGAATGCCAATGTGAGTGCCGGCAGCAAGATTACCGGCGGTCTCAATGGGGTCACTTTCGGGCAGGACACCGTGGCGAATCCCGGTGATGTCACTGGCCAAAGTCATTTGATACTGGATGGCGCCACGGTCGAGGGCCTCAGTGGCGCGGCGATTACTGTCGATTTCGCAACACCCGCTGGTCAGCCGGTTCTGATCGATGTCAACAACGGCTCTCGTTTGATCGGGGGTAACGGCAATATCCTCGAAGTGAACGATGGAGCCGCTGTGCAGTTTCAGGCCGACAACAGCCAATTATCCGGGAACATCGAAGTCGCTGAGGGTGGTGTCGCCAGTGTTTCGTTGCGAAATGCCGCCACCCTTGATGGCAACCTGGTCAATGTTGATTCGGTCACGCTTGATACCCGCAGCATTCTCACCGGTAATATCCAGGGCTCCGGCGCAGGAACAGTGGCGCTGGATAACAGTGCGAAGTTCAAGGGCGCAATTTCCGGCGTCGCCAGCGTTTCGTTGCGAAACGCTGCGACCCTGGACGGCAACCTGATCAATGTCGACTCGGTAAAGCTCGACACCCAGAGTGTTCTCACTGGCAATATCCAGGGCAGCGGCGCGGGAGCGGTGGTGCTGGACAACAATGCGCAATTCAACGGTGCTGTTTCCGGTGTCGGCAATATGTCGATCAGCCGTGGTGCCTCATGGAACATGGTGGGCAACAACGCAGTCACTCGCCTGGACATGCAGGGCGGTACAGTGAGTTTTGGAACAGACCAGGCCTACAATCAGCTGGATATAGCCACTTTATCGGGCACGGGTCAGTTTTTGATGCGCTCGGATGTGGGTACTGCTCAGTCGGATTTTTTGAATGTCACCCAATCGGCAACCGGCCAGCATCAACTGGTGGTGGCGGCTACCGCCAGTGAGCCCGCCAGTGGCGCGCCGGTCAAGGTGGGGAACATCGCTTCCGGAGATGCGCAGTTTTCCCTGAAAAATGGACAAGTCGATGTCGGCGCCCTGGCCTACAAGCTGGTAAAAGAGGGCGAGGGGCTGTTTCTGAAACCCGATGCGACCACACCGAGCACGGGGTCTCAAACTGCTCTCGCGATCTCCGGGACCACGCCCACGGTCATTTATTCTGAAATGACAACCCTCAATACCCGCCTCGGAGACCGACGCATGGCCGGCACTCAGCCTGTGGCACAATCGGCCGGGGCACTGAGTTCGAATGGTCAAGACTCTTCATCCGGTCTCTGGATTCGAACCTATGGTAATCAGTACAACGTAAAGGGCGCCTACGGTAACGGTTTCAATCAGAACCAGACAGGTGTCTCGGTGGGGTTGGACAGAGCATTGCCATTTTGGGATGGTCAGTGGTTGATCGGTGTTTTTGGCGGGTACAGCAACACGCGTCTGGATCTGGCGCGAGGCAGTTCCGGTACGATTGGCAGCGGTTATGCAGGCCTTTACTTGACCTGGTTTGATCAAGCTACCGGGTATTACCTGGATACCGTCGGCAAGATCAACCGCTTCAACAACGATGTCAAAGTCACCTTGAGCGACGACACTCGAACCAAAGGAAACTTCGATAACATGGGGTTGAGCGGGTCCGTCGAAGTCGGCAAGCACATTCCTTTGAACAGGGGGTATTTCATTGAGCCTTCCGCACAAATAGGGGTAGCGGCCGTTGAGGGTAAGCGCTACAAACTGGACAATGGCTTGCAAGTGGACAGCGACGAAACTCGCTCGCTACTCGGCAAGGTCGGCATGACGGTGGGGCGAGAGCTCACGCTGGACAATGGCAGCAAGCTGCAGCCGCGTCTTCGCGCCGCCGTCAGCCACGAGTTTGTCAATAACAACCGCCTCAGTGTCAACGACACCAGTTTCAATAATGACTTGTCCAGTACCAGCCTGGAATTGACTGGCGGAATGAACTGGGTTCCGGCCAACAAAAAATGGCAGGTTTACGCCGAGGTTGGCACCAGCCGCGGCACTAAAGTCGACCAGGAGCTGGGTGGGAGTGTGGGTCTGAGTTATAACTTTTAAATAGAATCAGAAATAAAAAAGGAAGCTTGAAAGCTTCCTTTTTTATTATGGAGTGTCGACGAATTATTTTCGGATCTTGCTGAGGTCGGTATTAACAAAAAACTCCCCATTAATCGGAAACAGATCGGAAGCGTCTGCGCCCCCGTGATCAAACAGACCGCTCCACGTCCCGGTCAGGGTTTTTTCGATGTCATTGTATTCAAACGTGATGCTACCGCTCTCGGCCATGTGTAAATCACCGTTCACCGGGTTGGAATTGTAGGTCACTCGGATATCTTCAATATTTTTGGATAGTGTAAACGTTCCTGTCGAAGGCTTCGCCGCAAAGACAAATTCAATCGTCTGTGTCAAGCCATTTTCGGTCTGTCCAGCCCTCAGCCAATAAAAGCGGCCATTGGGGTAGTCTTTTAACTCGAGTGCAGGGACAGAGGTCGAGCGAAAATCTTTGTATGGCGGGATCTTGACGTGTCTGAAGTTTGGATTGGCATCACCATTGATGGTGGCCGACAAGTACGGTTGCGCAGGAAACGTTGTTGCGTAGGCTCGGGCTGCGTAGCTCATGAGTTTATCTCCATACAGAATGGTAAGAGTCATCCAAAGACTGACCGGTCCTACTTCTGGATGTTGTATGGAAGCTCAAACAGGAGGCGGCTGTAAACTGTCATAGTTGACAGGTTACAGCCGCATTTCTTTGTGCTTTTTTAAGCTGCCCTTTTGACAGCGCATTCAAACGAGTAAAAATCTCCGAACAGTTTTTGAGCCACTCAGCCAAACAATCCCGCTGCAATATTGATTGAAAACCCCAGAATCGCCGTATTGAACACAAACCCGATCAATGACTGCGCCAGCACGATCTTGCGAATGTCACGTGTGGCGACGCCCACATCTGCAGTCTGCACTGCCACGCCGATGGTGAAGGAGAAATACAGAAAGTCCCAATAGTTGGGCGTGGTCAATCCCTCGGCAAAACGCAGCGCCGGTTCCTTGCCGTCCCAGGTGTAAAACAGGCGTGCATAGTGCACGCTGAAGATCACTCCGATCACCAGCCATGAACCCACCACGGTAAGCGCGGTGAACGCGTAGTGCAGAAGTTTACGATGGGTATCCAGATCCTTGGTGCCGGCCAGCTCCAGAGTGATGGCGGCCAGGCTGGCCAACGCTGCGATACACACCACGAACAGCACCAGTCCGGCGTTTTCGTCTTCGATGACGGCGATGCGTTTGACGTCCGGCGCCTTGGCCCTGACGGTCAGCCAGAACATCAGAATCAGGTAGGTCCAGACACCGGCGTTCCAGCCGATGAGGATTTTGCCGACGATGGATTCGGCAGGCACCAGAAGACCGCTGGCAAGGCCAACCAGGGCAGCGGCGGAAAGGCGAGGGTGGGTGCGGGCGAGGAAGCGCATGGGGACTCGATGGGCCAGGATGTAGAAACACCTTAGCCCAGCGATGCGCTGCCTGACTACCGGCCAGCAAACCTTGTAGGAGTGAGCCTGCTCGCGATTGCGTCGGTAGATTCAACACTGATGTTGACTGAACGGACGCTATCGCGAGCAGGCTCACTCCTACAAAGGGTTAGTGGTGTCTCGTGAAGCGCTGCACGAGTTTCATCACGACGACGAAGAACAACGGTACAAAGATCACCGCCAGCGTCGCCGTGATCATCCCGCCGATCACCCCGGTGCCGATCGCCTGCTGGCTCGCCGAACTGGCGCCAGTGGCGATGGCCAACGGCACCACGCCAAGGATGAACGCCAGCGAAGTCATGACGATCGGCCGCAGACGCAGGCGCGCTGCCTGCAACGTCGCGTCGATCAGGTCATGGCCTTCGTCATACAGGCTCTTGGCAAACTCGATGATCAGGATCGCGTTCTTCGCCGACAGACCAATGATCGTGATCAGGCCGACCTTGAAGAACACGTCGTTGGGCATACCGCGCAGAGTCACCGCCAACACTGCACCGAGCACACCCAGCGGCACCACCAGCAGCACCGAGGTCGGAATCGACCAGCTCTCGTACAGCGCCGCCAGACACAGGAACACGATCAGCAGCGACAGACCGAGCAGGATCGGTGCCTGACTGCCGGACAAGCGCTCCTGCAACGACAGCCCGGTCCATTCCTGGCCCAGACCTTTCGGCCCCTGAGCGACCAGACGCTCAATCTCCGCCATCGCTTCACCGGTACTGTGCCCCGGCGACGGTTCGCCGGAAATCGCGATCGCCGGGTAACCGTTGTAACGGGTCAGTTGCGCCGGGCCTTGCGTCCATTTCGCCTGAACGAACGCCGACAGCGGCACCATGTGCCCGGTGTTGTTGCGCACGTGCATTTTCAGCAGATCATCGACCTGACTGCGCTGATCGCCTTCGGCCTGTACCACCACCCGCTGCATGCGCCCCTGATTGGGGAAGTCGTTGATGTATGAGGAACCCACGGCGGTGGACAGTACGTTGCCGATGTCAGCGAACGACACACCCAGCGCGTTGGCCTGCTTGCGGTCTACTTCCAGTTGCACCTGCGGCGCTTCGGCCAGCGCGCTTTCACGCACGTTCATCAGTACCGGGCTTTTTTCCGCAGCGGCGAGCAACTCGCCGCGCGCCTGCATCAACGTGGCGTGGCCGAGGCCGCCGCGATCCTGCAGGCGGAACTCGAAACCGCTCGACGTACCGAGGCCGTCCACCGGTGGCGGCAACACGGAGAAAGCCATGGCGTCCTTGATCTGGCTCAGGGCGATGTTGGCACGATCGGCAATGGAGCTGGCCGAGTCATCGCCGCCGCGTTGTGACCAGTCCTTGAGCGTGGAGAACGCCAGTGCTGCGTTCTGTCCGCTGCCGGAGAAGCTGAAGCCCAGAATCACCACGCTGTCACTGATACCCGGCTCGCCGGCGTTATGCGCCTCCAGCTGTTCGGCCACCTGCACCGTACGGTTTTTGGTCGCGCCGGGTGGCAGTTGAATGTCAGTGATGGTGTAACCCTGATCCTCCACCGGCAGGAACGAGGAGGGCAGTCGCGCAAAGCACAGGCCCAGGCCGACCAGCAACACAACGTAGATCAACAGATAACGCCCGCTACGCTTCAATGCGTAGCCAACCCAGCCTTGATAACGATCGGTCAATTGTTCGAAGCGGCGGTTGAACCAGCCAAAGAAACCGCTCTTCTCGTGATGCTCGCCCTTGGCAATCGGCTTGAGCAGCGTTGCACACAGTGCCGGGGTCAGGGTCAGCGCAAGAAACGCCGAGAACAGGATCGAGGTCGCCATCGACAGCGAGAACTGCCGGTAGATCACGCCCACCGAGCCCTGCATGAACGCCATCGGGATGAACACCGCCACCAGCACCAGGGTGATGCCGATGATAGCCCCGGTGATCTGCTTCATCGCCTTGCGCGTCGCCTCTTTCGGCGACAGGCCTTCGGTAGCCATGATCCGTTCGACGTTTTCCACCACGACGATGGCGTCGTCCACCAGAATACCGATGGCCAGCACCATGCCGAACATGGTCAGCACGTTGATCGAGAAACCCAGCGCGAGCATGGTGGCGAAAGTGCCCATCAAGGCCACGGGCACCACCAGCGTCGGGATCAGCGTGTAGCGGATGTTCTGCAGAAACAGGAACATCACCGCAAACACCAGCAGCATCGCTTCGCCGAGTGTGTAGACAACCTTGGTGATCGAGACCTTCACGAATGGCGAAGTGTCGTAGGGAATCTTGTATTCGACACCGGCCGGGAAGTAGCGCGACAGCTCGTCCATCTTCGCCCGGATCAAGGTCGCGGTCGCCAGCGCATTGGCCCCCGGTGCCAACTGCACGCCGACGGCGGTCGACGGCTTGCCGTTCAGGCGCGTGCCGAACTGGTATTCCTGACTGCCAATCTCGACCCGCGCCACGTCACCGATGCGTACGGTGGAACCGTCACGATTGGCCTTGAGCACGATGTCGGCGAACTCTTCCGGGGTCGACAGCTGACCTTTCACCAGAATCGTTGCGGTGATTTCCTGGGCGGAGGGATTGGGCAAGTCGCCAATGCTGCCTGCCGATACCTGGGCGTTTTGCGCGACGATGGCGGCGTTGACGTCGGCCGGCGTCAGGTTGAAACCGATCAGCTTCTGCGGATCGATCCAGATCCGCATCGCCCGCTCGGCGCCGTACAGTTGCGCCTTGCCGACGCCATCGATGCGTTTGATCTCGTTCATCACGTTGCGCGCCAGATAGTCACTGAGCGCCACGTCATCGAGTTTGCCGTCGCTGGAGGTCAGGGTGATCAGCAACAGGAAGCCGGCAGACACTTTCTCCACCTGCAAACCTTGCTGGTTCACCGCTTGCGGCAGCCGTGACTCGACCACTTTGAGGCGATTCTGCACATCGACCTGAGCCAGCTCCGGGTTGGTGCCCGGCTGGAAAGTGGCCTTGATTGTGGCACTGCCGAGGCTGCTCTGCGATTCGAAGTACAGCAGGTGATCGGCACCGTTGAGCTCTTCCTCGATCAGGCTGACCACACTTTCATCGACGGTCTGCGCCGAGGCGCCAGGGTACACGGCGTAGATTTCGATCTGCGGCGGTGCAACGTCCGGGTATTGCGCCACCGGCAATTGCGGAATGGACAGCGCACCGGCCAGCAGGATGAACAGGGCGACGACCCAGGCGAACACCGGGCGATCGATAAAAAACTGCGGCATATAGAAGCGTCCTGCTTACTGACCAGTGGTCTGGGCAAGTGGAAGAGGGGTGTCGTCGATCTGCACTTTTTCGCCGGGACGGGCGTGTTGCAGGCCTTCGATGACAATGCGGTCGCCGGGCTTGAGGCCGCCGGTGACGATCCAGCGGTCGTTCTGCACCGCGCCCAGTTGCACCGGTTGCTGGGCCACACGCATCTGCTCATCGACGGTCAGCACTTGGGCGATACCCGCGCTGTCACGCTGCACTGCACGCTGTGGCACGGTGATGCCGTGCTCGATGGTCGCTTGTTGCAGGCGTACGCGGATGAAGCTGCCCGGCAGCAGGTCGAGGTCCGGGTTGGGAAATTCGCTGCGCAGAATGATCTGGCCAGTGCCCGGGTCGACGGTGATGTCGCTGAACAGCAGCTTGCCCGGCAACGGGTAGAGGCTGCCGTCATCCTGAATCAGCGTGGCTTTCACCTGGTCCTGACCGACTGCCTGCAATTGCCCGGAACGGAAGGCGCGGCGCAGTTCATTCAGTTCACGGGTCGACTGGGTGAGGTCAGCGTGGATCGGGTTGAGCTGCTGAATCAGCGCCAGGGGCGTGGTTTCGTTCTGCCCGACCAGCGCACCTTCGGTGACCAGTGCACGCCCGACACGCCCGGAAATCGGCGCGGTGACGGTGGCGTAGCCCAAGTTCAATTTCGCGCGCTCCACCGCCGCCTTGTTGCCGGCTACATCGGCAGCGGTTTGCCGGGCATTGGCGCGTGCGTTGTCGTAATCCTGAGCGCTGATGGCTTTATCGTCGATCAACTGCGCGTAACGCTGCTCCTGCAACTTTGCCTGGAACGCGTTGGCCTCGGCCTTGCGCAGCGCGGCTTCGGCGCTGTCGAGGTCAGCCTTGAACGGCGCCGGGTCGATGCGGAACAGCACATCACCCTTTTTCACGTCGCTGCCTTCGCGGAAGGTGCGTTGCAGCACCACACCGGCCACCCGTGCACGCACTTCGGCGATGCGTGGCGCGGCGATGCGCCCGCTCAGTTCGCTGCTGATCGTCAGGGGGCGGGCCTCGATGGTTTCGATGCGCACGGTGGCCGGCGGCGCTTCCTCTTCGGCTTTAGAGGACGAATCACAGGCACTCAGCGACAGTGCGATTGCGATCAGGCCGAGCCCGGCCAGCAGATTTTTCGACATGTACCACCCCCAATATTGAAGCCCGCATCCTACGGTCAGACGCCGAGGGTAGCGGTGAAGCTTTGTAGGCGCTGTGTGAAATTGTGTAAGGGTTTTACTCAGGGACGGGTGAGGGCGTATATCCTTTACGCCTTGAAATTTATTGCGACAGATAAACCGCCATCGCGAGCAGTCGCCACTGCACTTTCCTTGGAACACCCCATGCCCAACATCCTCCTGGTCGAAGACGACACCGCCCTCGCCGAACTGATTTCCAGCTACCTGGAGCGCAACGGCTATTCCGTCAGCGTGATCGGGCGTGGCGACCATGTGCGTGAACGGGCACGGATCAACCCGCCCGACCTGGTGATCCTCGACCTGATGCTGCCCGGCCTCGACGGTCTGCAGGTCTGCCGTTTGCTGCGGGCGGATTCGGCGACGTTGCCGATCCTGATGCTCACCGCCCGCGATGACAGCCACGATCAGGTGCTGGGCCTGGAAATGGGCGCTGACGATTACGTCACCAAACCGTGCGAGCCACGGGTTCTGCTGGCCCGAGTGCGTACCTTGCTGCGCCGTAGCAGCCTCGGTGAACCAATGACCGTCAATGACCGGATCGTCATGGGCAACCTGTGCATCGACCTGTCCGAGCGCACCGTGACCTGGCGCGAGCAGCCCGTGGAGCTGTCCAGCGGCGAATATAATTTGCTGGTGGTGCTGGCCCGGCATGCCGGCGAAGTGCTGAGCCGCGATCAGATCCTGCAACGCCTGCGCGGCATCGAGTTCAACGGTACCGACCGCTCGGTGGATGTGGCGATTTCCAAGTTGCGGCGCAAGTTCGACGACCACGCCGGCGAGGCGCGCAAGATCAAGACCGTGTGGGGCAAGGGTTACTTGTTCAGTCGTTCCGAATGGGAATGCTGAGCTGATGTTCAGAATCCTCTTTCGCCTGTATCTGGTGACGATTGTTTCCTACAGCGCGGCGATCTACCTGGTGCCGGATCTGGTGATCATGGCGTTCCGTGATCGCTTCATCGCCTATAACCTCGATTACTCGCGTGGCCTGCAATCGCTGATCACCCGCCAGTTTCACGCGGTGCCGCATGATCAATGGCCGGCACTGGCGCAGTCGATGGACAAGGACTTCCAGCCGCTGCACATTGTGCTGGCGCGCATCGACAACGCCGAGTTCACCGCCGCCGAGCAGGCGCGTTTGCGTCGCGGAGAAAACGTGGTGCGCATCGGCGACTGGGGCTGGCGAACATTGGCGGTTGCGCCGCTGAACGAAGACGTCGCCGTGCAAATGGTAGTTCCGCCGGACCCGATGGACGTCAATCTGCTGTACTGGAGCATCAACGTGCTGATCGGCGCGAGCATGCTCGCCTGCCTGCTGCTGTGGATTCGCCCGCACTGGCGCGACCTGGAACGCCTCAAGGGCGCTGCCGAACGCTTCGGCAAGGGGCACCTGAGCGAGCGCACGCAGATCCCGGCCAGCTCCAACATCGGCAGCCTGGCCAATGTCTTCGACACCATGGCCGGCGACATCGAGAACCTGCTCAACCAACAGCGTGACTTGCTCAACGCGGTGTCCCACGAATTGCGCACGCCGCTGACCCGGCTGGATTTCGGTCTGGCGCTGGCGCTCTCCGATGACTTGCCGGCGACCAGCCGCGAGCGCCTGCAGGGGCTGGTGGCGCACATTCGTGAACTGGATGAGTTGGTGCTGGAGTTGCTGTCCTACAGCCGCCTGCAGAATCCGGCGCAATTGCCCGAGCAGATCGAGGTCTCGCTGGACGAGTTCATCGACAGCATTCTGGGCAGCGTCGATGAAGAACTGGACTCACCGGACATCGTTATTGATGTGCTTTTGCACGGTCAGCTCGAACGGTTTTCGCTGGATCCGCGCCTGACCGCGCGGGCCATCCAGAACCTGCTGCGCAATGCCATGCGCTATTGCGAGAAGCGCATTCAGATTGGCGTGCAGGTCAGTCCCGATGGCTGCGAGATCTGGGTCGACGACGATGGTATCGGTATCCCGGATGACGAGCGTGAGCGGATTTTCGAACCGTTCTATCGGCTTGACCGCAGCCGCGACCGGGCTACAGGTGGGTTTGGTCTCGGGTTGGCAATCAGCCGCCGGGCGCTGGAGGCGCAGGGTGGGACGTTGACGGTAGAGAACTCGCCGTTGGGTGGGGCGCGGTTCCGGTTGTGGTTGCCTGACATGGCTTGACCCGAAACCTGTGGGAGCGGGCTTGCTCGCGAAAGCTGTGGGTCAGCCAAATATCGGGTGACTGACACACCGCTATCGCGAGCAGGCTCACTCCTACAGGGAGGGGGAACGCGTCGGTCAGATCAGTTGGTTCGATTGAATCAGACCAACCCCGGCGGTCTGCATCCGCTCCATGGCCGCCGCCAGTGATCCGTCCCTGTCAATGGCGCGGCAGGCATCCAGCAGCACAAACGTATTGAATCCGGCCGCCCGGGCATCCAGCGCGGAAAACATCACGCAGAAATCCAGTGCCAGACCGACCATATAGACCGTGTCGATACCGCGCTCCTTCAGATAACCGGCCAGCCCTGTGGTGGTGCGCCGATCCGCTTCGAGAAACGCCGAATAACTGTCGATATCCGGATTGCAGCCTTTGCGAATGATCAGTTGCGCGTGGGGCAGATCCAGCGCCGGGTGGAACTCGGCGCCGGCCGTGCCTTGTACACAATGCTCCGGCCAGAGTGTCTGTTCGCCGTAGGGCAACTGAATCATCTCGTAAGGCTTGCGCCCGGGGTGACTTGAGGCAAACGAGGCGTGGCCGGTCGGGTGCCAGTCCTGGGCAATGACCACCTGTTTGAACAGGCCGCCCAGGCGATTGATCAGCGGCACAATCAGATCGCCTTCGGGCACGGCCAATTGGCCGCCGGGGGTGAAGTCGTTCTGCACGTCAATGACCAGCAGGGCGGTGCGGGGTGAAATCTGCATCGGTGGGGCCTCCTTGGATAATCACCGGTCCAGCATAGTGGAGCGGCATTTACGCGCCCAACTTTTCGATCAAGTGTTTTGCCCGCTCCTCCAGCTCCAGCGCCGGGTTGTGCCCGATCAACATCCACGCGTGCTCGCCTTCGGCCCAGTACACCACGTTCATCTCATGCCGCCGTTCGTGCGCCAGTGGCCGGCTGCCGCTGTTGGACCGCGTGACACACAGGGCCAGCGGGCCATGCTTCGCGTCCAGATAGGTCAACTGTGCAATCGGCACGCCGTCGTACTCAAGCATCTGTGCCCGCTTGAGTTCGGCGCCCGGCAACGTCACCAGTGCCGGTGACAGATTCAACCCCAGCCGTGCGTCCACCGTGCGCAGTTGCGCGCGTTGACTGGCTTCGTCGCTCGGCAAGTGATCGAGGGTCTGCGGCACATAGAGCGCCATGTAATCACCGACCAGCGCGCGCCAGTTATGCGCTTGTTGCGCCTGCCAGGCGATAAACAGCCGATCAGCCAACACGCCGCCAGCCAGCAGGCCAGCAGCGGTCGCGCCGATAAACCAGCGACGGCTCAGGCCCGGCCGCTGAGGCGCGGCGATGGCATCGAGGCGTGCTTGCAAACGCTCCAGTGGCGCCTGTTGCGCCAGCTCGTCATAGGCCTCTTTGTACGGCAGGCTGCTGCGGTCGAGCCATTGCACGCGCAGGCTGAGCAACGAGTCGTCGGCAATCGCGCTGTCGAGCTGGCTGCGATAGGCCGGGTCCAGTTCGTCATCGAGGTAGGCCGTCAGTTGTTCGTCGGAGGGCTTGTTCATGGGTGGTCACCTCCGGTGGATTTCGGTACGGCTTGCAGGGGCGGGTATTGCGCCAGTTTCAGGCGCGCGGTGGCCAGGCGACTCATGACCGTCCCGATCGGCACTTGCAGGATCTCGGCGACCTCGCGGTAGGACAACCCTTCGACATAGGCCAGGTATACGGTTTCGCGCTGGGCTTCGGGCAAGGCATCGACCCGGCGGATCACCTGCGCCGCCATCACGTGCGTCTGCGCGGCGTACTCGCCATCGATGGCCAGTTGACCGTCTGCATCGACCTGGCCCGCGCCCTGACGCACCCGGCGTGCGCGTACTTCGTTGAGCCAGATCGAATGCAGGATGCTCAGCAGCCAGCGATCCATGCGTGTGCCGGCCACGTATTGACCGGCACGTTCCAGCGCCCGCACACAGGTCGCCTGCACCAGATCCTCGGCCACGTGCCGATTGCGCGACAGCAGCAGACCGTAGCGCCACAAACGCGCCAGGTGCTGTCCGAGTTCTGCTCTGAATGCCTGATCGCTGACGATGATGGCGTTCCTTTATTAATTTCAGGTTTTCGATGAATCGTTGATGGCTTCGGCCAGGTCCTGGTATTCCTCGCAGGACATACCGCATATCGATTTGATCTGCTGCAACTGTTCCTGCGCCAGGTCGACGCGGCCTTTGATCACATAGGCTTCGCCGAGATATTCGCGTACTTGCGCGTATTGCGGATCGAGTTTTACTGACTGCAGGTAATAGCTGATGCCTTCATCGGTGCGCCCCAGTTTTCGTGTGGCGTAACCGCGGTAATTGAGGGCCTTGGCGGTGTTCGGCTGTTTCAGGGTGTCGAGCAGGGCCAGGGCCTCTTCGTACCGACCGTCCTTGGCCAATCTGTAGGCGTAGTCGGTACGGTCGGCATCCGGCACGGCGCTGCTGGTCTGCATCACGCATTTCTTCGATTTGCTGTCCCAGACCTGGCCTTTGGGGCAGTTGGGTTTCTGCACGGGCGCGCTTTCATCACCGTTGGCAAACGCCATCGATGCGGACAACGCGGTCACCAGCAGCAACGGGGCGGCGAACATAACGGAACGGATAGTCATGGGCAAGGCTCCACAGAGGGTTATGTTTCACTTTGAACACCACAGCACGGGATTTTATTCATTGCTTTGTCAGGCTCTGTTCAAGGTACGCGCAAATTGTGGCGTTATGCTCAGGAATGCCAGCCGTCCATCCAGCGCCTTGCCATGCCGCCGCGCTGACACACGAGGAACTGCCATGAAAGATCAGGTTCATCATTGCGCTGCCGCCGGCTACAAAACTGCCGCCGATACCTACGTCAAAGGCCGCCCCGACTATCCGCCGCAGGTCAGTCAGTGGCTGACGCAAACGTTAGGCCTGGACAGTCGCAAGACGGTCATCGATCTGGGTGCCGGCACTGGCAAGTTCACCGGGCGGCTGGCGGCCACCGACGCGCAGGTGATCGCTGTGGAGCCGGTGGCGCAGATGCTGGAAAAACTCTCCGCCGCCTGGCCCGAAGTGCTGGCCGTGAGCGGCACCGCGACGGATCTGCCATTGCCCGACGCGTCGGTGGACGTGGTGGTCTGCGCCCAGGCATTTCACTGGTTCGCCACCTCCGAGGCCTTGACAGAGATTGCCCGGGTGCTCAAGCCCGGCGGCAAGCTCGGCCTGATCTGGAACCTGCGTGACACACAAATCAGTTGGGTGCCGAAACTCGACGCTATCGTCAACGCCCTGGAAGGTGATACGCCGCGTTATTACACCGGCCAATGGCGCGAGGCGTTCCCGCATCCGGCGTTCGGGGGCCTGCAATTGCAGCAGTTTCACCATGGGCACACCGGCTCGCCCGAGGACGTGATTTTCAATCGGGTGCGCTCCACCAGTTTCATTGCCGCGCTGCCTCAGGCGCAGCGCGACAAGGTCGATGAACAGATCCGCGCACTGATCGCCTCGGAGCCGGCGTTGCGCGGCCGGCATGTGCTGACGGTGCCTTATGAGACGGCGGCGTATGTGGCGGTAAAGGGCGGTTAGACCGGCGGTGCGGCCCTTCGCGAGCAGGCTCGCTCCCACATTGATCTTCAGTGAACAGGGATTCTGCAGTCACCACCGATCCCTGTAGGAGTGAGCCTGCTCGCGAAGGGGCCGGCCCTGACACCACATCTCTCGACCCAGTCCCGCATTTGGCCGAACCGCCATTGTGATGCCTTGTTATAGTTCGGGCCTCATTTTCTGCCCGGTAAAGGATCACTGCCATGTCTCAATACACCGCCTTCAGCGTCGAACTGGCCGACAACATCGCTCATGTGCAGATCAACCGTCCGGAAAAGATCAACTCGATGAACGCCGCGTTCTGGAGCGAGATCGTCGAGATTTTCCAGTGGATCGATGACACCGACGAAGTGCGGGTGGTGGTGCTCAGCGGCAACGGCAAACACTTTTCCTCCGGCATCGACCTGATGATGCTCGCCGGCGTCGCCAATGAACTGGGCAAGGATGTCGGCCGTAACGCGCGCCTGCTGCGGCGCAAGATCCTCACCCTGCAGGCCTCGTTCAACGCTGTCGACAACTGTCGCAAACCGGTGCTGGCCGCGATTCAGGGCTACTGCCTGGGCGGCGCGATCGACCTGATCGCTGCCTGCGATATGCGTTACGCCGCTGAAGACGCGCAATTCTCGATCAAGGAAATCGACATCGGCATGGCCGCCGATGTTGGCACCTTGCAACGGTTGCCACGGATCATCGGTGACGGCATGCTGCGTGAACTGGCTTATACCGGTCGCACCTTTGGCGCCGAAGAGGCGCGCAGCATCGGCCTGGTCAATCGCGTGTACAGTGACAAGGAACTGCTGCTCGAAGGCGTGATGGACATTGCCCGCGCCATCGCCGGCAAGTCGCCGATTGCGGTCACTGGCACCAAGGAAATGATCAGCTACATGCGCGACCATCGCATCGACGACGGTCTCGAATACGTTGCCACCTGGAACGCCGCCATGTTGCAATCCACCGACTTGCGCGTGGCCATGGCCGCCCATATGAGTAAACAGAAACCCGAATTTCTGGATTGAGAAACCATGACAGCTCGTTGGACCACTGCAGTACTGGACACCGATCAACCCGGCGGCTGGGCCGTGGCGCGCAGCCCCGAAGGCTTTCTGTTCGATGACAACGGCGCGCTGTTCCCCCGCGATTGGCTCAAGCGTCAGGACCTGTCAGTCCTCGCCGAACACGGCATCGGTCACCTTGATGGCGAGCCGGTGTTTCTGCTGGAATTGCGCAGTTCCAGCGAAGTGCCGGGCTGCAACTGGAAAGGCCTGCGGGCGTTCATGCTCGATGGCGATCACACCGTCTACAAAGTGCTGGGTTATGCCGCGCAGATCGGCACCTGGGCGCGCGAACATCGCTTTTGCGGCAACTGCGGGCAGGCGATGACGCAGGTGTCGCGCGAGCGGGCGATGTATTGCCAGCCGTGCGATCTGCGCAGTTATCCGCGCATTTCGCCGAGCATGATTGTGCTGATCACGCGCGGCGACGAGATTCTGCTGGCGCGCTCACCGCGTTTTGTCACCGGGGTTTACAGCACGCTGGCCGGTTTTGCCGAGCCGGGCGAGTCGGCGGAAGACTGCCTGGTTCGCGAAGTGCGCGAAGAAGTGCAGATCGAGGTGAAGAACATCCAGTACATGGGCAGCCAGTGCTGGCCGTTCCCGCATTCGATGATGCTCGGCTTCCATGCCGAATACGCCGGTGGCGAGATTGTCTGTCAGGAAGACGAGATCGAAGATGCCCAGTGGTTCAACGTGCACGATCTGCCGCCGTTGCCGGCGTCAAAATCGATTGCCCGTTACCTGATCGACGTCTACGTGGCGCGGCGTTCAGGCCACGCTGAACCAGTGCTGCCAGGCTAACCGCACGGTCAGCCCCAGCACCACGGTGATGAACACCGGGCGAATGAACTTGGCGCCACCGCTGATCGCGGTGCGCGCCCCGAAGAACGCGCCGACCATCACCGACAGGCCCATGCTCAGGCCGATGATCCAGTCCACTTGCCCGGAAAACACGAACACCGACAGCGCCGCGATGTTGCTGACGAAGTTCATGCTGCGCGCCACGCCGCTGGCCTTGACCAGATCGATCGGGTAGAGCAGCAGGCTGCTGACGGTCCAGAACGCGCCAGTGCCGGGGCCGGCAACGCCGTCGTAGAAACCCAGGCTGAAGCCCTGACTCGACTGCCATTTCTTCTTGATCGGCGCATCGCTGTCCAGCGGCGCTTTGGGCGTGCCGCCGAACAACAGATACACGCCGCAGGCAAACACGATCACTGGCAGCATTTTATTCAGCCATTCTGCTGGCAGATAGTGGGCGACGATGGCGCCGGTCAGTGCGCCGACCAAGGTGCCGATGATCGCGTGCGTCCACTGCCGGGGGTGGAACAGCTTGCGCCGGTAGAAAGTGAAACTGGCGGTGGCCGAACCGAAGGTCGAACTCAGCTTGTTGGTGCCCAGTACCAGGTGCGGCGGCAAGCCGGCGGTGAGCAGCGCCGGGGTGGTCAGCAGACCGCCGCCGCCAGCGATGGCGTCGATGAAACCGGCAATGAAAGCGACGAGGGCCAGAACGGCCAGGGTAGTGAGGTCAACGCTGAGTTCGAAAGGCATGGAGTCGGCTTATTCGGCAGGGCGCAGAAGGGCTGCGGGGAGGTCGGCCATGTTACCTGCATCCGGCTTTTGCGGCGACCCGTCGGACGCCTTTGCGAGCAAGCCCACTCCCACATGTTGCATCTGTGGGAGCGGGCTTGCTCGCGAAGAGGCCAGCTCAGGCACTGACTATTCAACTGTTGCCCACCCAACACCTCGACAACAAATCACCCTCCAACAATGCAACTCCATCAGCCTCAACCCCAATAAAAACGGGTGACTGGACGCTGGCACGCTTGCTGCTCTGACTCCTTGACCTTCCCAATGTCCCGAGGACACGCCAATGAGCAAGCAAGCCGTGAAATTCGCCTACTGGGTGCCGAACGTCAGTGGTGGTCTGGTGGTCAGCAAGATCGAGCAGCGCACTGATTGGGGCATCGACTACAACCGCAAACTGGCGCAGCTCGCCGAAGCGGCGGGGTTCGAATATGCGCTGACGCAGATCCGCTTCACTGCCGGTTACGGCGCCGAGTTCCAGCATGAATCGGTGGCTTTCAGTCACGCACTGCTGGCCGCCACCAGCAAGCTCAAAGTGATCGCGGCGATTCTGCCGGGGCCATGGCAACCGGCGCTGGCGGCCAAGCAACTGGCAACCATCGATCAACTCACCAACGGCCGGATCGCGGTGAACATTGTCAGTGGCTGGTTCAAGGGCGAGTTTCAGGCGATCGGCGAGCACTGGCTGGAACACGACGAACGCTATCGGCGTTCCGAGGAGTTCATTCGTTCGCTGCGCGGGATCTGGAGTCAGGACAACTTCAGCTTTCGCGGCGACTTCTACCGGTTCGACAATTACAGCCTCAAGCCCAAACCGCTGGGGCGCCCGGAGATCTTCCAGGGCGGCAGTTCACGTGCCGCGCGGGACATGGCGGCACGGGTGTCAGACTGGTATTTCACCAACGGCAACAGCGTCGAGGGGATCAAGGCGCAGGTTGATGACATTCGTGCCAAGGCGGCGGCGAACAATCACTCGGTGAAAATCGGCGTCAACGCCTTCGTCATCGCCCGTGACACCGAAGAAGAGGCGCGCGCCGTACTGGCGCAGATCATCGAGCAGGCTGATCCGGAAGCGGTGAATGCTTTTGGCGACGCGGCGAAGCAGGCGGGCAGGGCATCGCCGGAAGGTGAGGGTAACTGGGCGAAATCGACGTTCGAGGATCTGGTGCAATACAACGATGGCTTCAAGACCAACCTGATCGGTACGCCATTGCAGATTGCCGAACGGATTGTGGCGCTGAAGGCGGTGGGAGTGGATCTGGTGTTGGCGGGGTTCCTGCACTTTCAGGAGGAGGTGGAGTATTTCGGCAAGCGAGTGTTGCCGTTGGTGCGCGAACTGGAGGCTGAAACGCATTCTCAAAAGACTCCGGCAGTCGCCTGACCACTACAAAGCAAATGTGGGAGCAGGCTTGCTCGCGAAAGCGTCGTGTCAGTCAGCATTCATGTCGCGGATACACCGCCTTCGCGAGCAAGCCCGCTCCCACAGGGGAACTGCTGTGGGTTCAGGAGTTGCGGTTAGTCAGGGCGTGCTCCATGCGGGCGATGCCTTCTTCGAGCAGCGAGCGCGGGCAGCCGAAGTTCAGGCGTACGAATTGCTGGTGTTGATCACCGAAGTCGAGAACGGGCGAGTTTGATCGTGTGCTGGATGCATTTCTTGCGATGGCAATGCAAAACCAACGTGGGAGCGGGCTTGCTCGCGAAAGCGTTGTGTCAGTCAATATTCATGTCGCTGATACACCGCCTTCGCGAGCAAGCCCGCTCGCACATTTTCGATCTGTGTGAATTTACAGGCCGAGGTCGGACAGGCCCGGATGATCATCCGGGCGCCGCCCCAGCGGCCAGTGGAACTTGCGCTCGCTTTCCTTGATCGGCATGTCGTTGATGCAGGCATAACGCTGGAACATCAGGCCGTGCTCATCGAACTCCCAGTTTTCATTGCCATAAGAGCGGAACCAGTTGCCCGAATCGTCGTGCCATTCATAGGCGTAGCGCACGGCAATGCGCGTATCCGAGTAAGCCCAGAGCTCCTTGATCAAGCGGTAGTCCAGTTCTTTCGCCCATTTACGGGTCAGGAAGGCCTTGGCTTCTTCACGATTGTGGGCGAACTCGGCGCGGTTACGCCACTGGGTGTCCAGGGTATACGCCAGCGATACCTTTTCCGGATCGCGGGAGTTCCAGCCGTCTTCGGCCAGACGCACTTTTTCAATGGCCGATTCACGGTTGAACGGCGGTAAAGGCGGACGCACTTGGGCAGCAGTCGACATTTTCAGTCTCCCGATCTAATTGACGATTAAACAACGGTCAGGCTTATTTAAGGCGTTACAGGTCCAATAACTTACGCGCCATGCATTGCGCATTATCAGCGGCACTGTGATCACCCATAACAAGCGCTACGGTAATGGCGCCGTCAATCAGGATCAGCAACTGTCTGGCCAGCAATTGCGGATCTTCGGTGCCATGTTCGGTACACAGCTCGCACAGGTAGTCGAGCAGTTTCTGTTTGTGGTCCTTGGCGACCTGGCGCACCGGATCTTCGGGGTCACCGGTTTCGCCACTGGTATTGATGAAGGCGCAGCCGCGGAAGCCTTCCGAGGCGAACCAGCCCTTGAGCACGGTGAACAGGTTGAGCAGGCGATCGGCCGGGGTTTCGGCCTGATCGACCGCGCTGCGGTACCAATGCATCCAGCGCACGTCGCGGCGCTGCAGGGCGGCGACGGTCAGTTCCTCCTTGTTGGCGAAGTAGCGGTAGATGCTTTTTCTGGAGACGCCGGCGGTCTTTACCAGTAGATCCATGCCGGTGGCCGCGATGCCACTTTTGTAGATCAACTTTTCGGTGACATCCAGAATGATGTCGCGGGTTTCGTTGCGGGTTGATTCGTTCATGTGGCGAACAGTAGAACGATCGTTCTCCTTGGTCAAGTTGGTATTTTTTGTGTTTGCCGTACCGCTTTCGCGAGCAAGCTCGCTCCCACAGGGGATCGCCTTTCAACTGTCGGAGTGAGCCTGCTCGCGAAGGCGTCATCACAGACAGTTACAAGACCCGAACCGAGCGATGGTGTAAGCTCTCGGGTTCTTCGGATTCGACCCATTGCGAGCCCTATGCCGTTGCTTTTCAAACGCTCTTTGCTGCCCAAACTGCGCAGCTTTCCGCTGACTGCCGAGGCCGTGACCATTCTGCCTGGCGCTGCCGAGTTCCGTCGTTGCCTGCTGGAGAAAATCGCCGAGGCGACCCAGCGCATCTACATTGTTGCGCTGTACCTGCAGCACGACGAGGCCGGTCAGGAAATCCTCGATGCCTTGCACGCCGCCAAGCTCAAGCGCCCGACGCTGGAAATTGTCGTGGTGGTCGACTGGCTGCGCGCCCAGCGCGGGCTGATCGGTGCCGGCAAGCAGCCGGGCAACGCGGCGTGGTACCAGGAGATGACCCGCACTCACCAGAGTGAAGTGCCGGTCTACGGCGTGCCGGTGCAGACCCGCGAGCTGTTCGGCGTCCTGCACTTGAAAGGTTTCGTGATCGACGATTGCGTGGTCTACAGCGGTGCGAGCCTGAACAACGTGTACCTGCACAAGTTCGACAAGTACCGTTTCGACCGCTATCACGTGCTGCTCAGCCGCGAACTGGCGGACTCGATGCACCACCTGATCAAGCACGGCCTGATTGAATCCAAGGCCGTGCATCGCCTTGACCTGCCGAACTTGCCGACCACCCGCAGCTTGCGCAACGACATCGGTGACCTGCGCAGCCGCCTCAAATATGCGACCTACGACACCAGTGCCGGCAGCACGGCGCATACCGGCCTGTCGGTGAGTCCGCTGCTGGGCGTGGGCAAGAACAACCCGTTGAACCGGGTGATTGTCGAGCTGATCGCCAGTGCGCAAAAGCAGCTGACCATCTGCACGCCGTACTTCAACCTGCCGCTGCCGATCATCCGTGAGGTCAACCGCGCGCTGGCCCGTGGCGTGAAGATCGACATCGTGGTCGGCGACAAGACCGCAAACGATTTCTACATTCCGCCGAGCGAGCCGTTCAAGGTGATCGCGGCGTTGCCTTACCTGTACGAAATCAGCCTGCGCCGCTTCGCCAAGCGTCATCAGCGCAACATCGACAATGGCCAGTTGAACCTGCACTTGTGGCGTGACGGCGACAACAGTTATCACCTCAAGGGCATGTGGGTCGACCAGCGTTATACGCTGCTGACCGGCAACAACCTCAATCCGCGGGCGTTCCGCCTGGATCTGGAAAACGCGCTGCTGATCGACGACCCGCAAGGCGAGTGGCTGCAGCCACGGGCGAAGGAGCAGGAAGCGATTTTCCGCAATACCACGCGGATTGCCAGCTTCCAGAGCCTGGAGACCTTGCCGGAGTACCCGGCGGGAGTGGCGAAGTTTTTGAAGCGGGTGAGTCGGGTGCGGATCGAGCGGTTGCTTTACCGAATCCTGTAAACCTCAAGTCATTCAGGACGGCTAAAAACGCTATCGCGAGCAGGCTCACTCCTACAGGGGAATGCATTCCAACTGTAGGAGTGAGCCTGCTCGCGATGAGGTCCTGAAAGTCTCTACATCAATCAGTTCAGACCCAGCTTGCCACGCAATGTGGACAGGTCTTCGGCCAAGGTATTGACCGGGCCAACCAGCGCCTTGCGATCATTCTCTTTGACTTTGTCATACGTCTCGAAACCACCGTCCCTGGTCTTGTACTTGGCGAGGATCTTGTCCACGGTGGCGAAGTTCTTGTCCACTTTGGCGACGAACGCCTTGTCCTGCTTCTCGATCTGCGGCCGGAACAGGTCGACGATTTTCTTCGCCCCGTCGATGTTGCCCTGGAAGTCGTACAGGTCGGTGTGGCTGTAGCGGTCTTCCTCACCGGAGATCTTGGTCGCGGCGACTTCTTCCAGCAACGCGGCCGCACCACCGACGACTTTCTCCGGCGGGAAGGTCAGGCCGGCAACGCGGGTCTGCAGGTCTTTGACGTCACTGTCCAGCTTGTCCGCCAGGGCGCCGAGGCCTTCGGTGCTCTTCTCCGAGAACAGCGAGTATTCGATGCGGTGGAAGCCGGTGAAGTCTTCGGCCTTCACGCCTTTTTCGTGATCGTCGACGCGCGAATCGATGGACGCATCGAGGTCACTGAACAGCTCGGCAATCGGCTCGATCGACTCGTAGTAGACGCGGGTCGGTGCGTAGAGCTTTTGCGCGGTGGCCAGATCACCTTTTTTCACGGCGTCGGTGAATTGGTTGGTGTGGCTGCCCAGCTCATCCAGTTGCTCGGTAACGTAGATCTTGTAGTCCGACACCGGCCCCACCAGATCCAGAGGCGCTGTCGCGGCGAACGCCGACAGCGGGGTGTTGAGCAAACCGAGGGTCAGCAATAACGCGAGTGGCGACTTTTTCATGGAGCGGCTCCGAGGGTTTTTATGGTTAGGCAGCTGTTTTGGGTTGTGAGGCGTTGAGCAGCGAGCGACCGATGAAATCCTTGTCGCCGGTAACACCCGGCAGGGTGAAGAAGTAACCGCCGCCGACCGGTTTGAGGTATTCCTCAAGCGGCTCGCCGTTGAGCCGGGTCTGCACGGAGATGAAGCCTTTTTCCAGGTCGGCCTGGTAGCAGATGAACAGCAGGCCCATGTCGAGCTGGCCGTTCTTGTTCACGCCGTTGGAGTAGTTGAACGGCCGGCGCAGGATCAGGTTGGCCTGGCTCGCGGCGGTGCGCGGGTTGGCGAGGCGGATGTGTGCGTCGAGCTTGGTCAGCTTGCCTTGCGGGTCCTTGCTGTAATCCGGGACTTCGGTCTCGTGTTGTGCGCCCATCGGTGCCCCCGTGGTCTTGACCCGACCGATGATGCTTTCTTGTTCCTGCAACGGCGTACGGTCCCAGCGCTCGACGAAGTTGCGGATGATCCGCACCGCTTGATAGCTGCCGTGCGCAGCCCAGGCCGGCTCATCGCTGCCCGGTTGCACCCAGACAAGCTTGTCCATCGTCTTGGCGTCGTTGGAATCGGGGTTGGCCGAGCCGTCGCGGAAACCGAGGAAGTTGCGCGCCGATTGCGCCGGCACCCCCGGTTTGGCCGGGGCTTGCGGTGGCACGCTGCCTTCCTGTTTCCAGCGCACCAGCAGCAGGTCCGGCAGGTTTTTCACGATGTCGCGCAGGGCGTGAATGTTGGTGTCGGCGGTGTTCGAGCAGAACTGCAGGCTCAGGTCGCCGTGGCAGCAATCAGCCTCCAGCGCATCGTTGGGGAAACCGACCATGCGTTGCAGGCGTTTCGGTTTGGCGGCGGCCAGGCCGAAGCGTTCATCGAACAGCGATTCGCCCACCGACACGGTGATGGTCAGGTTGTCCGGGGTCACGACCGGGCCGAGGATACCGGAGTCCGGTGGCGGCAGTTTCGGGTCGATCTGCGCTACAGGGCCGCCCTTCATCAGGAACGCGATGCGCTCGTTGAGGGTGCGGAACAGCCGTTCGAGGTCTTCGCGATCGCTGGCCAGCACGTCGAACGAAACGAACATGCCGGACGCCGGGCGCGGAGTAACGATGCCGGTCTGGTGCGCGCCGTGGAAGTCATGACGGTCTTCAGTCTTATCGCTGCTCGGCGCTTCGGTGACTTGCGCCGGTGCTGCGGCCATCGCCGGGCAGCTCAGGGCCGAACCGGCCAGTGCCACACCGGCGACACCCATGCCCATCAGGAGGCGGCGACGTTGCAGATCGAGGTTTTGCAAATCTTTCATCGGTATTCGTCTTCTGCTTACAGGCCGGAGAGGCCGAGGGCGGGATCGATGCCATCCAGAGCGTCGGCGAGTGCCTTGGCCTTGTCGGCGATCTGTTTGCGTTGTTCGCCGCTGACCGTGTCGTAAGTGGCGTAGCCGTCCTTGACCTTGAAGCTGTTCAATACGTTGTCGAAATCGCTCAGCGCAGCATCGATTTTCGGCAGCAGATCCGGCGCCGACTTAGTCAGCATCGGCCGCAGTAACTCGACGACCTTGTGTGCGGTTTGCAGGTTGCCGGCAAAACCGTTGACGTCGCCGTGGCTGTAGCGTTCTTCTTCACCACTGGCGGCGCGCACGTCAGCCAGGGTGTTGAGGTTGCGCACCACGATGTTGACCAACTGTTCCGGCGGCAGGGACTGGGCCAGCAGTTGCTGTTTGAGCGTGGTGACGTCGGCCAGCAGGCGCTCGGCGACCGGGTTCAAACCATCGAGGCTGCGTTGCTGGAACAGCGCGTATTCAATGCGGTGGAAACCGACGAAGGCCGGGTCCTGCTCGCGTCTTTCGAAATAATCGGCGCGGGCATTGATGCTGTTGTCCAGTTCCGCCAGGCGTTGCGCCGCCGGGGCCAGGCGCTGGTAGGCGGCACGCGCCGGCAGGTACAAAGCCTGCGCCAGGCTCAGGTCAGCGCTTTCAATCGCCTGATTCAGCGCGGTCACCGCTTTGATCAGCGCGCTGCCCTGGCTGGCGAGGTAGACACGGAACTCCGACAGCGGCCCGACGAAGGCGACCATCGACGGTTTGGCCTTGGCGGCGGCATCGGAAGCTGCGGTTGGCGTCACGTGGAGCACGCCACGTGGGTTGCTCAACAGCCCGCAGGTGATGGCGTAGTCGCCCGGTTGCAGGTTGGCGTTGATCACCTGGCTCAGGCCCGGGGCAATGTTCTCGCGCTCTTCGATCACCAGCACGCCGTCGAGGATTTCCCATTCCACCGCGCGGTCGGAACGGTTGACGATGCGGAAACTGGCGTGGCCCGCCGGTACGCTCAGCTCGTTCGGATCACAGCTGTGGGCGTTGATGTTGACCACCACTTCGTCATGGTTGTGCTGACGCTTGGCCGCGGCCATTTTCGAGGCGTAGTAAAACAAGCCACCGGCAGCGATCATCACGACCACCGAGCCGGCCACCGCCCAGCGCAGGGCGTGGGGAGGGGAGGCCTGAGGAGTATTAGGCTTTGACATGAGTGCCCTTATTGGCTGGAAGCGGAAGACGAATTGGCAGGCTTGGGCGTAGCAGGCGCGGCCGGGAAGAAAAACATCACCAGCGCCACCACCAGATAGAGCAGATACGCGCCGAGGGTGCTGACGGTCGGCGCATCCTGATAGCCGAACATGCCGGCCAGCACCGAGCCCAGCGGGCCATCCATCGGCAGCGTCGCGCTGAAGTCGAACAGCACGGTTTGCAGGTGATTCCAGAGGCCCGCTTCATGCAGGGCCTGCACCGAGTTGGCGAGGATCCCGGCGGCGACCACGAGGATGAACAGCCCGGTCCACTTGAAAAACGCCGACAGGTTCAGGCGCATGCTGCCGCTGTAGATCAGGAAGCCGACGACGATTGCCAGCACCAGGCCGAGCAGGGCACCGACCGGCGCGCCCGGGCCTTCGCTCTGCTGGAACACCGCGAGCAGGAAGAACACGGTTTCCAGGCCTTCGCGCGCGACGGCGAAGAACACCATGGCGATCAGCGCGATTACCTGATGCTTTGAAGACGTCAGGGCGTGATCCAGCGACGCCTGCAGCGAATGCTTGATCGAACGCGCGACCTTGCGCATCCAGAACACCATGGAACTGAGAATGCCGACGGCGACCAGACCGACCACGCCTTCGAACAATTCCTGCTGTTTTTGCGGGAATTCGGCGCTGACCAATTCCAGGCCACCGCCGACCAGCAGCGCCAGCGCGGCGGCGAGAAACACGCCGATCCACACCGCCGGCATCCATTGACCACGGCCGGTCTGTTGCAGGTAGCTGGCGATGATGCCAACGATCAGGGCGGCTTCAATGCCTTCACGCAGCATGATCAGAAAAGGAACGAGCATTGCGGCAACCACGAGTGATTTAGATAGGTGGCTAAGTTGTAACATAATGACACTCATTCCCAAATGGGGGTGGTTGACATTTACCTGAACACTCGCTGAACGGCACCTGTCTTTGCCTTGCTCAGATCCAATTGTGGGGATTCGTGCTGAGTCCGAATCCTGCGTTAAGATGCCCGTCACCCGAAAACAACAAGGTCTGCCTCGCTCCATGTCGGAAAAAGACACCATTGCCGTTCAACTGGTGCGTGAAGCGCTGCTGCAAAGTTGTGCCCCGGGCGTGGCCACGGATGAAGTCTTGAACAAGGTCGGGATTGCTCCGGCCCTGCTGCACAGCGAACAGGGGCGGGTGCCTGCCTCGCAATACGCCAGACTCTGGCGACTGCTGGCGCGGCGCGGCGATGACGAGTTCTTCGGCATGGACCCGCGTCAGCTCAAATCGGGCAGCCTCGAATTCCTCTGCCGCAGCGCCATGGCGCAACCGACCCTGGCCGCTGGTTTGAGCACCGGCCTGAATTTCCTCTCGCTGATGCTGGAAAAAATGCCGGCGCAAGTGCTGCACCAGCAAAGTCTGGCGGAAATCGTCCTGCTCGAAGACGACCCCGAACCGCGCCGCGCCTTCACCTATTTCACCTACTGGATGATTGTCCACGGCGTGGCCTGCTGGCTGGCCGGGCGGCGGATTCCGATTCTGGCGATCGAACTGCGCTGCGCCGAGCCGGACTTCTGCGACGACTACCGGGTGATGTTCTCGGAAAACCTGCGTTTCGACCGCCCACGCACGCGGATGATCTTTGCCGCAGACTGCCTCGACCTGCCGATCAAACGCACGGCCGAAGAGCTGAAGCGTTTTCTGGCCCACGCGCCGGCCAACATTCTGGTGAAGTACCGCGACCCGGAGAGCCTTGCCAGCCGGATCAAGCAGGATCTGCGGCAGTTGCCCGCCGAGCAGTGGCCGGAAACCGAGGTTCTGGCGCAACAGATGTGCATGTCCGCCTCGACCCTGCGCCGGCGTTTGTCGGAAGAAGGGCAGACCTATCAAGGCCTCAAGGACAGCGTGCGCAAGGAACTGGCGATCACCTGGCTGGCGGAACCGTCGATCAGTTTCGTCGAGATCGCGACGCGGCTGGGGTTTGCCGATGCGAGTTCGTTCTACAAGGCGTTTCGCAAGTGGTCGGGGTCGAATCCAGGGCATTACCGCACCTTGATCCTCAACGAAGCCGTCTGATCCGGATGGTTTGCAGCCTGATCGGGCCTCTTCGGGAGCAAGCCCCCTCCCACATTTGAAATGCATTCTTCCCGTGATTGCAGCTTGCCCGGCAGTCACAGGTGATCCCACCTCTGAAATGCATGCTCCCTGTGATTGCAGCTTGCCCGGCAGTCACAGGTGATCCCACCTTTGAAATGTATGCTCGCTGTGATTGCAGCTTGCCCGGCAGTCACAGGTGATCTCACCTTTGAAATGCATGCTCCCTGTAATTGCAGCTTGCCCGGCAGTCACAGGTGATCCCACCTTTGAAATGCATGCTCCCTGTGATTGCAGCTTGCCCGGCAGTCACAGGTGATCCCACCTTTGAAATGCATGCTCCCTGTAATTGCAGCTTGCCCGGCAGTCACAGGTGATCCCACCTTTGAAATGCATGCTCCCTGTGATTGCAGCTTACCCGGCAGTCACAGGTGATCCCACCTTTGAAATGCATTCTCCCTGTGATTGCAGCTTGCCCGTCAGTCACAGGTGATCCCACCTTTGAAATGCATGCTCCCTGTGATTGCAGCTTGCCCGGCAGTCACAGGTGATCCCCCATTTGAAATGCAATTCCCTGTGGGAGGGGGCTTGCTCCCGAAGGCGCCAGTCCAGGCAGCGCATCTCTGGAATCTTGGCCAAACCAGTCATCCAACTTGATGGCTTTGACCATTGCCGCCTCCGCGCCGCAGCGCGACTATCCCTGTGTTGTTTACGGTTCCCAGCCTAATAAAAACACAGAGGGATTCTGGCAATGCGCGATTACTTGTCTGCCACCGAACAGTTCAACTATCAGCACACCGTGGACGCTGCGCTGAGCGGCTCGCTGGAGGCGCTCAACGCCTGCGTCGAATGTTGCGACCGTCACGCTTTGCCGGGGCGCATCGCGCTGTTCTGGGAGGGCCGCGACGGCGCCAGTGCGACGTACACCTTCAGCGACTTGCAGGACAAAGCTGCACGCTTCGCCAATTTCCTGCTCGCCCAGGGTGTGCAGAAGGGCGACAAGGTCGCCGGCCTGCTGCCGCGCAACATCGAATTGCTTGTCACCGTGTTCGCCACCTGGCGCATTGGCGCGGTGTATCAACCACTGTTCACCGCGTTTGGTCCCAAGGCGATCGAACATCGCCTGAACAGTTCCGGCGCCAAAGTGGTGGTCACCGACGCGACCAACCGGCCGAAACTCGCCGAAGTCGCCGATTGCCCGACCGTGGTCACCGTCGGCGGCGCCAAAGGGCAGGGCATCGTTCGTGGCGATTTCAGTTTCTGGGCCGAGCTGGCCAACTATTCCAATGTCTGCGAACCGGTCCTGCTGACGGGCGAAGACCCGTTCCTGTTGATGTTCACCTCGGGCACCACCGGCCCGTCGAAAGCGCTGTCGGTGCCGCTCAAAGCCATCGTCGCGTTCCAGAGCTACACCCGGGACGCGGTGGATCTGCGCCCCGAAGACGCGTTCTGGAACGTCGCCGATCCGGGCTGGGCCTACGGCATTTATTTCGGCGTCACCGGGCCGATGGCGATGGGGCATCCGATCACCTTTTACGATGGTCCGTTCACCCTCGAAAGCACCTGCCGGGTGATCAACAAATACGGCATCACCAACCTTACCGGCTCGCCGACCGCGTATCGCCTGTTGATAGCCGGCGGCAACGAATTCGCCAAGTCGATCAAGGGCAAGCTGCGTATCGTCAGCAGCGCCGGTGAGCCGCTGAACCCGGAGGTGATCCGCTGGTTCGCCGACAACCTTGGCGTGGTCATTCACGATCACTACGGTCAGACCGAACTGGGCATGGTCCTGTGCAACCACCACGGTCTGGAACACCCGATCCACCTCGGCGCCGCCGGTTTCGCCTCGCCGGGCCATCGCATCGTGGTGCTCGACGAGCACTACAACGAACTCGGCGTTGGCCAGCCGGGGATCCTCGCCATCGACCGCCCGCAATCGCCGATGTGCTGGTTCGGCGGCTACGAAGGCGTGCCGACCAAGGCCTTCGTCGGCAACTATTACCTGAGCGGCGACACCGTGGAATGGAACCCCGACGGCAGCATCAGCTTCGTCGGTCGCAGCGATGACGTGATCACCACGTCGGGCTATCGCGTCGGCCCGTTCGACGTCGAAAGCGCGCTGATCGAGCACCCGGCCGTGGTCGAAGCAGCAGTGGTCGGCAAACCGGACCCGGAGCGCACCGAACTGGTCAAAGCCTTCGTGGTGCTCAACCCGCAATACCGCGCGGAACCCGCGCTGGCCGAAGAGTTGCGGCAACACGTGCGCAAGCGTCTGGCCGCACATTCATACCCGCGTGAAATCGAATTTGTCAGCGAATTGCCGAAAACCCCAAGCGGCAAATTGCAGCGCTTTATCTTGCGCAACCAGGAAATCGCCAAGGCTCAAGAGGCCGCGGCGCACAACGTTTCAGCTTGAATCAGGAAGTCAGTCATGCAGATCGAGAACAAGGTTTTTATCGTCACTGGCGGCGCGTCCGGCCTGGGTGCGGCCACCGCTGAACTGCTGGTCAACGCCGGCGCCAAAGTGATGCTGGTGGACATGAACGCCGAAGCCGTTGCCGCCCAGGCCCAGCGCCTTGGCGCGCACAGTGTGGTGGCCGATATCAGCAATGAAGCTGCCGCCGAGGCCGCGGTGCAGGCGACTGTCAAAGCCTTTGGCAGCCTCAACGGCCTGGTCAACTGCGCCGGCGTCGTCCGGGGCGAGAAGATCCTCGGCAAAAACGGCCCGCATGCATTGTCCAGTTTTGCTCAGGTGATCAACGTCAATCTGATCGGCAGCTTCAATATGCTGCGCCTGGCAGCGGCGGCCATCGCCGAGAGCGAAGCGAATGCCGATGGCGAGCGCGGGGTGATCATCAACACCGCGTCGGTGGCGGCGTTCGACGGCCAGATCGGCCAGGCGGCGTATTCCGCCTCCAAAGGCGCAATCGCCAGCCTGACCCTGCCGGCCGCCCGTGAACTGGCGCGCTTCGGCATCCGCGTGATGACCATCGCCCCGGGCATTTTCGAAACCCCGATGATGGCCGGCATGACCCCGGAAGTCCGTGAGTCGCTGGCTGCCGGCGTGCCGTTCCCGCCGCGCCTGGGCAAACCGGCCGAGTACGCCGCGCTGGTTCGGCATATCATCGAAAACAGCATGCTCAACGGTGAGGTGATCCGTCTCGACGGCGCCTTGCGCATGGCCGCCAAGTAAGGAGGATTTGTCATGACTATTTCCAACGATCCGATTGTTATTGTCAGCGCCGTCCGCACCCCGATGGGCGGTTTTCAGGGCGAACTGAAAAGCCTCACTGCACCACAACTCGGCGCTGCCGCGATCAAGGCTGCAGTGGAACGCGCCGGGGTTGCCAGCGACGCGGTCGACGAAGTGCTGTTCGGTTGCGTATTGCCGGCAGGCCTCGGTCAGGCCCCGGCGCGGCAAGCGGCACTCGGCGCCGGGCTGGACAAATCCACCCGTTGCACGACAGTCAACAAGATGTGCGGTTCGGGCATGGAAACCACCATTCTTGCCCACGACATGCTGATCGCAGGCAGTGCCGATGTGGTGATCGCCGGCGGCATGGAAAGCATGTCCAACTCGCCGTACCTGCTGGACCGTGCCCGCGCCGGTTACCGCATGGGCCATGGCCGAGTGCTCGACTCGATGTTCCTCGACGGCCTCGAAGACGCCTACGACAAGGGTCGCCTGATGGGCACCTTCGCCGAAGACTGTGCCGAAACCAACGACTTCAGCCGCGAAGCGCAGGACGCCTTTGCCATCGCCTCGACCACCCGCGCCCAGCAGGCGATCAAGGACGGCAGCTTCAAGGCCGAGATCGTGCCGCTGACGGTGACCGTCGGCAAGGAACAACTGCTGATCAGCAACGACGAGCAGCCGCCGAAAGCCAAGCTGGACAAGGTTGCTTCGCTGAAACCGGCGTTCCGCGAAGGCGGTACCGTGACGGCGGCCAACTCCAGCTCGATCTCCGACGGCGCGGCGGCACTGGTGCTGATGCGCCAGTCGCAGGCACACAAACTCGGCCTGAAGCCGCTGGCGGTGATTCATGGTCACTCGGCGTTTGCCGACACCCCGGGCCTGTTCCCGGTGGCGCCGATTGGCGCAATCAAGAAACTGGTGAAAAAGACCGGCTGGGCGCTGGATCAGGTCGATCTGTTTGAGATCAACGAAGCGTTCGCCGTGGTGGCGATGGCCGCGATGAGCCATCTGGAAATCCCCCACGACAAACTCAACGTGCATGGCGGCGCCTGCGCGCTTGGCCATCCGATCGGCGCCTCGGGTGCGCGAATTCTGGTGACCTTGCTCTCGGCCCTGCGCCAGAAAGGCCTGAAACGCGGGATTGCGGCAATCTGCATCGGCGGCGGTGAAGCCACGGCCATGGCCGTGGAATGCGTCTATTGATCCACGCAATCCCCCTGTAGGAGTGAGCCTGCTCGCGATAGCGTCGTGTCAGTCAACATTTATGTCTATGACACACCGCCATCGCGAGCAGGCTCACTCCTACAAAGGGTATGCGGTGCGACTTAATTTAAGGATTCACCATGATTCCCAACGAAGACCAAACCCAGATCCGCGATATGGCCCGGCAGTTCGCCGAGGAACGGCTGAAGCCGTTCGCCGCCGAGTGGGATCGCGAGCACCGTTTCCCCAAGGAAGCCATCGGCGAGATGGCCGGGCTGGGCTTTTTCGGCATGCTGGTGCCGGAGCAGTGGGGCGGCTGTGACACCGGTTACCTGGCCTATGCCATGGCCCTGGAAGAAATCGCCGCCGGCGACGGTGCCTGCTCGACCATCATGAGCGTGCACAATTCGGTGGGGTGCGTGCCGATCCTCAAGTTCGGCAACGACGACCAACGCGAACGTTTCCTCAAGCCACTGGCCAGCGGTGCCATGCTCGGGGCTTTCGCCTTGACCGAGCCACAGGCCGGATCTGACGCCAGCAGCCTGAAAACCCGCGCACGCCTGGAAGGCGATCACTACGTGCTCAATGGCTGCAAGCAATTCATCACCTCCGGGCAGAACGCCGGGATCGTGATTGTGTTTGCGGTGACCGACCCGAGCGCCGGCAAACGTGGCATTACCGCGTTCATCGTGCCCACCGATTCGCCGGGCTACAAAGTCGCTCGGGTCGAAGACAAACTCGGCCAGCACGCCTCGGACACCTGCCAGATCCTCTTTGAAGACGTGAAAGTGCCGGTCGCCAACCGCTTGGGCGAAGAGGGCGAAGGCTACAGGATCGCCCTGGCCAACCTTGAAGGCGGACGGGTTGGTATCGCCTCGTAATCGGTGGGCATGGCCCGCGCTGCGTTTGAAGCGGCCCGCGATTACGCCCGTGAGCGCGACACCTTTGGCAAACCGATCATCGAGCACCAGGCCGTGGCCTTCCGCCTTGCCGACATGGCGACGCAGATCGCCGTCGCCCGGCAAATGGTGCATTACGCCGCCGCCCTGCGTGACAGCGGTCAACCCGCGCTGGTCGAGGCCTCGATGGCCAAACTGTTCGCCTCGGAAATGGCCGAGAAGGTCTGCTCGATGGCGTTGCAGACGCTGGGCGGTTACGGTTATCTCAATGACTTCCCGCTGGAACGGATCTACCGCGACGTGCGCGTCTGCCAGATCTACGAAGGCACCAGCGACATTCAGCGCATGGTTATTTCGCGCAATCTCTGACAAGGAATCTTGCCCATGACTTACGAAACGATTCTGCTGGAAAACCACGGCCGCGTCGGCCTGATCACCCTGAACCGCCCGCAGGCGCTGAACGCCCTGAACGCGCAACTGGTCAGCGAAGTGAACCACGCCCTCGATGGCCTGGAAGCGGATGCGAACATCGGTTGCATCGTCATTACCGGCTCGAAAAAAGCCTTCGCCGCCGGTGCCGACATCAAGGAAATGGCCGAGCTGACCTACCCGCAGATCTACATGGATGATCTGTTCAGCGACAGCGACCGCGTGGCCAACCGACGCAAGCCGATCATCGCGGCGGTCAATGGCTTCGCCCTCGGTGGCGGCTGTGAACTGGCGTTGATGTGCGACTTCATTCTGGCCGGCGACAATGCCAAATTCGGTCAACCGGAAATCAACCTCGGCGTGCTGCCGGGCATGGGCGGCACCCAACGCCTGACCCGCGCTGTGGGCAAGGCCAAGGCCATGGAGATGTGCCTGAGCGGGCGCCTGATCGATGCAGTCGAAGCCGAGCGTTGCGGCATCGTTGCGCGGATCGTGCCGAGCGATGAGTTGCTGGACGAAGCGCTGAAAGTCGCCGCCGTGATCGCCAGTAAATCGCTGCCGATTGCCATGATGGTCAAGGAAAGCGTCAACCGCGCCTTTGAGGTCAACCTGACTGAAGGTGTGCGCTTTGAACGCCGGGTGTTCCATGCGGCGTTTGCCACGCAGGATCAGAAGGAAGGCATGGCGGCGTTTGTGGCCAAACGGGCGCCGGAGTTTCAGGGCAAATAAAGCAGCGCCTGGGCTGACCTCATCGCGAGCAGGCTCACTCCTACAGGAGATTTGTGTACGACACAGATCCAATGTAGGAGTGAGCCTGCTCGCGATGCTTTTAGAGCTGGTAGTTCTTCAGCTCACGCGCAATCACCATCCGCTGAATTTCGCTCGAGCCTTCGTAGATCTGGGTAATCCGCGCATCGCGGTAGTACTTCTCGACCGGATAATCCTCCAGATACCCATACCCGCCATGAATCTGAATCGCCGAGGAGCAGACCTTTTCGGCCATTTCCGACGCGAACAGTTTGGCCTGTGAAGCCTCCGACAGACACGGTTTGCCCGCCGTGCGCAGGCGCGCCGCGTGCAGGATCATCAAGCGCGCCGCGTTGATTTGCATGTGCATGTCGGCCAGCAGGTTGGCGATGCTCTGGTGTTCGTTGATCGGCTTGCCGAACTGGATGCGATCACGGGAATACACCAGCGCCGCGTCGAACGCCGCCCGGGCGATGCCCAAGGCTTGCGCGGCGATGCCGATACGTCCGCCTTCGAGGTTGGACAGGGCAATCGCCAGGCCCTTGCCGCGCTCGCCGAGCAGGTTGGCCTGGGGAATGCTGCAGTTGTTCAGCGTCACCGCACAGGTGTCGGAGGCGCGGATACCCATTTTGTGTTCGGTACGATCGACGATGAAACCCGCAGTAGCGGTGGGCACCAGGAACGCGGAAATGCCTTTCTTGCCCAGATCCGGGTCGGTCACCGCAAACACGATCGCCAGTTTCGCCCGTTTGCCATTGCTGACGAATTGCTTGGCGCCGTTGATCACCCACTGGCCGTCGCGCAGTTCGGCGCGGGTGCGCAGGTTGTGCGCTTCGGAGCCGGCCTGCGGTTCGGTCAGGCAGAAACAGCCGATTACCTGACCGCTGGCGAGATCGGCCAGCCAGGTCTGTTTCTGCTCTTCGCTGCCGTAGTTCATTACCGGGCCGCAGCCCACCGAGTTGTGGATGCTCATGAACGCGCCGGTCGCGCCGTCGCCGGCAGAAATCTCTTCCACGGCCAAGGCGTACGCCACGTAATCGACGTAAGTGCCGCCCCATTCCTCGGGCACCACCATGCCCAGCAGGCCCAGTTCGCCCATCTTCGCTACCAGCGCGTCGTCGATCCAGCCGGCCTTTTCCCAGGCTTGCGCATGGGGCGCGATTTCGCCACGGGCAAAGTCCCGGGCCATGTCGCGGATCATCACTTGTTCTTCAGTCAGTTCGAGATCGTGCATGGCTCAGTTCCCGCTCTCATCAAACCCGTGGAAGAAACTCGCGACGTGCTCGGCGTCCAGCGCAGCGAGGGTCGGCGGGTTCCAGCGTGGTGTCTTGTCTTTGTCAATCAACAGGGCGCGTACGCCTTCGATCAGGTCGCCGCGCTCGAACCACTGGCGATCCAGATGCAGTTCGAGGGCGAAGCAGTGTTCCAGGCTCAGTTGCCGGCCGCGCCGGAGCATCTCCAGGGTCACCGCCATTGCCAGCGGTGAGCGGGTCTCCAGCAGGTCGGCAGTGGCGGTGGCCCACGCGTGGCTGTCGGCGACCGTGACCACGCGCAGTTGCTCGACGATGCTCGGCACGTCCGGCAGGGCGAAGAAGTGGTCGATGACCGGGCGCAGTTTCTGCAGTGGTGCATCGGCCAGGGTCTGCACGCCGTTTTTCGCGAGCAGGCTCTGCAGGTCCTTGAGCGGTGTGTCGTGCCACTCCAGGTGATCGAGTTGCTCGTCCACGCTCGCCAGTTTGCTGCTGTCGACATACCAGTCGGCCAGCCCGCAATACAGCGCATCGGCCGCGCGAATCTGCACGCCGCTGACGCCCAGATAAATCCCCAGTTCCCCGGGAATCCGCGAGAGGAAATAGCTGCCGCCGACATCCGGGAAATACCCGATGGCCACTTCCGGCATCGCCAGACGGCTCTTCTCGGTGACCACACGCAGATCCGCGCCTTGCACCAGACCCATGCCGCCACCGAGGACGAAGCCGTCCATCAACGCCAGCACCGGTTTGCGGTAGTGGTGAATCGTCAGGTCGAGGGCGTATTCCTCGACGAAGAAGTCTTCATGCAGTGTGTCGCCGCTTTTGAAGCTGTCGTACAGGGAACGGATATCGCCGCCGGCGCAGAACGCCTTTTCTCCGGCACCGCGCAACACCACGGCACGCACGCCAGGGTCCGTGGTCCAGGCGTCGAGCTGCTGCTGCAACTGACGAACCATGTCGAGGGTGATGGCGTTGAGACCGGCGGGGCGGTTGAGGGTCAGGTGACCGATGTGATTGCGAACCTCGGCCAGCACTTCGTTTTGCGTGGCATCCATGGACGGGGTCCGCGGGGATGAAGCCTGAGCAGTCATCACTAACTCCCTGCTTTTATTGTCTTTATTCGAGAAGCTCGCGCGCGAGCGTTGATGGATCGTAACAGTGCAAATTTGCCGTGTACAACGGGGATATGTGCACAGGCTGTCTGCGTTTTTGCATTGAGCACCGACCCTGTTGTGGCGAGGGGGCTTGCCCCCGTTCGGCGGCGCAGCCGTCGCAAATTCGCTGAGTCGGTTGAGCCACAAGGAAACCGCGAGCAGTTATGGGGCGCTTCGCGAGTCAACGGGGGCAAGCCCCCTCGCCACAGAGAAGCGCGATTGTCAGGTACGTTGTGACAGGACTTCACTGATACTGCGCCGTTTGGCGTGCAGCTCGCTCGCGTGAATCAGTTGCTCCAGATCCTCAGGCGTCACGTCGATGAAGGCTTCCATATCCGCCAGCGCCAACTTCAGGTCCTCGGCGGTAATTGCCTGGCTATCGACCGGTGCTACAGGTGGCGCAGGCTCAGCTGGGCGTTTCGGGTAGCGGATGCGCGTCAGGTTGTTGTAGGCCAAAGCGCTGAGCAGCATGCACGAAGCGGCCAACATCACTGGCTCCATGGCTTTCCAGTCCATGGCGATGGTGGCGGGATCGGCCAGCACCAGGGTCAGCGCGAGCGCGCCGGCCGGTGGGTGCAGGCAGCGCAGCCAGCACATCAGGATCAGCGCCATGCCTGCCGCCAGACACGCACTGCCCAGGGTGCGGCCGAGGACGTGGGCCACGAGCAGTGCGACAACGCTGGCGCACAGGTAGCCGCCGATGATCGACCACGGTTGCGCAAGCGCGCCGGAGGACACGGCGAACAGCAACACCGCCGAGGCGCCCAGTGGCCCGATCAGGTGATACGCCACTTCATGGCCGAACACCTGACTGCACGCCCAGACGCTGAACAGCGTGCCCAAAGCCATGCCGATGGCAGCGCGGCTCCATTCGGTGGGGCGGGTGTTGATGGCGGCGGGCAACCAGCGAGCGAGCATGTGAATCGGGTCCTTGCAGTAAATTCGAGGCAAAAAAAAGGACTTGTCCGTTTCGGAAAGTCCTCGAAGCGTTCCAACTATTGGGGGAGGAACGCGCACAGTGTGCCGTGCAATGTCGATGCTGACAAATTCATATTGATGCTGCTTCAGTGCATTATTTTTGAATTATCGCCACGCGCCGTCCGCTGACAAAACATAAATACCCGCCGAGGGCGGCCAGGGCGCTCAAGGCGTAGAACATGCTCGGCGCCGGCGTGTGCATCAGCAGGAACCCGCACATCACCGGACTCACGGCGCCGCCCAGTGCGGCCAGATTCTGCGCACCGTAGTAGCTGCCGCGCAGTTCTTCCGGGGCCAGCGTGTCGACAAACAGGAAATCCGCCGGGTAAATGATCATCTCGCCCAAGGTGAAGATGAACATCGCCACGCACCAGCCGACGAGGCTGTCCGCCAGGCTGAAGCCGATCAGGCCGACGATGAACAACGCGGTGCCGCCGGCAATCCAGAACCGCAGGTGTTCGCGCTTGAGGAAACGACCGATCTGGTATTGCAACAGGATCACGGTGATCGCGTTGCAGGCGAGCAGGGCGGCCATGGTGTCGAGCGTCTGTTGTTGGGTGTGGGTCGCCAGCAGGTATTGCGACAGGTACAGGGTGAAGCGCCCGTGAACCAGAGTGCTGAGCAGGCAGCCGAGGGTAAACAGGATCATCGTGCGGTCGTTTTTCAGGATGATCAGGGTGTTCAGGAAACTCTGTGGCGGGCTGCCCAGCGACACCGGACTGACCTGGCGGGAGACGCCCAGCAACAGGAAAATGCTGCCACTGGCAATCAGGCCCGCAACGATAAACGGCGCCGAGGGCCAGACTCCGGCAATCACCACGCCAATCATTGGGCCGACGGCGTAACCAATGTTGGTCAGCGTGTAGTTCAACGAGAACGCTTTCACCCGCTGGCCAACCGGCAGGTTTTCACTGAGGATCGCCTTGGAGCAGATCAGGAACAGCGCCGACGCGGTCTCGCTGATGATCAGCACCAGTGTGACCAGGTACAGATTCTGCGCGAAGGTCAGCAGGATCAGGCCAACCCCGCTGGAAAGCATGGTCAGAATCAATAGCCGGCGCTTGTCGAGCCGATCGATGATGTAGCCGCCATACAGCGAAAACAGCGTGGCACTGAACACTGCGATGCCCAGCAACAGACCGACGTCCTGCGGGTTGAGGCCCAGCTTGTTACTGAGGAATAGAGTCAGCAGCGGACTGATCAGGGCACGGCTGATGACGATGCTCAGCGAGGTGATCATCAGTCGGCGGATCAGGCGGGAGTAAGTGGCCACGAAGGGGTCAATGTCCTTATTGCAAAATGCGCGGGTTGGCGTGGCCATCCTCACCGGGTCCCGCTCAACGGTCAACCTGGCACACCGTAAATCCCCTGGGGGAGTGAGCTTGCTCGCGAAGGCGTCTGTTCAGTCAAAGAAGTGTCGACAGTCACATCGTCTTCGCGAGCAAGCTCGCTCCCACAGGGGGCATCTGTAGTGTTTTCAGAGCAGGCGCAGGCGCATTGCGCAGCGTCGCTCGGCGGCAAAGCCGTGCTCGACTTCCTTTTGCAGTGCCTCGATCAAGTGCGCCTCAAGCTCACCCGGCGCAGCCACGACAAAGCCCATCCGCTGATAAAAAGGCGCATTCCACGGCACATCGCGAAACGTGGTCAGGGTCACGGCGCGCATCTGCCGGTGGCGCGCATGCTCAATCGCGGCCATCACCAGCCGGCGGCCCGCGCCCTGGCCCTGAAACGCCTGGCTGACCGACAGTTCTTCAATGTGCAGTTGGTTGCCGACGTCCAGCGCGCGGATAAATCCTGCGAGTTGCGCGGTCGCGCTTTCGGCAACCCAGACGTGGGCCTGTTCGATGGCCTGGCGGTGTTGTGCGGCGCTTGCCACGTCACTGTCGGCGAGCCAGGCGAGGGCAGGATCTACGCGAAACAGCTCGGCGGCCGAGCGTTCGATGGCGGGGAGGGCGGATGCATCAGTAGCCCGTGCGGGGCGAATCGTGAGGGTCATGTAAGCGTTGCCGATGGCTGCGATCGTTTGATCTTGAGAAAGACCCGAAGATCGCAGCCTTCGACGGCGTCTACAAGGGCTTGACGTACAACAGCACGTAATCGTTCTTGTCGAAGCTTCCCGTCACCACCGGTTGCAGGCCGGCCAGCGCGGTGCCTTGCAGTGTTTGCAGGTCCTTGCTGTCCATCATCAGCCACGCCGGGCCCTTGATGGCTTCGAGTTGCTGCACCGTCTCGGTGAACTGCGGCTGCAGGTCGTGCTCGACGTTGACCATGAACTTGATCGCCTTGGCGTCTTTGCCCATGCCGTGCAGCACCAGCGGTGCCGGATTGGCCTGGACCTGAGCGAACGCAGCGCGACTGAAGGTCTGCGTGTCGTACAGGCGGCGCTCCACCGGCTCGAACACCGCGGCATACACCGTCCACAACGCGAGGACCGAGCACAGCGCCAACACTTCGGCACGCCAGCGCGGGATCAGCAAACGCGACAAGGCGAGCAATTGCAGGGCGCCGAGCACGACCAGTATCAGGGTGAGGCCGTTCAGTTGCTCGGGAAAGCGGCGCTTGGCGACCAGCAGGACCACCATCAACAACCCCGGCGTCAGCAGCCACAGCCCTTGAATCACGCCACGCAGTACCCGGAATACCCGCCCGTGCAGCACCTGGAACGGATACGCTGCGATAATCGCCGCCATTGGCAGCATCGGCAGCAGGTAACGCGCTTTCTTCGCCTGCGGAATCGACAGGCCGACCATCACGATCAAGCCGGCAGCCGCGCAGTATTGAACCAGGCGTAACGCCGGACCACGCTGATGCGGTTTGCTCAGCCAGGTCGCGGCCAACGCCAGGATTGCCAACGGATACGCCAGCGCGTAGTTGCCCATGGAGCTGGTGAAGTAATACAGCGAGCCGCTGACGCCTTCACTGCCATCCATGCGCCCCATGAACTGCATGCGGATCACGTCCTGCAGGAAGGCCTCGCCACCGCTGAGCTTCGCCAGCCACAACAGCAGGCCGACGCACGCGGCGAGCAGAATCGACGCCAGCACACCGAACACGAACAGGCGTTTCCACTCACGGTTGAGCAGGTAGTAACTGCAGAGCATGCCGGTTGGCACCACCAGACCGATCGGCCCGCGAATCCCGAAACCCAGCAACAGCAGGACAAAGATCAGCGGCCAGCGGCGGCGAGAGCCGAAGTGGTCGTGCGCGTAGCCCAGGTAAAACACCGACAGCGCCACGGCCGCCAGCATCAGGTCTTGCGACACCGCGCGCACTTCGGTGATGAAGGTGCTGGTGAGCATCAACAGCGCAATGCTGATCAAGGCCCAACGCTGCGAATGCACCGCCAGCAAGCGGTACATCAATGTCACGATCAGCGCACCGGCAATCGCGCTGGGCAGCCACGCAGTCAGGGTATTGACCGCGCCGAAGGGCAGGGACAACAGCCAGATGAACAGCGTCGAAACCGCTGAATAATCAGCGTACGGCTGGCCGTAGGTGGTCGGGAATACGGTTGGCCCGTGTCTCAACATCTCTTGGGCAAACAGTACGAAGCGTGAATCGAAGCCAATGGGAGCCTGTCCGTAAACCCCGGCGATAAACAACAGCAGTGCCAGCAGCCCTGCGATCAGGGACTGCCGGCGGATGACAGGCGACAACGTGATCAAGCGACGACCGCGTTGTTAGGCCACTGTTGCAGCGGGATCGGCAATTTGCGCGAATCACCCCGGCCGATCGGGAAGTACTTGAAGCCATTGCGCGCCAGACGGTCGGCGTCGTACAGGTTGCGGCCGTCGAAGATCACCGGGTCTTTCAGGCGTTGCTGGATCAGGTCGAAATCCGGCGCCTTGAACTGCTGCCACTCGGTGCAGATGATCAGCGCATCGGAACCTGACAGCACCGATTCCGGGGTGCCCATCAGCATCAGTTTTTCTTCGTTCGGGTACAGATGCTGGGTTTCCTGCATCGCTTCCGGGTCGAACGCGCGCACGCTGGCGCCGGCGGCGAACAACGAGTCGAGCAATACGCGGCTTGGCGCATCGCGCATGTCATCGGTGTTCGGCTTGAACGCCAGGCCCCACAGGGCGAAAGTCTTGCCGCGCAGATCACCCTTGTAGAACGCATTGATGCGATCGAACAGCTTGTGCTTCTGGCGCTCGTTGATCGCCTCGACCGCTTGCAGCAGGTCGCTGGAGCAATGCGCCTGTTCGGCGCTGTGGATCAGGGCGCGCATGTCTTTGGGGAAGCACGAACCGCCATAACCGCAGCCCGGGTAGATGAAGTGATAACCGATGCGGGTGTCGGCGCCGATGCCCTGACGGACCGACTCGATGTCGGCGCCCAGGTGTTCGGCCAGTTCGGCGATCTGGTTGATGAAGCTGATCTTGGTCGCCAGCATGCAGTTGGCGGCGTATTTGGTCAGCTCGGCGCTGCGCAGGTCCATGAACATGATGCGGTCATGGTTGCGGTTGAACGGCGAGTACAGGTCGCGCATCACGTCGCGCACTTCGTCACCTTCGCAGCCGATGACGATGCGATCCGGACGACGGCAGTCGGACACCGCCGAACCTTCCTTGAGGAATTCCGGGTTGGAGACGATATCGAACTGCAGTTGACGGCCAGCCTTGTCCAGCGCGGCCTGAATGTGCGCGCGCAGGGTGTCGCCGGTGCCGACCGGTACGGTGGATTTCTCGACCAGAATCAGCGGCTGCTCACGATGACGCGACACGGCGTCACCCACCGACAGCACGTACTTCAGATCGGCTGAGCCGTCTTCGCTGGACGGCGTACCGACCGCAATGAAGGCGACGCGACCGTGTAGCACTGCGAGTTTTTCATCGGAGGTGAAATGCAGGCGACCGGAGTCCAGGCCTTCGCGTACCAGGCTCGAAAGCCCTGGTTCAAAGATGCTGACGTGACCCTGGCGCAGCAGTTCGACTTTCTTCTGGTCGATGTCCATGCACACGACGTCGTGACCGACTTCGGCCAACACGGCGGCCTGCACCAGACCGACATAACCGCTACCAAATACTGTGATTTTCATGGAGCACTCCTGAATTCGGGCGCACGAGACGGACGAGTGTTAATAGTGATGACCCCGAGCATGACCAGTGCCACGCCCAGTGATTTAGTGAGACTGAATGATTCGTTGAACAGCGGCAGACTGGCCGCCAGCAGATAAACCAGCGCGTAACTGATGCTCAGCAGCGAATAAGCCCGACCCAGCGGCAGATCGCGCAGGGCGGCGAGCCAGCAGAGCATCGACAGCGCGTAAGCCAGAATGGCTACGAACACCACGCCCAGCGCGACAAGATCGACGCTGCCGGCGGTGAGCGCGGACCACCATTGTTCCGGCTGCGGCAGACGCGTCATGCTCCAGCGCATGCCCAACTGGGCACCGCTGACCAGCAGCACGCTGCCCAGAGCGAAAGCGATTCCACGTCCCTGGCTCATGAGTGTTGCCCCAACAGCACCACACCGCCGATCACCAGGGCTACGCCCAGCCAATGGCGGCGGTCGACCGGTTCACGGAAGACAAACCGTGCGATCAGTGTGATCAGTACAAAGTTGAGGCTGAGCATCGGGTAAGCGATGCCCACTTCCAGCCGTTGCAAGACCAGCAGCCAGACCAGCAAGCCGCTGCCCAGCGCCAAAAGTGCCAGCCACAGCCAGGGCGAACGCAATTTGTCCGCCCAGGATGAGTCGACCCCGCGCCAGCTCTCAACCGCGTATTTCTGCGCAACCTGACCCAGGCAGGTCAGCAGGCATGCCGTCAGCAGCAAGATCCAGCTCATGACGGGTCCTTGGGCAGAACCATGATCACCAGATTGCCTTGCTCGTAGCGAGTACCGTCCTTGGGCAGCAGGTCGACTTCGTGCAGCTCGTCATCGCCCTTGACCCGCATGACCACGCCGACCGAACCGGTACGACGGGCATCGCGCATCCAGGCTTGCACCTTGTCGGTGGTGATCCGCTGTTCGGCGCCTTCCGGATAGGACAGGCCGTACTTCAACTCGCCCACGGTGTTGTACAGCGCGACGTTTGGCCGTTGCAGGCGCCAGGCCAGCGCCGACGCAGCGCCCAGGTCATTGCTCAACAAGTGAGTGGTGCCGGACAGCTCGTCCATGTGATGCAGGATGAATTGGTCCGGAGTCTTGTTGGACACCACGGACTTGGGCAGTGCCGCCGGCAGGACACCGATCAGCAACAGGCTGCCCAGCGCTGGCGCCGCCCAGCACTGCAACGGCAGGAACGCTTGCGCCAGGTTGGCGATGATCCAGCCGATCAGTGCAATGAACACCAGCACCAGACTGTGCAGTTCGTGGTCATACACGGGTTTTTTCAGTTGCAGGTAAACCAGCGCAATCAGCAGCACAATGCCCAGCAGCAGATTGAGCAGGCCGTTGATGCTCAAGGCACGGCCCTGTTCAAGGCGCAACCGGTCCGCCAGGGCATTGCCCAGCAGCAACGCCATCGGCAGCAGGCAAGGCAGAATGTAGGTCGGCAATTTGCCGTTGCTCAGGCTGAAAAACAGCAGCGGCATCAGCAGCCACAGCAGCAGGAACGCAATCGCCGGTTGAGCGCGGGTTTGCCAGGCTTGCTTGAGGCTGGTCGGCAACAGACCGACCCACGGCAAGCTGAACGCCACCAGCAACGGCAGATAGAACCACCACGGCGAATCATGCTGGGCATCGTCGCCGGCAAAACGGCGAATGTGTTCATGCCAGAAGAAAAACCGCCAGTAGTCCGGCTCATGGGCGTGAACCGCCAATGCCCACGGCAGGCTGACCGCAATCGCCACGACGATCGCCACCGGCCCGAAGACCAGCAGCTCACGCCAGCGCTTTTGCCAGAGCATCCACGGCAGGGCGATCAGTACCGGCAGCGCCCAGGCGAGAAAGCCCTTGGTCATGAACCCCATGCCACACGCCAGGCCCAGTACCGCCCAACCTGCGAAGCGTTGCCCGCCAGTGCGGCTGTCCAGCGCAAACCACAGCGCGACGAGGCTAAGGTTGACCCAGAAGGTGAATTGCGGATCGAGGTTGGCGTAACCGGCCTGGCCGGCAACGATGGTGAAGCTCATGTAGAGCAGGGCGCAGACAAAGCTTTTGCGTGGGTCGTTCCATAACCGGCGAGCGATCAGGTAACCCAGCAAAACGCTCAAACCGGTGCTCAGCGCCGAGGCGAAACGCACGCCGAACAGGTTCTGTCCGAACAGCTCCTGACCGATGGCGATCATCCAGTAGCCGGCAATCGGTTTTTCGAAGTAACGCAAACCCATGAAGTGTGGCGATACCCAGTCCCCGCTCAGCAGCATGCTCTGGCTGATTTGCGCGTAACGGGTTTCATCGGGAATCCACAAGCCATGGGTGCCCAGCGGCAACAGATAGGCCAGCAGACAAAGTCCGACCAACAGCGGCAGTGCCCAGCGTTTGGTCATGCGCCTTGCACTCCCAGCCAGCCTTCACGGCCTTCAAGTACGCCACGTTGTACGTGGCCCACGGGCAGGGTGTTGAAAAACTCGGGCAACAAGTCGCCCAGCGGTTTGAAGTCAATACTGCGCTGGCGTGCAGCGGCCAGCAATTGACGAAAGTCCTGAGCCATCAGAATCCCTTCTACTTCGGCATGAATGGTGTAGACGTTGAGTGCCTGCTGACGGAACCGGTCGAGGATGAAGGTGTTGAAGTCCTTGGCAGCCACGGTCGGACCGACGACTTCATCGAAGGTCGGCAGGTCCACCGGGATTTGCGGCGCGCCAGGTGTGCCATCAGCCAGCAGCGGACGGAACAGGCTTTGCCCGCGGCAATCGCTGTTGTAGCGAAAGCCGAAGGTTTGCTTGGCCTGGATCACGCGTTCGTCCGCACGCCAACCGGCGGAGGCCGAACACTGGATCTTTTCTCCGAGAATATCGCTGAGGGTGTCGACGCCCCGACGGATCTGTTCGATCAGTTGGGCCTCGCTCCAGCGCCCGGCATTGGCCTGCCAGCCATGGTGATCCCAGGCGTGCAGGCCGACTTCGTGACCAGCGTCCCGGGCCTGACGCATCAGGTGCCCGAGATCACGGCCAATCGGTTTGCCTGGCCAGGCAGTGCCGGCCAGCAGAATGTCCCAGCCGTACAGGCCGGCAGCGTTGGAACGGAGCATTTTCCAGAGGAACTGCGGGCGGATCAGGCGCCACAGATGCCGGCCCATGTTGTCCGGGCCGACACTGAAGAAAAACGTTGCCTTGACCTGAGCCTCGTCGAGCATCTCCAACAGTCGCGGCACACCTTCACGGGTGCCACGGTAGGTGTCGACATCGATACGAAGACCTGCCTGCATTACTTCTTGTCCGCGATTTCGAGCATGGCTTCACGCAGGAAGAAGTCCAGGGTGTTGCCGATGGTCTCGCGCATTTCCACGGTCGGCTCCCAGTTCAGCAGGCGCTTGGCGTTGGCAATGCTTGGCTTGCGGTGTTCCACGTCCTGGTAGCCGGCACCGTAGAACGCCTTGCTTTCCACGTCGCGGAAACCGGCGAATGGAGGGAAGTTGTGACGCAGCGGGTGCGCTTCGAACTGACGCAGCAGCTCTTCGCCCAACTGACGGATGCTGGCTTCGTTGTCCGGGTTGCCGATGTTGATGATCTGGCCGTTGCAGACATCGTTGTCGTTATCGATGATGCGTGCCAGCGCCTCGACGCCGTCAGCGATGTCGGTGAAGCAGCGCTTCTGCTCGCCGCCGTCGAACAGACGGATTGGCGTGCCTTCGACCAGGTTGAGGATCAACTGGGTGATGGCGCGGGAGCTGCCGATACGGGCCGAATCCAGACGGTCCAGACGCGGGCCCATCCAGTTGAACGGACGGAACAGGGTGAAGTTCAGGCCTTTGGCGCCGTAAGCCCAGATTACGCGGTCGAGCAGTTGCTTGGAGACCGAGTAGATCCAGCGCTGCTTGTTGATCGGACCGACGATCAGGTTCGAGCTGTCTTCGTCGAAGTTCTTGTCCTGGCACATGCCATAGACTTCCGAAGTCGACGGGAAGATCACGCGCTTGTTGTACTTGACGCAGTAGCGAACCAGTTTCAGGTTCTCTTCGAAGTCGAGTTCGAATACGCGCAGCGGGTTGCGGGTGTATTCGATCGGGGTGGCGATGGCCACCAGCGGCAAGACCACGTCGCACTTCTTGATGTGGTACTCGATCCACTCGGAGTGAATGCTGATGTCGCCTTCGACGAAGTGGAAGTTCGGGTGGCTGCGCAGACGCTCGATGGCGTCGGAGCCGATGTCCAGACCGTAGACTTCGTAGCGGTCGTCACGCAGCAGGCGCTCGGACAGGTGGTTACCGATGAAGCCGTTGACACCGAGGATCAGCACGCGAGTACGGCGTGGTGCACGACCGGATTCGGCACCGCGCAGCAGCGAGCCGTCAACCAGACCCAGTTCGTTGGCCAGTTGCGGGCCGCTCAGGTACAGACCGTTGTCGTTGCGCTGACCGGCGTTGATCACCAGCGAGTCTTGACCACAAGCGATGCGCAGCGGATCGACGCTGATCACGCGGCCAGGTGCCTGACCTTCGTTGCCCTTGACGACTTCGGCGCTCCAGACGATCAGCTTGTGCTCGCCCACGGCGCAGAAGGCACCCGGGTATGGACGGGTGACGGCGCGAACCAGGTTGAACAGTTCTTCGGCCGGTTTGGCCCAGACCAGTTTGCCGTCCGCCGGGGTACGACGGCCAAATACGGTGGCCTTGGATTCGTCCTGCGGGGTTTCGGTGATCTTGCCTTGCAGCATGTTCGGCAGGGTGTCGCGCAGCAGGTCGCTGGCGGCCGTGCGCAGTTTGGCGTGCAGGGTCAGGCCGGTGTCGCTGCGCTCGATGGCAACGCGCTGCTGGGCAACGATGGCGCCGGCATCAGCGCGCTTGACCATGCGGTGCAGGGTCACGCCGGTTTCGGTTTCGCCGTTGACCAGCACCCAGTTCGCCGGAGCGCGGCCGCGGTAGCGTGGCAGCAGCGAACCGTGCAGGTTGAACGCGCCTTTTTTGGCCAGGGCCAGCAGTGGCTCGCTCAGCAGGTTGCGGTAGTAGAAGGAGAAGATGTACTCCGGGTCCAGCTTGGCGATGCGCTCGATCCACAGTGGGTGGTTGGCGTCTTCCGGTGCGTGCACCGGGATGCCTTTGGTGGCGCACAGTTGCGCAACCGACGCATAGAAAGCGTTTTCTTTCGGATCATCGGCGTGAGTGAACACTGCTGCAATGTCATAGCCGCTGTTGAGCAGGGCTTCAATGCCGGCGCAGCCAATATCGTGGTAGGCGAAGACAACAGTTTTTGCACTCATGAGAGAACCTGATCGGAAGTGGAAGAAGTAGTGGTAGAAGAAAGACCATCAACGGTGACGGCAGGGGCCGGGGCGGCCGGCTGGCTGCGCAACACCTTTTCAATGAAGAAACGCGGACGGGCGCGCACATCGCTGTACATGCGGCCCAGGTATTCACCCAGAAGCCCCATGCCGATGAATTGACCACCGGTAAACACGAACAGCACGGCGAACAGCACGAAGGTGCCGTCGCCGGCCCAACCGGCACCGAACGCCAGACGCAGAATGATCAGCGCGACCGCGAACAGCACACCCAGGCCAGCCATGGCGAAGCCGACGATGCTCAGCAGACGCAACGGGGTTGTGGTCATGCAGGTGACCAGATCGAACATCAGGTTGATCAGGCGCATCGGGCTGTATTTCGAATCGCCGTGTTCACGCTCGGCGTGGGCCACGACGATTTCGGTGGTGTGGCGGGCGAAGCTGTTGGCCAGGATCGGGATGAACGTGCTGCGTTCGCGGCAGGCGAGCATCGCATCGATGATGGTGCGGCGGTAGGCGCGCAGCATGCAGCCGTAGTCGCTCATGGCCACGCCGGTGGAGCGTTGCACGGCAAGGTTGATCAGCTTCGACGGGTAGCGGCGCAGGGCCGAATCCTGACGGTTGCCACGCACGGTGCCGACCACGTCGTAACCTTTTTCGGCCTCGGCCACCAGCCGTGGAATTTCTTCCGGCGGGTTCTGCAGGTCGGCGTCGAGGGTGATCACCACATCGCCTTTGCACTGTTCGAAACCGGCCATGATCGCGGCGTGCTGACCATAGTTGCGGTTGAGGATCACCGCCACGAACGGGCTGTTTTCACGGCCGGCGGCTTCTTCAAGCATGTTCGCCGATTCGTCGCGGCTGCCGTCATCGACCAGCACGATTTCGAAATCGTGATTCAGCTGACGGCAGGCCGCTTCGGTACGACGCAGCAGTTCCGGCAGGCTTTCCTGTTCGTTGTAGACCGGGATAACGATCGACACGCTACGGATTGGATAAGGTTTCACAGGCGTTTTTCCATGATTTGTTCGATGGCACCGACCACGCGGTCAAGGTCTTGACCGGTCATGTCGGGGAACAGCGGAATCGAGCATAACCGCGCCGAGTTCCATTCGGTATTGGGCAGATACAGGTCGGGGTCACGCTGGCGATACCAGGTGTGCAGGTGGGTAGCAATGAAATGGATACCGGTGCCGATGCCCTGATCCTGCAAAGCCTTCATGAAGGCTTCGCGGTCCATGCCGCAGCGTTCGCTGTCGATGCGCAGGATGAACAGGTGCCAGGCGTGTTGCTGGGCATAGGCGGGCAGGGCCAGCGGTTGCACCGGCAGGCCTTCGAACCTTTGCAGATAGGTCGTGGCCAGTTCGGTGCGACGGGCGTTGATTTCGTCCAGACGTTGCAGTTGCACCAGGGCAATCGCGGCATTGATGTCGGACAGGTTGTACTTGAAACCCGGCTCCATCACTTGTGCCTGCGGCTTGCGGCCACCGGTCAGGCGGTCATAGGCGTCGACGCCCAGACCGTGGAATTTGAGCATGCGCACACGGCTGGCGAGGGCTTCGTCGTCGGTGACGAACATCGCGCCTTCGGCACAGGTCATGTTCTTGATCGCATGGAAGGAAAAAATCGCCGTGCCTTGCGAACCGACGTGACGCCCCTTGTAGCGGGTGCCAGCGGCGTGGGCAGCGTCTTCGATGACCGGGATCCCGTGCTTGTCAGCCAGGGCATACAGCGGATCGAGGTCGAACGCGGCGCCGGCGTAGTGCACCGGGATGATCGCCTTGGTACGCGCAGTGATGGCCGCTTCGATGCGCGAAGCGTCGGTCATCAGCGTATCGCGGTCGACATCGACGAACACCGGTTTGGCGCCGAGCAGGGAAATCATGTTGGCGGTCGAGACCCAGGTCTGCGACGGAGTGATGACTTCATCACCCGGGCCGATGCCCAACGCCAGCAGGGTGATGTGCATCCCGCCGGTGGCCGAGGACAGAGCCACGGCATGCTTGCAGCCCACGTATTGGGCGAATTGCTCTTCGAGTGCCTGATTTTTTGGCCCGGTCGTGATCCAGCCTGAGCGTAAAACCTGCTCGACAGCTGCAATTTCTTCTTCGCCTATACTCGGGCGGGAGAAGGGGAGAAACGCCTGACTCATGGGCACCTCGTTACGGATAATGATGGACAGATCCTTCTGATTTTCATCGGATCCAATTCCAGAGTAGACGCAAAAAAAGGTTTTGCATCAAGCGTTTGCCTAAAAGACAGGACGTCGGGAGCTGGTTGACTTTTCAGGCGTTGCCCGGCAGGTTGGGCGATATCGGCTGAGGATCGGTCGGGCCCAAGGTTATTCCCGATTTTGTGAAAGGAATATGAAAAACCGGTCGGTGAATCATTTATCTCCCCTTCATACAGCCACTGTTCAGGCTTGCAGCGCTTATCGCGGCGCTTTTTTGCAAAGTCCGACAGAGTCACACGTGTTTTATATTAAGTAGATTGCAGTTGTTAGTTGTTGTGTTGAACAGTTTTTAATCAAGGCCTTTCGTTTGATTGACTTACCCGCTTTACCTGCCGTTACCCCGAAAACCAACCCTATGTCCCTGTATCTGGCGCGTTTGGCACCTTCCAGCCAACTCACCATGCGTTACGTTTTACAAGACGCTGCCGACCGTTTGGGCTTCGAAGACATGAATGTCGAAGAGATCCCGTGGCACGCCTTGCAACCGGAAGATGTCGTGGCCTTAGTCGCGGCTTTGCGCGAAGACAACTACGCGCCCAATACCTCATCACTCTATGTAAACGCCGTGCGTGGGGTTATGAATGAGGCGTGGCGCATGAGCCTGATCAGTCAGGAACACCTGCTGAAAATGCGCTCCGTAAAAGGCATCGCCGGCACCCGGTTGTCGCAGGGTCGCAATCTCAAACGCACGTTGATTCACGAGTTGATGGAGGTCTGCGCCGCTGATCCGCGCCCGCAGGGCTTGCGCGACGCCGCAGTGATTGCGCTGCTGTACGGCACCGGCATGCGCAAGTCGGAGTCAGTGGATCTGGACCTGAATCAGGTCGATTTCAGCGAGCGCAGCCTGTGCGTGACCGCCAAGGGCAACAAGCAGTTGATCAAGTACGCCCCGGCCTGGGCCTTCGCCAAACTCGATGCCTGGCTTGAGTTGCGTCGTTCGCAGCTCAAGGAAGGCGAGAGCGATGATGCCTTCCTGTTCAACCGTATTCGCCGTGGCAGCCACATCACCCGCGAGCGCATCACCAAGCATGCGATCTACTACATCGCCCGCCAGCGCGGCACACAGGTCGGGGTGAAGATCATGCCTCACGACTTCCGCCGCTCGTTCATCACCCGGGTGATCGAGGAGCACGATCTGTCGATCGCGCAGAAACTCGCGCACCACAGCAACATCCAGACGACGGCCAATTACGACGTCCGTGATGACAACGAACGCCGGCGGGCGGTGGACCGTTTCGACCTCTGATCAGCGCATGTCAAAAACGTGCGCGGCACCGAGAATCGACAACTGCACGGCGCTACCGGCTGGTGGCGCATGCATGCCGGTGCTGCGCACCAACAGCGAGCGCCCGGCATCCTGTGCAGTCTGCGGGCGCAGTTCGACGGTCAGGGTGCAGGTATTGCCACCAAAATCCCGCTCGGTCACGACCGCATGGCAGCCTTGGGTGTCGGCAGGCGCATCGGTTATTTGCAGTTGCTCGGGCCGCAGCATGATCTGCGCGCTGCCGGCAAAACCGTTGGTGTTGACGGCCACACGCCCGAGATCGCAATGCGCCCAGCCGGACTCGATCCGCGCTGGCATGACCACGGCTTCACCGAGGAAATGCGCCGTCTGTTCATCGCTCGGATAACGATAAAGGTCCATCGGGTGCCCGGACTGCACCAGCCGGCCGCCGCGCATCACCGCCAACTGGTCGGCAAACGACAGCGCTTCGCTTTGGTCATGGGTGACCAGAATGGTGGTCACCCCGGCGTTCTCCAGCAGCCGCGCAACCATTTTGCGCATGGCCCCGCGCAAACCGGTGTCGAGCGCTGAAAACGGCTCGTCGAGCAGCATCAGACGAGGTTGTTGCGCCAGAGCCCGCGCCAGCGAGACACGTTGCTGCTGGCCGCCGGACAACTCGTGAGGCCAACGCGTCGCCATGTTGGCGTCCAGCGCTACGCTGTCCATCAACTCAAGGATGCGCTGGTTTCTCGCGGTGCCGTTTTGCGTCAGGCCGAAGCCGATGTTGGCGGCGACGGTCATGTGCGGAAACAGCGCGCCATCCTGCGGCACATAGCCGATCTGGCGTTGATAGGCCGGCACCGCGTGGCTGCTGTCGACCAGCACTTCGCCGTTGAGCGACAGGCTGCCGGCATCGGGGAATTCGAACCCGGCAATCATTCGCAACAAGGTGGTTTTACCGGAGCCCGACGGCCCGACGATGACCGTGCGGCTGCCCGACGGCACCGACAGGCAGATGTCATCCAGAGCAGTCTGGGCACCGAAGGCTTTGCTGAGTGAGGTGATTTCGAGAGCGTTCATCGGCCAGCCGTACGTCTTGATTGGTGATAGAGAATGGCCGTCAACGGCAGCGAGAGCACGATCATCAGCAGGGCGTAAGGCGCTGCGGCGGCGTAGTCGATTTCGCTGGTCATGGCCCAGAAACCGGTGGCCAGGGTGCGCGTGCCGTTAGGCGCGAGCAACAGGGTGGCGGTCAATTCATTGGTGATCGCCAGAAACACCAGTGCTGCACCGGCAGCCGCACCCGGCGCAGCCAGGCGCAGGGTGATCAGCCACAGGGCGCGCACGGGTGAGCGGCCGAGGCTTTGCGCGATGTTTTCCAGCTCTACCGGCGCTTGCGCGAAACCGGCGCGCAAGCTGACCAGCGCGCGTGGCAGAAACATCAGTAGGTATGCCAGCAGCACGGTGATGGTGGTCTGGTAGATCGGGCGGGCGAAGTGAATGGTGACCGTCACCAAAGCCAGCGCCACAACAATGCCGGGCAGCGAACTGGTGATGTAATTGCAGCCTTCGAGCAAGCGCTGCAATCGGCCGGGAGCACGGATCGACAGCCAGGCAATGGGGATCGCCGCCACAGTGGTCAACAGCGCCCCCGCGACACCCAATGCAAGCGTCTGCAGCAAGGCCGGCAGCCACTCGCCACCTTCCCAGACCTCTACGCCACCGGCCATCAACCAGCGGCCCAGCGTCAGCAGCGGCACGCCGAGGGCCAGCAGGCAGGTGACGATTTGCAGGCCGAGGCCGAGGACGATCGCACCGCGACTCAAGCGCACCGTGCGCTGTTCACGGGCGCTGCCCGAGCCAACCCGGGCGTAGCGCGCCTGGCCACGCGCAGTAGACTCGGCGCTTAGCATGGCCAGGCAGCAGAGCGCTAACACCCCGGCGAGCATGTTCGCGGCCGGGCCGTTAAAGGTCGATTTGAACTGATCGAAGATCGCCGTGGTGAACGTGTCGAAACGGATCATCGCGTACAGGCCGTATTCGGCCAGTAAATGCAGACCGACCAACAGTGCGCCCCCACAAATCGCCAGCCGCAACTGCGGCAAGACCACGCGCAAGAACACCGCCCGGGGTTTGAGCCCGAGAGATTCGGCAACGTCTTCAATGGCTGGATCGAGACGACGCAACGTCGCGGCCACCGGCAGATAAAGAAACGGAAAGTACGCAATCACCGACACCAGCACACCAGCCGGCAATCCGTGAATCGAGGGCACCAGGCTGACCCACGCATAACTGTGGACGAACGCCGGGACCGCCAGCGGCGCAACCGCGAGCAACGACCAGAGGCGGCGCCCGGGCAGATTGCTGCGTTCGGTCAACCAGGCCAGTGCCGTGCCGAGCACGACGCAGATAGGCAGGGTGATCAGCACCAGCAAAACGGTGTTGATCAATAATTCGGCCACGCGTGGGCGGAACACCATGGCTTCGATAGTCGCCCAGCCGGTATACCACGACACGCCGATCACGAACCCGATCGGCAGCAGCGACAGCAAGGAAACGATAATCGCCAGAACGACCACCCACGATCCCCCGCGACCATTGAGGGCGCGGGTGGCACGTGAGCGCTGGGCGGGGGAGGCCGAAACCACCCCCGCCGGCAGGGTTTCAGGCATCACTTAGAGCAGTCCGGCCTGAGTCATCAGCTCGACGGCTTTCTTGCTGTCGAGTTTCGAGGCATCGACCTTTGGCGCATCGAGGTCTTTGAGTGGTACCAGTTTCGGGTTGGACTGGGCGCCCTTGCCAACCGCGTACTCAAACGAATTGCCGGTGTGCAGGACTTCCTGGCCCTGTTTGCCGGTGATGTATTTGACGAACTGCTGGGCTTCGTCCTGATGCTTGCTGGAAGCCAGTACGCCAGCGCCGGAAATGCTCACGAACGCACCCGGGTCCTGATGTTTGAAGTAGTGCAGTTTGGTGTTCTTGCTGTTTTCGCCGGTCTTGGACTGATCGACGAAGCTGTAATAGTGGTAGATCACGCCGCTGTCGATCTGGCCGGCATTCACCGCTTTGAGCACGGCGCTGTTGCCGCGATAGATCGTCGCGTTGGTTTTCATGCCTTTGAGCCAGTCCAGCGTGGCAGCTTCGCCTTTCTGCTCAAGCACGGCGGCAACGATCGCCTGGAAGTCGGCACCGGCAGGCGAGGCGGCCCAGCGACCTTTCCAGTCAGGTTTGGCCAGGTCGAGCAGGGATTTTGGCAAGTCTTTCTCGGCCAGCTTGGCCGGGTTGTAGACGAACACCGTCGAGCGGGCAGCGATGCCGACCCATTGGCCGTGAGCCGGGCGGTAAGCCGAATCCACCTGCTCAAGCGTTGTCGGTGCTACCGGGGCGAACAGCCTGGCGTTATCGACCAGCACCATGGCCGGAGAGTTTTCCGTGAGGAACACGTCAGCCGGCGAGGCCGAACCTTCCTGAACGAGTTGGTTGCCCATCTCGGTGTCGTCGCCATTGCGAATCGTGACCGGGATGCCGGTTTCCTGGGTGAAACCGTCAACCCAGGCTTTGGTCAGGCTTTCGTGTTGCGCGTTGTAGACCACGATACCAACGGCGTCAGCAGCCACTGCGTGGCCGGCAACGAGCAGGGCGGTCGTCAGCAGAGCGGGTTTGAAGAACGATGCAATACGTGGGTGCATGACCGGTGAGCTCCTGTTTATAAGACGTTATAGGCAAGCCTTCGCAGCGTGATGCAATGCGAATGATTTGCAAGTGTTAAGTCGCAGGGCAATTTAGGGGGGCAAATGAGAAAAAAACGTCAAACAAACCGTTAATACTTGTCATTGTCATTCAGATTAGGCGACGACGTCACAAGGCGCACGATTGCCGTGCGCCCGATGACGTGGTTTTTCAGGAAGGGTTTGGGATGTACGCAACGCTCTGGTCTTCACGGCCGTGAAAGAGCTGCTCGCCGCGGGTGGGGGTGGTGGTGATGACCTGATGGTCGCTACTCAGATAATTCAGCGGCGGTGTTTCGCCGGTGCGGTACTGGGCGACAATGATCGTGCGTTGCGGATCCCAATGCTGGCCGCTGGTGCGCTCCAGCCAGTTCATCAGCGCTGCGGTGTCTCCCGAGCGCGGAAAGTCCTGACCTTCTTGCACGTAATAGAACGGTGCACCGCCGGTTTGCAGGTACATCGGCACCTTGTTGTCGACCTCGACCATGACCATCCGCCACTGGTTGAGCGGTGCCTGTTGGCTGGCCTGCTGACGTACCGAGTCGCCAAACGGAATCGCGCCGCCGCCACTGTTGGTCCACGGATAGAGCACGCCAAGGATCGCAACCAGGGCAACGGTGGCCACGCCGAAGCCGATTTTCCAGCCACGGCCTTCGGAGTTGCGCGCGGCCATGCGTCGGGTGATCCACCAGGCGCCGAGCAATTGCGCGAACGGCACCAGTGGCAGCACGTAGTAACTGCGACGGCTGCCGCTGGCGGTGAAAAACAGCATCAGCAAGCCGAGGCCGAGGATCAGCCAGCGGGTGTCCGGCTCGATCTCACGCCAGTTGCGGATCGCCACCCACAACGCAATGATCCAGCACGGCGCCCAGGGCAGGGTGTAGACCGGCAGATAGATCAGGTAGGTGTAAATCGGCCCGAATTGATCAAACGGCTGGAAAAACCGCACGACGTTTTCCCGCAGAACCAGGCCCAGGCCGCTTTCGCCGTAGTTCGGCGCACCGTAGAGATGCGACAGCAGGAACGGCACCATATAGAAGGCGCCGGCAATCAGCAGGGCGGCGCACAGGCGCAGGTTCAGGTGGCGTTTCCAGCGATGTTCGCTGACCAGGTGCGGCAACAGCACCAGCCCGGGCAGGATGAAACCGATCAGTCCCTTGAACAGCGATGTCAGCGACAGCAAGCCGAAGAACACCAGATAACGCGAAAAGCGCGTGTCATCCGGCCCGCGCCAGTACCACCAGACCGCGGCCAGAATCCCGCACACGGTGAGGATGTCGGCCGTGGCCACCCGCGCCCAGAACACGAAATAGAAGGTGGTCGCCAGCATCCAGCCCGCGATCAGTCCGGTGCCCTTGCGAAACAGTTGCTCGCCGAGCAGGTACACCAGCCACACGCTGAACCACGCCGAAATGACCGAAGACAGTCGCAGCGACCAATGCCCCAGCCCACCGGTCAACCAGGAGGTGGCGGTGATCAGCCAGTACGACAGCAGCGGCTTGTCGTAATACGGACTGCCCTTGAGGTACGGGTCGAAATAGTCACCGCTTTGCAGCATCTGCAGCGCGATGTTGGCCCAGCGGGTTTCCGCGCCCCACAGTTCGCGACTGCCCAGGCCGAGCAATAACAGCAGGGCAGTCGCCGCCAACAGGAGCAGCAACGGCCCCCGGTCAGTGTTGTTCCGGGTCATGGCTGGCTCTGGTCGAAGATGAGGATTTCCAGTTGGCCACGGCGGTAGTGCTTGCCATCGATGGGCAGCAGCTCGAGTTGCTGCGCATCCGATGTGCTGTTGACCCGCATCACCACGCCGACCGAGCCTTTTTTACGCGCTTCGGTCATCCACTCCCCGACACTGTCCAGACTGACTTTGCGCGAAGCCATGGCCGGGTCATCGAGACCGTACTTGAGTTCGCCAACGGTGTTGAACAGATCCACCTGCGGGCGGCGCAGGCGCCAGGACAACGCAGACGCTGCCCCCAGGTCGTTACTCAGCAACGAGGTGGTTGCGCTCAGTTCCTGCTGGTGTTCGGCAATGAACTGATCCGGCATCTTGCTGTTGACGATGGTCGCTGGCATGGCGGCCGGCAGCAGCGCGATGAGCAGGCCAATGCCCAGCGCCGGCATCGCCCACAGCGTCAGTGGCCGCAATGTCTGCAGCGAGCCGCCGATGAGCCAGCCGAGCAGCACGATGTAGGCCAGCGACAGGCTGAACATTTCGGTGTGTTCGTAAACTTCGCGGGTCGCCTGCAGATAGATCAGCGCGACCAGTCCGGCACAGGCCAGCACCACATTGACCACGCCGTTGGTCCGCAAGACCCGGCCGTCCTGGCGATCGAGCCAGCCCATCAGCGTGTGGCCCATCAACAAGGCCAATGGCAGCAGGCACGGCATGATGTAGGTCGGCAGTTTGCCGCTGCTTGCGCTGAAAAATGCCAGTGGCAATACAAACCACAAGGCCAGGAAGCCGATTTTCGGATCGCGCTTTTCGCGCCAGGTGCGCAGCAGCGTCGAAGGCAACAGCAGTGCCCACGGCAAGGTGGAAGCAAACAGCAGCGGCAGATAGAACCACCATGGGCGCGCATGCTGTGCGTCTTCACCGGCGGCAAAGCGACGGATGTGTTCGTGCCAGAAGAAGAAACGCCAGAAGTCCGGTTCACGGGCGTTTACGGCCAGGGCCCACGGCACGCTGACCAGTGCCGCCACCGCCACGGCCACCAGGCCATAGCGCACCAGTTCGCCAAAACGCCGCTGCCAGATCATGTAGGGGAGGGCGATCAGCACCGGCAACATCAGGGCGAGAAAGCCCTTGGTCATCAAACCCATGCCGCAAGCGAGTCCGAGCAGCGCCCAGCCCCCCAGGCGACCGCGCGGGGTGTGGCTGTCGATGGCAAACCAGATCGCGACCAGGCTCAGGTTGACCCACAACGTGAACTGCGGATCGAGGTTGGCATAGCCCGCCTGACCGGCGATCAAACCGAAGCTCATATAAAGGAGGGCACAAGCAGCGCTGATGCGTGGGTTGTTCCACAGACGGCGGGCCAGCAGATACGCCAGCCATACGCTGACGCCGCTGCTGAGCGCCGAGGCGATGCGCACGCCGAACAGGTTCTCGCCGAAAATCGCCTGGCCGATGGCAATCATCCAGTAGCCGGCAATCGGTTTTTCAAAATAGCGAATGCCCATGAAGTGCGGCGCCACCCAGTTGCCGCTCTGCAGCATTTCCTGGCTGATCTGGCCATACCGGGTTTCATCGGGAATCCACAGGCCGTGGGTCATCAGTGGCAGCAGATAAAACACTACGAACGCCAAGACCAGACCGGGGATCGCAAAACGCTCGATCAAGCTGCTCTGGTGGAGGCGTGGCAAATTCACAGCCGCGTGATGCAACGGTTTGTTCTCAGACGTCATGACTGGACCTTGGTGCAGTACAAGTGTGCGTTTCAGTGACGCGCCTGGCGATTTCCGTAGCAGGCGTGTCACCGGGTTGGATGAATGCAGGTGCGAGCACGTCCGGTGGACGTCTCCTGTATTCAGAGAACTGGCGTGCCTCCAGCTCTAAGTTCTCTCTGGAAAGACAAGCTTTAAAACGGAATATGTCCAGTTTTTGAAACTAAAAAACATGTTTTATTACAAATTGGCAGGCGCCAACCCGCAGGCCAGAGGCTTGTTTGCGCAATACCGCAAAGTTGCGCAAAAAAACTTGCTTATTTATTTGTTCATGTGTTGCCAGCCTTCGGGATTCATGATGCCAATCACTTTGAGCTGGCCTTGCGCGTCTATCCGGACTAAAACAGCGCTGCCATATTCGGCAGCAACTGCCCGGGGATAACCGGTTTGCCTTTCAAAGTCGGCGATGCAGCCACTGTGAGTCACCAGGATCATGTTCTGCCCGGGCGTCTTGTGCGCCACCACGTCATCGCGCAGTGACGGGCCACAGGTTTCCAGCCATTCCTGGGCGACTGCATCGTGGCCGAGCATGTAATGCGCGGTCTGCATGGTGCGCGTCAGCGGGCTGCTGAAGAACTGGGTTTTCTCCAGACCCAGCTGCGTGAAGCCACGACCTACGCCAGCTGCAGCAACACTGCCAGCCTGAGTGATACCGTCCGCCGGACCCAGGCAGGTATTGGTCGAGCGGTCGCAACGCTCGGTATGACGCACCAGCGCGACGACTTCGCCGGCCTGCCAGGCGTTCACCCATTCCTGGGTGGCAGACGCACTGGCATAGCGCAGATTGGCGGGCGAGCGTTGCATCCAGACGAAGCCGCAAATGAGTGCGATCACCAGCAAACCGGCAGCAATGATTGCCCAGGTGCGCGGACGAGACAGATCCCATCGCTTGGACGCTGATTGTACTTGTATTAATTCAACCAAAACGTTGCCCCTTGTCATTCCCGAGTTCCATTCAGCGCACACAAAGTGCAACGTAAGCTCGAGAAGGTTAGTTACTTTACGGTGGTTTGCTTGAATGGCTGCTGAACACTACGGTCAGACACGTGGCGGGGCAGTGAAGAACATGTGAAAAATTTGCGAGGGGCAGCGTGTTTTAACTAAAACGGCTATTTGATAAACAAACTCAAATACGCGTTTTGTTTATCGGAGCTACTTAACAATGGCAGCGATGGAGGCGAAGCTGCGCCCCTTGGGCAACGTCATCGCGCGCAAGCTTGCCTATGTTCTGATATCAGCCCTGGAGTCATTGAACCGGATGGACCTCAAGCAAAGCCTCGCCAATCGAATTGTGATTGTGTTCGCCTTGATGAGCGCTCTGGTTGCCGGTGTGTTCGCCATGGGCATTGTCGCCACCGTACATGTCGTGGAACACAAGTTGACCATGACCGCCCTGAACGGTGGGTTGCGCCGGTTGCTGGCGATGGACGACATCAGCCAATGGCGGCATGAGCCGGAAAAAAGCGAATTGTTTTTCTTCGAGAACGGCCCGGGTCCCATGGCGCTGACGGAGCCATTGGCGAGCCTGCCCTTGGGTTTCCAGGAGATATCGCTCAACGGCGATGACTTCTACGCCATGGTCGACGCGGTTGGCGGACGCAAATATGTGCTGCTGCGCAATCAGGAAAGCTTTGAACAGCGGGAGCACCTGCTGTTCGTCGTGGTGATCGTCGGCTTCATCCTCAGCGTCATGTTGGCTGTCGCGCTCGGCAGGTTGTTGGCGCGTCAGGTCATGGCACCGGTGATTCGCCTGGCGGGGCAGGTGCGTCATCGTGATCAGTTGATTGCGGTTGCCCCGGCATTGCGTCCCGATTATGCCGATGATGAGGTAGGGGAGTTGGCACAGTCTTTTGACCAGACCCTTGGCCGGTTACGAGAAACCCTGAATCGGGAAAAGCTCTTCACCAGTGACGTGAGCCATGAACTGCGCACGCCATTGATGATTCTGGCCAGCTCCTGCGAGCTGTTGCTGGTCAACCCTTCGCTTGATCCGCGTTCCACTGCGCAGGTCAAACGCATTGCCCGCGCCAGCGCCGAGATGCGCCAACTGGTCGAGACCTTTTTGATGCTCGCGCGCAAGCCTGAAGAGCTTGGCACCGCAGCCACCTGCACCCTCAAGGATATTGCCGATGCTCAGGTGGAAATCTGGGGGCGACTGATTCGCGAAAAGGGTCTGGAGTTTATCTACGAGCCGCAACTGGCTGGCACCACGCGCTATGACCTGACGTTTTTGCAGTCGGTCATGGGCAATCTTTTGCGTAATGCCTGGCACTACACCGATCACGGCTTTGTCCGGTTGTCATTGCTCAAGGACAGCTTCGTGGTCGAGGACAGTGGTATCGGAATACCGGAAGAGAAACGCCACGCGATGTTTCAGCCATTCGTGCGCGGTGATGAACAGCGCGGTGAAGGGCTTGGACTGGGGTTGTCGCTGGTGCAGCGGATCTGCAGCCATCAACGCTGGCAAGTCCAACTGGTGACTCGCGAACCCAACGGTTGCCGTTTCACCGTCACGCTATCGGCGGCGACTCAAGTTGCCGACGGACAAGTGCGTGAATTGCCCACCGCCTGATTGATCAGTGCCGCCAGGCGTCTGACGTTATTCTGTTGTGCCGTCACCAGCTCATCGATGCTCGGGCCGGAGGGTGTTTGCAAGGTCGAATGGCACGTCAGCAGGCTATTGTCCGCCGCACCGCTCGGACGCAGGCGCCATTTGACGTCGATCAGTCCGTATTGGCCGGGGATCGAATCAAACCGCTGCACATCGATGCGCACCGAGACATTGCCGCGACTGCCGGTATTGCTCAGTTGATCGCTTAACGCACTGCGTAACTCATCCGCCAGACTTGCGCCCCACCATTGAGTTTCCAGAATCGCCAGGCCGTTGTTGCCCTGACGGATGACGATTTGCGGGCGGTCGACTTGCGGCGGCACGCTGATGCCCTCGATGGGAATCTGCGTGCCGGCGCGGGAAGTGGGCAACTGCACCGGGGTCAGGGTGTGAAAGCTGATCGGTTCGCTGCGGCAGGCGCCAAGGAGCAAAAACGCAGCGAGCACGGTGATCTTCAGCGGTAAAGCCATGGGGTAGCTCCTGTGCTCAATTGCGCGGTGGTCCCTTCAGGTCCAGCGGTGCAGCGTTGTCCGGGCGACCACGGATCAGCGATTCCGGATGGCGCCCCAGGTAATCCGACAGCTCACGCAGCGAACGCGACATGCGCCCTAGTTCGTCGAGGGTTTCGGTCAGTTTCTCACGCTGTGGAGAGTCTTCGGCCAATGTCGAACTGGCGGACTGCAAGGTCTTGCTCACGTCGGCCAGCGTATTCTGCACGCCCGGCAGGGTTTTCGCGTTGAACTGGGTCAGGCCTTTGCGTAACTCCACGAGGTTGCTGTCGAGGTTGCTGGCAATCCTGTCGACCGGCAGTTTGTTGAGCTTGTCGACCACCGACTCGAGTTTTTCCTGCAGTTGCTCGAGGCTGCCGGGAATGGTTGGCAGGATCACTGGCCGGACCGTTGCATCGAATGCGACTTTCTCGGCTTTCGGGAAGAAATCCAGCGCGATGTACAGCTGTCCGGTCAGCAGGTTACCGCTACGGGCCTGGGCGCGCAGGCCGTTATCGACGAAGGTGCCGAGCAGGCGAATGCCGGCGGCTTCGTCGTTGGGATCATGCTTGAATTCGGTCAGCATCTTTTTGTAGGCCTGGCCGAGGCGCTGCGGGTAAATGACGATCCCGACATTAAGCGGAAAGGTGCGCTTTTTCGCGTCGAAATCCAGGTTGATTCCCACCACCCGGCCGATCTCCATGCCGAGGAACTCGACCGGCGCGTCGACCTTGAGCCCGCGCAGCGACTGGTCGAAACGCAGCACCATGTATTGCGCCTTGCCGTTGGGTGGGGCGAGGGCGGTCTGCTGGTCGGCGAACAACTCGAAATCCTTGTCATCGGCGGCTGCGACATCGTTGGGGCTGTAATCCGGAGCACGGAAAGCGATGCCGCCCACTAGCAGGGTCGACAGCGATTCGGTCTTCACCGCAAAGCCATTGGCGCCGACATTGATATCGATGCCGCTGGCATTCCAGAACCGGGTGTTCTCGGTGACGAACGTGTCGTTCGGCGAGTGAATGAAGACTTCGATATCCACCCCTTTGCCCTCGGAATTGAGGGTGTAGGTGACGACCTGGCCGACCGGAATCTTGCGGTAATAAACCGGAGAACCGATGTCCAGCGAGCCAAGATCCGGCGCGTGAAGCATGAAGCGCTTGCCCGGTTCGCCGTAGGTGATGGGGGGTGGATTTTCCAGGCCCTTGAAGTGTTTGGCGCGGTTGTCGGCCTGACCAATGTCGGCGCCGATGTAGTCGCCGGAGAGCAGTGTGTCGATGCCCGACACACCGCCGGCGCCGATGCGGGGGCGCACGACCCAGAATTGCGAGTCTTCGCGGGTGAAGGTTTCGGCCTGTTTGGACAGTTTGATGGTGGCGTCGACGCTTTTCTGATCGCCGCTCAACTCAACGTCTGTCACCTGACCGATCACCACATTGCGGTATTTGACCTCGGTCTTGTTGGCGGTCAGGCCGCTGCCGGTCTTGAAGTTGACGATGATCGTCGGGCCTTCCTGCATCAGGTTGTGCACCACCAGCGAAACGCCGACCAGCACCGCCACGATCGGGACGATCCACACCAGTGAAATGCTGAAACGTCGGGTCTTGATCGGGGCTTGGCCCGGTGCTCGCGGCTCATCGGCGGCTGACGACTTCATCCATGTCCTCCTCGGTTTGTTGGGCACTGAGCGCCAGGAACGCAAAAGCACTTCATCAATATAGAAGTGCCTTGCGATAGAGCAAACCGAAAGGATTAATTCCTGTTACGCCGTCAACCCACCAGCTCACGCAGCCGATACCAGAACATGCCCAGTGCCAGCAGCGGCGAACGCAGGGCCGGGCCACCGGGGAAAGTCATGTGTGGCACCGCGCTGAACACGTCCATGCCCTGACTGTGGCCCGCGTGGATTGCCTCGCCCAGCAACTTGGCGCACCAGTGCGTGACGTTCAGGCCGTGACCGGAATAACCCTGAGCGTAGAACACGTTCGGCTGCTGTTTGAGGCGCCCGACCTGCGGGAAGCGGTTGGCGGTAATGCCGATCTTGCCGCCCCACTGATAGTCGATGCGCACATCCGCCAGTTGCGGGAAGACTTTCAGCATCTTCGGTCGCATGTAGGCGGCGATATCCGCCGGATCGCGACCGGAGTAGTGGCACGCACCGCCGAACAACAGACGCCGATCTGCCGAGAGCCGGTAGTAATCGAGGCCGACTTTCTGGTCGCACAGTGCAAGGTTGTGCGGGATCAGTTGCGCGGCGCGCTCCTCGGACAACGGCTCGGTGGCGATGATGTAGCTGCCGGCGGGCAGTACTTTGCCGCTGAGCTGCTGTTCGAGTTCGTCCAGGTGCGCGTTGCAACCGAGCACCAGACTGCCGGCGCGCACGGTGCCGTTGGCGCAGCGCACCAGGGCGGTTTCGCCGTGGATGATCTGCTGCACCGGGCTCTGTTCGAAAATTCGCACGCCGAGGGACGCCGCCAGGCGCGCTTCACCCTGCACCAGGTCCAGTGGATGCAGATGGCCGGAGCCCATGTCCACCAGACCACCGGCGTAGACGTCGGCGTTGACCACTTGCTTGCGAATCTGCTCGGGGCCGACCAGCCGGGTCTCATGGCGGTAGCCAAGTTCTCCGAGGCTGACTTGCTCCGCCTTGAACGCGGCGAACTGGGCGGGAGTGTTGGCCAGCTCACAGAAGCCCCAGCGCAAGTCGCACTCGATGTTGTGGTCAGTGATGCGTTGGCGCACCAGTTCCACCGAATCAATGCCGGCGCGTTGCAAGTAACGCACGCCGTCATTACCGACATAGCGGGCAAAGCCTTCGACTTCATGGCCGATGCCGCGGATCAACTGCCCGCCGTTGCGCCCGCTGGCGCCCCAGCCGATGCGTCGGGCCTCGATCAACACCACCGACAACCCGCGCTGAGCGAGTTCGATGGCGGTGTTGACCCCGGTGAACCCGCCGCCGATCACGCAGACATCAACGCTCAGGTCGCCGTCCAGCTTGGGGTAGGGAGTGGTTGCCCGCGCCGAAGCTGCGTAATAGGAGCGGGCGTGTTCCTGGGTGTACTGATTCATTTGTTCGACTTCACTTTGCTCCAGGACCGGGTCATCAGACGCATGATCGACTGGGGCGGGGTGGTGGAAATGTACAGTTTGTCGAGGACTTCCTGCGACGGATAAACCTCTGGGTTGCTCACCAGCGCCACGTCCATGTACTGCTTGGCGGCCGGATTCGGGTTGGCGTAACCGACTGAGGCGCTGACCTTGGCGATCACCTGTGGATCGAGCAGGTAATTAATGAAAGCGTGGGCTTCCTTGGCGTTGGCCGCATCCGTGGGAACGGCCAACAGATCGAACCACAGGTTGGCGCCTTCTTTGGGAATGGCGTAGGCGATGTTCACGCCATTCTTGGCTTCCTTGGCGCGGTTGGCGGCCTGGAACACGTCACCGGAGTAACCGAAGGCCACGCAGATGTCGCCATTGGCCAGGTCTGAGACGTATTTGGAGGAGTGGAAGTAGGTGATATACGGGCGGATGCTCAGCAGCTTGGCTTCAGCCTTTTTGAAGTCTTCCGGGTTTTCGCTGCGCGGGTCCATACCCATGTAGTTGAGGATGGCCGGGAACACTTCGTCGGCCGAGTCCATCATCGACACGCCGCACTGCGAGAGTTTCTTGATGTTTTCCGGCTCGAACAGCACCGCCCAGGAATCGATGTGATCGATGCCCAGCACTTGCTTGACCTTGTCGACGTTGTAGCCAATGCCGTTGGTGCCCCACAGGTACGGCACCGAGTGCGCGTTCTGCGGGTCGTTTTTCTCCAGCAGCGCAAGCAGTTTCGGGTCGAGGTTTTTCCAGTTCGGCAGCTGCTCGCGATCCAGCTTGAGGAACGCGCCGGCCTTCACCTGACGGGCGAGAAAGTGGTTGGACGGCACCACCACGTCGTAGCCGGTACGGCCGGCGAGGAGCTTGCCTTCCAGGGTTTCGTTGGAATCGAAAACGTCGTAGATCACCTTGATCCCGGTCTTGGCCTGGAAGTCGGCGAGGGTGGTTTCACCGATGTAGTCGGTCCAGTTGTAGACGCTGACCTGTGGCTGAGCCAGGGCTGCAGTGCTGCACACCAGCGCCAGTGCGGCGGGGACCATGGATTTCAGTAGACGCATATCGACACCTCTTGAAGTTATTGGATTTTTTCAGGTGGTTCTGGATTTTCAGGTCGCTCATTGTTCCTCTGCGGGAGGGGGCTTGCTCCCGAAGAGGCCGGCACGTTGAACATTACTGTTGACTGGCACACCGCTTTCGGGATCAAGCCCCTCCCACAAAAGCCCCTCCCACAGGGGGTGAAGGGGCTTTGCGGATTGGTTTAGACGCTCAGCAGCAGGAACTCGCGTTCCCATGAACTGATCACGCGCTTGAAGTTTTCGTGCTCGGCGCGTTTGACGGCGACGTAACCGCGTACGAACTTGCTGCCCAGGTACTGGGCAACGGTGTCGCACTCTTCCATTTGCGTCAGCGCTTCTTCGATGGTGATCGGCAAGCGCAAATTGCGGCGCTCGTAGGCCCGACCTTCAACGGCAGCACTCGGCTCGACCTTGTCGATCATGCCGATGTAACCGCAGAGCAAGCTCGCGGCGATCGCCAGGTACGGGTTGGCGTCGGCACCCGGCAAGCGGTTTTCCACGCGCATCGCTTCCGGGCCGGAGGTTGGCACACGCAAGCCGACGGTACGGTTTTCTTCGCCCCATTCGACGTTCACCGGTGCCGAAGTGTCCGGCAGGAAGCGGCGGAACGAGTTGACGTTGGGCGCGAACATTGGCAGTACTTTCGGGATGTATTTCTGCAGCCCGCCGATGTGATGGCGGAACAGGTCGCTCATCGTGCCGTCGGCATTGGCGAAGATCGGCTTGCCGGTGGCGATTTCCACCACACTCTGATGCAGGTGCATGGCGCTGCCGGGCTCGTCGCCAATCGGCTTGGCCATGAAAGTGGCGGTGACGTTGTGTTTGAGCGCCGCTTCGCGCAGGGTGCGTTTGAACACGGTGATCTGGTCCGCCAGATCCAGTGCGTCGCCGTGACGGAAGTTGATTTCCATCTGCGCCGGGCCGTCTTCGTGGATCAGTGTGTCCAGATCCAGACCTTGCAGTTCGCACCAGTCGTAGACGTCTTCGAACAGCGGATCGAACTCGTTGGCGGCGTCGATCGAAAACGACTGACGACCGCTTTCCGCACGGCCCGAACGGCCCAATGGCGCCTTGAGCGGCAGGTCCGGGTCTTCGCAGCGCTGGGTCAGGTAAAACTCCATTTCCGGCGCAACAATCGGCTTCCAGCCTTTGTCGGTATAGAGTTGCAGGACTTTCTTCAGCACGTTGCGCGGCGACAGTTCGATCGGGTTGCCGAACTTGTCGAAGGTGTCGTGGATGACGATGGCAGTCGGCTCGATCGCCCATGGAATCACGTAGACCGCGTCAGCCACTGGCTTGCAGACCATGTCGATATCGGCAGGATCGAGCAGGTCGTAGTAGATGTCGTCGTCGACAAAATCCCCGGTTACCGTTTGCAGCAGCACACTTTCCGGCAGGCGCATGCCTCGCTCATGCAGGAACTTGTTGGTCGGTGCGATCTTGCCGCGGGCGATGCCGGTCAGGTCGCTGACCACACATTCAACTTCGGTAATCTTGTGATCTTTCAGCCACGTGAACAGCTGATCGAAAGGGGCATTCATAAAGACCTCGTTATTGGTTTTATAGACGCCGGGGAGGGCGGGTTTCATCTTCCGCCCCTTCCCCTGTGGCGCGTTGACGACTATCTTGGGCGTGCCTTGCAGTTCCATCTATCCACTTTAAGCAGCACCAAAGCGCACCAAAAGAGTGCGCAAGGTCTCCCATGACAACGTGCAATCCGCTACAGGTTCAGGCTTTCAATACCGCTGATGTCACCGAGCAAATCCGCGCCACGCCGGGTTGGGTTCAGCATTACCAGCAGATGTCTCCCGGGCATTTCGCCGGGCAGATTCGCTATCTGGATTTGCAGGGCGTGCAGGTTTACGAAGAACAGATGAACACCCGCGTCGAGCAGAATTTCAGCGCACCGCCGGGTGCCTTGGCGTTCTGTTTCGACCGTAGTGACAACGCGCTGTATCTGCTCAACGAAGAGAGCCGCAACATCTGGATCACCCCGGAGAACTACCAGGAAATCGCCGTGGTGTTTGGCCCGGAATTTGTCCGTCAGCACGGTCTGGATGTGGCGAGACTCGAGGGATTGTTCATGGCGCCGCTGAACGGCGGACAGAACGCCTTGTTCAGTCGCTGGTTAAGCTCGACGCTCACGAAGTTGACGCAAACCCTTGATCCGCCTAGTAAAGAAGCGCTGACTCAGCAGTTGCTGGAAGACTGTCTGTTTATCCTCGATAACGCTCGCGTGCACCTGGATCGCGACGGTTTGCAGCGTCGTAGCGAGGAGCGGACGATCATGAAGCGAGTAGGGGAGTGGGCGGCCGATTCGCCGGAAGAGACTGTCAATTTGTTGGAACTGGCTCAGGTGGCGGGCGTCTCGCTACGGCAGTTGCAGCATGCATTCAAAGACTTCACCGGCATGACGCCGAGCCACTGGCTGCGCTTGCGACGGTTGAACAGCGCACATCGCGAGTTGCGCAAACGCGGGCCGACAGAAACCACAGTGGCCGAAGTGGCGATGAACTGGTCGTTCTGGCATCTGGGGCGGTTTTCCAGCAGCTATCGGGCGCTGTTCAATGAGTTGCCGAGCGAAACGTTGAAGCGAGCGTGCCTGGCGTATTGATCGGCAAGATTGTGCTCACCCAATACACAGAAGGTGCGTCCTTGACAGGGCCGCACCTTTTTTCATCTGTTTTCAGAGCTGTACTCGACGCAACCTGCCGCTCAACGCAACCACTTTATTGTCAGGGGTGGGCAGCGGCCGACCTGTCAACCCCATGCCTTCGCTCACCAGCACCGCATCCTGCAACAGGCACAGGTTGGACGGGGTATCGAGGTCGCGGGCAAGCACAGTCACCTCGGCGGTTTGCAGGTTGCAACTCAACAGTCGCCCGCTGAACCGGCTGAAGCCGCCATGCATGGGCTCGCCATTCCAGTCAGGCGGCAACGGCTGTTGCAAGTGGCTGCAGAGTTCCAGCACCAGCACGTTCCCTTGCGGACACAGCGCCAGCCCGGTGGGCAGCTGCAGGCCGCGAATCAGCACTTCGATCCGGCCGGTGTCGGGCCAGACCCGGATTACCTGGCCGGCCTGATCGGCAAAATCGATGCCTTTGCGGCCCGGGTCGCTTTGCAGCTCTCCGGAGAACAGGCTGATCAGTATGGCGTCCGTCGCCGGTTCATACACCAACGTGACGGGGACGGCTTCCTGGCCCCTGTCCAGTTCGGGCAACTGCACCAGAACCTGCTCAACTTCGCCGGTGCTGAATTCCACCAACTGATTGGTATCGGGTTTGACCGCCAGCCAACTGCGGCGGGTCGGGTGATAACACAGCGCATTCAGATTGCCCCGGCTGTGGAAGACCGGCTCGGGCGGGGTGTATTGCAGGTCCAGCAGTTTTGAGCCCTCGACATAATCGGTCTGGCTGACCAGGCAACGCCCGTCACCACAGGCGATGTCCGACAGCCCCATGATTTCATCGCGCAGCATGCGGGCCTGCATGTTCATGGCGCGAAAACCTTGTGCCAGGGTTTCGCGGGCGAGCCAGGCGCCGTGCTTGAGCGGGTCCGGTCGTAGTCGGCTGATGCGACCGCTGAACGTCTGGTCTGGCAGGCCTGAACCGGCTTCGACCAGCAGCAGGCTGCCATCGGCCTGCACGCAGGCGCCGCGTGGGTTCAGCAAACCTTCGGCGATGATTGTGCTGGGGCGCAAGGTTTCGCGTGGGTGCGCAGGAATATCAACAGTCATAGATTTCTCTCCATGGGCGGGGGGCGCGATCACAGCGGCGGTTGCCACGGCTCGCCCGTGAGATAGGCCCGCAACAACGCCCGCTGAGAGGGCGACATCGACCGCACAACCGGCATGAACAGCGTGGTGCCTTTATAGGCATCCGAGGTTCGGGCGAGGATCGGGTTCTTCGCGCCCATGATCGCGTCGGGCTGGTTCAGCGGGATGTAGCGAGACATGGCGGGGAAGGCCAGGTAGTGAAAACGCAGGACATTCGGATACATCAGTTCCCATGTGATGGTGGTGCCTTTGGGGATGCCGAAGTCGGTCTGGGCGTATTTGCGGAAGTTGGTGAAATAGGTGCCGCTGTCCTGACCGTTGACGGTGTAGGTCAGGGCGACGAAACCGGCGAGGGGCGCCGCTGCGGGTTTTACGTTGACGGAGAACGTGACGGACAACTGACCGGGGCTCACCGTCAGGGCAGGGGGGAAATAAAGGAAGTCGCAGTACCGCTGTTGCGTGTAATACGGTCCCGAGGGCGCGGCGGTGAGATCGATTTCAGTTGTCCTGGTCACCGCAGCACCCAGATACCGGACCTGCAGCGTAATCGACAGTCCCTGTGGGTAGTCCTCGGTATAGACACTGCGTTGATCTGCATAGATCCGATAGACGGACTCTGTTGCCTGCAACGTAGTCCCGGCGACCGTGCCGGGGGCGTTGATGGCCAACGCTGAGGATCTGACCGCAGACTGTTGAGTTGTATCGAGCGGCAGATCGACAATGCCGCCATACACGTAATAATCGAGCAGTGGACTGCTGGTCGGATCGAGTGTGGTCAGGGTGGTCGTACCGGCTGCCAGGGTCACAGGACCGTAATTCCCGTTAGGTCCGATTGGGCTGGTGATGTCATCCCTGACGGTCCTGAACGTCTCTTTCGGAATGATGTTGACCATGTCGACGCTCAGCATTGCCGGGTTGCTCAGGTCTGCGTAGCCGGTGCCGCCCGTGTCCTGATTGACGATCTGACGGCCCACCTGACAGTTCAGCGGCTCATTTGCGAAAGCCGGAGCCAATGTACCGATGACCCGGCCAATGCTCGGGTTCGGGGTGTCTCTGCCGGCGGCATAATCGGCTTGCAACTGGGGAGTGGTCATCGTCGGACACATTTCGAACATCACGAAGCGCAGGACGATACCGGTGGCCCCCGGTGCCTGGATGATCGATCGCAAACCGCTGCTGTTCTGGTTCCAACTGACAATACTGCTCAGCGCAAAGGTCAGCTGGAATGTGCCACTGATACGGCAAGAGCCGGGTGCATCCATCTCCTTCGGTAGTGGCTGCAGCACCCGCATGCCGAGATCCAGACTGCTGCAAACCGTATTGGCGCGAATCAGCAATTGGATATTGTCACTGCCACCGATTTGCAGACCACCGACAAATATCTGGGTGGTGGTTGTCGAGGTGGGGTCGAGGTCCACCATCATCGGGCCCGATACCGGCCCTTGTCCGGTCACCGGGTCCACAGAACCCAGCAGATAGACCGGCTGGCCCACCATATCCCCAGTGGTACTGACGCTGCCCGGGCTGCCCTGAGAACTGATCAGCGCGTTTTGCATGTCGACGACATGCTGCCCGTAATGATTCCAGCCGCCGGCGGTGTAGTAGTCGCCCGTGGGCGCATTGATCATGCTGTTCAACTGATCATCGGTGTAGGACTGGGCAGTCGGTGCGAGGGTCGAGGTAGTCAGGTCGAAGATCGGCCAGTTCTTGATGCCGTTGTACTGCATGGTCGGTGAGTTGTTCGGCAGGCTGACATCCGTGCGGATACCACCCCAGAAATTCAGTCGCGGGCCATTGAGGATGCTCATGATTTATTTCCCGTCCTTGATGGTTTTGCCGAGCGGCGAATTGGCGAATTTGAACAGATAGGAGTAGTCGGACTTGTAAGGACTCTTGACCGGCGTCGCCATGGAATGGCAGTTCATGCAGCTGCTGTTGGGCTGGATGTAGCTTTCCATGGTCACATTGGCCGAGAGTGCCGGCGTCGGCTGACCCAGCGGATTGCCCGGGTTGTCAGGCATCAGCGGGCGCTGGGTGGTGATGAGCTGGTAGTACTTCAACACGCTTTTTTGCAACCCCGGGTCGGTCTGGTAACTGGCGTTGATCTGGTTCGTGATGTCGGCGATCGGGGTGACCCGGTTCAGCGGGTTCGGGGTCTGGAACGTGGTGCCGGGCTTGGGAACGCAGACCTGATGCGGGCCCTGAGTCTGCCAGTCGCACGGTGACTGGTTGAGGGACGCGGCGGGTGCGGCGGCGTTGAAGTAGGAATAGGCCGTGCCCGCGACTGGTTGATCGACCCATTTGCCGTTTACCAGTGCCTTGGGCGGAACGTTGTCGACCTGTTCAAATGTCGACCAGATCCACTGCGGATAGCCGTTGGCCTTGGTGATGATGTGCAGGCCGACCAGCCCCAGATACGCCTCGGTGACACCGTTCTTCTGGCCCTGATCATTGAAAGTCGCCACCCGGGCGAGCATGGTCAGGTAACGGCTGGCGTTGTCATTGGAGGTGAGGATGCGCCAGCTCGATTTGATCTCGATGACGCCCCAGGGGAATTGGATGTTGTTGGCTTTGGAAACGACGTCGGCGTTATAGAAGTTGTTGCCCACGATGTAGTTGTAGGAGGTCTCGTTGGCCGAAATGTCGTAATAGGTCGGGTTTTTCGCCTGATCGATCAACCAGCCGCCGACCGCCTGATCGACGGCATTCACCTGAGCGCTGTTTTTCAAAGAGGCGATGTTGATGATGTTGAAACTTTTTGCGATCTGCGGGGAATTCCACGGCCCCGGATTGGTGGCGTTCGGCAGAAAGATTTCGCCTACGGTCTTGTAGGTCTGCCAGACGGTGTAGCCGGCCGCACCGGGCTGTTGGGTGCAGTCGGGATTGCCGCGCTGCCCGCTCTTTGCCGGCCAGCTCAGGGCGATGAACATCTGCCAGCTGTATTGATCGAACTGATCCTGTCCGGCCGTGGCGGCCGGTGCCGTACTGGGCGGCTGGCAGTTCAACTGGCTGGCCTGCACCGACGGCATGGCTTGTTCCCTGGCCAGCACCGGCAGGCTGGCCAGACCCAGCAACATCACGGAATAACGGAGTGTGGTTTTCATGGCGATCCTTCGTCGTTGATCACGGTTTACGCTGCATGAGTTTGTTCCACTGCGCCTTGTGGCCATTGCTCTGCGACTCTGGTGGCTCGAACAGCTGGCAGGGTGGCGGATTCGACGGGCACATGGCGGCGACCTGCGCCCACGTCTGTTTCGGGTTCGGTTTGGCGATGCGGAAATCGGTGTAGTTCTGGCTGACGATCGGTGCGTTGGCGACGCTGGTATCGCCTGAAAAGAAGAACGATTGCGGTGGCCGGTAGGGCGGTTGTCCCGACATTTTTTTGTAGAAGGCATAGCCGAACAGGATCGGACCTTGCGGCGAATCAAGATCCAGGGCGTAGGCCTGCACGCTGCCATCGAGGTTTTTACTGCGCTCGGCGCTGTAGGGCAGGTGCTCGATGAAGTCCTGCCGTGGCGGATGATTCATCGGGGAAAACATGCAGCAGGCCGGCATGTCTTTCGGGCGGTCTTGCGGATACGTCAGGAAGTACGCCTTGTTGCCAAGGGAGACGAACGAGCAGGTGTAGTTGTTGTTCTTGATCGGGAAGATCGGCAGACAGTATTTCTCGTAGTGCTCCATCATGGCGCCGAAGCCGTCGCCATCCGGCGGGATGTAGGTTGTGTCGTAGTAGCTGGTCCCGTGGGAGACGGTGTAGTCCGCAGGCGTCAGGGTCGTTGGCGGGTTGCTGTAGGGCGGCGGGTTGTTTTCGTAGTTGTGCATCACCCGGTACAGGGTCCAGTTGCTGATCCAGAATGCCGGGAAGAACGGATCGGAAGGCTCACCCGGATTGCGTTTGGCGATGCAGTTGCCGTTCTGTTCATTGCACCCCAGCGTGTTGTGTACGCCATTGGTGAAGTAGACGGCGCCGCTGTCCTGGGCGAATGCGGATGGACAGAACAACAGGATCAACAGCAACAGACGGTTCAAGAGGCTGACGTTCATGGGTCACTCCCTGGCAAGGCGCACTGCGGGCCTGAACGCCCGCAGCGGCTCATCTTTCCTGATGGATCAGAGGTCGTCGTAATCACTCATCTTGAGTTGCATGGGCGGGAAGTTGCGCTTGACCAGTTTCTGCGCCCACAACTCCAGCACGGCGCGCCGGCTTTGCGACAGGTCGCGGGTGATGGGCATCGCGAGGGTGCTTTCTTCCTGGTACTCCTTGCTGATCAGCCGGATCAACTGGTCGACGGCGCCTTCCACTCGCTTCTGGGAGTTGAGCGGCATGAACTTGTTCATGATCGGGTACAGGTAATAGAACGTCTTCAGGATGCGTGGGTAGATAAACCCTTCCCACACCTGCGTTGGGGCGTCCTTTTCCTTGTAGATGGTGTTCCAGAAGTTGATGAAGTCCTGTTGCAGCGGCAGGTCCAGAGGCAGGACGCGCAGCGGCGCGAGGAAGTCGGTCTGGGCGTTTGTGAGCGCGAAGCTGAAGGGGATGACCGGGTCGCTGGTGCCTTCCTTGACGATGAAGCGCAGCGTAGGGAAACCCGGGGCCAGAGCCTTGAAACTCACCTGGGCGATGCCATTGGCGTCGGTGGTGGTGGCGACGTAGGAGTAATCCACCGTCTGATCGTTATCCAGCGTTCCGCTGACGTAGACGCCGGCGTCGAATTCCAGGCAAGGGGTCAGGGGGACCGTGATCGGTTTACTTGAGCCATTCATGAATGACTGATAACTGACCGGAACGCCCACCGGTTTGTCTTTGGCTTCCAGATTGACCAGTCGACGACCGCTGCCGGTGGCCAGGTAGTTCGCTACAGGTGCCGTGCCCTTGAACTGTGGCAGGTGGGCGGTGTTTTTGTTGCGGTCTGCGTTGTCGTAGAACAGCGTGAAGTCGGGGTTGTTTCTGAACGTCAGGTAGTAGTCGCTGGTGGTCACGTTGTAAGGGTTGCCGTATTCCACCACCCAGAGTGTGGTGTTGGCGGCCGGTTGACCATTTTTCTGCACCATGATGTTCAGCGTCTTGCGATCGTTCACGTCGACGAAGGTGCCACTCTCTACTACCTCCGCAGTCCACACTTGCTGAGTGGCGGCTTTCACGGGGCCTGATGCAGTCTGTTGCTGCAGTTCCAGCGGGCCGGATTGCAAGGTGGCCGTTTGCGCTGCGCTGAGGGGTAGGTCCAGCAGGCCCGAGCGCTTGTCGAATGCCGACTGTTGGTACTGATCGAAACCGATGTCGACCACCGGCACGAAATTCCCGTTCTGCGATACGCCCAGCTTATAGTCGCCGGCCTGGAACTTCTCGGCAGTCAGGACATCGGCGTTCTTGTCCAGCGGATAGAACGGAAATGTGTTGGCCAGATCCAGCGACAGCGTGTTGTTGGTGATCTGCGCCGATGTCACACCCAGATTGGTGCTTGTCGGCTGAGACATGCCGGGGCGAGTGACCATGATCTTCTGGTCGGTGACCAGACGCGGGCCGGCGGGCGCCGTGGGGTATTCGTGGTCGAACCATAGACCCAGGGTCGCTACGGTACGGTTGTAGGCGGGGTTGAAGAAAATATCGGAAACGTTGTCCAGCCCCTTTTGATACATCGCTGTCATACGGGCCAGCGCCGATGGGTCATTGTTGCGGGTGTTGATGTACGGGAAGTCGTTGAACACACCGTTCCTGTCGTAACAGGTGAGGTACGTGGCGAACCTGAACATCAGGCCCTGAGCGTTTTGAGCCTCCATCTGTTGCTGGAGATTACTCAGCAGGACGGAATCGCCGATGACCCATTCCAGATTGTCCCGGGGAAAACAGGTCTGCCAGGTGGTGGTGACATACGCCAGACCGCCAAAGTCACCGGCCCAATTGAACGTCAGGAAGCGGTCGAGCATCCGGTATTGACGGTTCAGGGTCAGGCCACAGGTGGCATCCCCCAGCTGCAGCTTGTCGAAGTACAGCGCCGTGAAGGTGTTCTGCCACGGGCTGATATCGACGAAGCGGGCGGCCGTCGGGCTCTGACTGCCAAAGGGATTGCCGAGCAGCTGGAAGTCCCTGCCGACCAGCGCGTCCTGAGCAATGTAGGTGTTGGCCTGCAACTCGCCGCCAATAATGGTCGAGCGGGTACTCTGGTAACTCACCGTCCCGCAGGCGTTGTCGCCAAACAGGTCCCATTCGGCGGGTATGAACGGGAAGGTGTTTGGGCTTCCGTTGGTCGGAACCTGCTGCACATAGGGCGGCAGATTATTCTGCTGCACGGGTGAAATGATCCAGGGCATCAGGGTGGTGGGAGCGTTCTGCTGCGTGATGTCGTAGTAGCTGGTAAACGGCCAGTTGATATCCATCTTCACCGCGTCATAGAGCGGCAGCACATCATTGTTGTTGGCCGTCGGCGGGTTCCAGAACATATGGCCGTTGAGGTAGATGCGGGGGAAGTTCAATACGCTCATGTCATGCTCCTTAGCGTTGCCACTGGGCGCGTTTCAGCGACCAGACAAAGTCCAGTTTTTTGTAGCCTGCGAAGTCGGAGGCCGGCAGCGGAGTGGTTGGGTAGACGATGCCGCCACCTTGCTTGAGGGCGAAATTGAAGTAGCCCTTGTCGTTCGAGTAGGCGGCGGTGCCATGGCAGGCCAGGCAGGACGAGGTGTTCTGGAAAGCCGATTCCAGCTGCGAGTTGGCCAGTACCTGGGTGACGGGCTGGTACTCGACTCCGATCAATTCGTACTTCGACAGCGTCGGATTACTCGCCTGGAAGCTGACATTCACCGGTTTGGCGGCCGGGGTCGGCCCGGTGGTGTTGGTCATCGGCGTCGGTGTCGGCGCGTTGGTCACGGTGTATTTGCTGTTGTTGATGTTTTCGAAGGTGGTCCACACCCAGCTGTCGTCCAGTTTGTTGACGACATGCAGCCCGCTCAATGCCGCATAGCCAACCTGATAAGTGCCGTCGTCCTGCTGGAAATAGGCCTGGGCTACGTAGTAGCCGTCGTTGACCAGAGTTTGTCGGTAGGTCGTGTCCGAGCCGATCCACAGCCAGGCGGCTTTCAACTCCCAGGCAGTCGCCGGGAAGTGAAGGTTGTCGGGCAGTGCGGCCTGACCATTCATGTTGTAGACCTGACGCTGCACGATGTAGTCGAACGTGTCTTGCCCCATCAGCAGTTGAAAGCGTACGGGGTTGCCTTTTTGCGCCGCCGGCACGGCGCCGCCCATATGCAGCGCCAGACCATCGACCTGTTGGGTGGCATTGATGTTATGGAACGCGCGGGACAGGTCCATACCCTGGGCTTTGGCTTGCGTCTCCACGGCGGCCGGGAGCGGCGCGTTACTGGCATAAGGGCCGGGCGCAGCACCATTGGGCAGGTAGACCTGGTCCGAAGGCTTCATCGTTTCCCAAACCCGATTACTGGTCTGGGCGGCGCTGGGCTGGTTCAGACAGACGAACCAGTTCCAGGCCATGGTCTCGGGATTCTGCTCGAACGCAGCCCGGGTCTTGGTGATGTCAGTCCCAAACTTCAGAAATTGGCTGCAATCGAAAGGGGTGGTGTCCTGTGCCTGAGCCAAACCGGCCAGTGCACTGAGAACAGTTATAGAAATGGCTCGCCGCATGGAAGCTCCTTGGCATTGGCCGAGTGGGTGTATGAGTGCCCCAGAAAATGCTGAAGGAGCAGTTGTTTCACTGCCGTTGCCGCAAGGGTTTGCGGCAACGGCAGATCGCAATTGGTGATGAACAGCGGGCCGGTTTCCTCGCGCTCGGGCAGGCGACCGTGACTGCCACGGACCAGTCCGGTGTCCAGTGGAATCAGGTCCATGTAGTAGCGAAAGCCGAGTTTCTTCTGCAGCAGGCGCCGCGCGACTCTCAATTTCGGGAAACGAATGGCCGGGTCGATGAACAGTTCCAGCGGGTCGTAGCCGGGCTTGCGGTGGATGTCCACGGTGCGGGCAAAGTCGGGCGCCTTGCGATCATCGAACCAGTAGTAGTAATCGAACCAGTAACCGGCTGCGGCCACGGCCACCAGCTCGCCGCTGCGCGGGTGATCCAGCTGAAACGCCCGCTGTTCGGCCTTGTCCAGCACCTGCTCGATACCGGGCTGGCGCTGCAGCAGCGCTTTGACGCGGGGAATGTCCTGGGTCCGTTTCACGTAGACATGCGCGATCTGATGATCGGCCACGGCAAACGCTGCACTGGCGCCGGAGTCGAGCAGTTCCCAGGTCAGCGATTGGCGCACCTCCAGCAAACCTTCCGAGCGCAGCAGGCGGTTGATTGAAACCGATTGATTGACCGCTTCGATCCCGTATTCCGACAGCAACATCACCGCCGCGCCCTGTTCTTCGGCAAACGCCAGCAGGCGGCCGACTTCCTTGTCGATGGCCCGAACCTCGTCGGCAATCGACGGATGCTCCGGCCCCACGCGCTGAAGGCTGTAGTCGAGATGCGGCAGGTAGATCAATTGCAGGTCGGGCCGATTGAGCTGAAATTCGGCGATGGCGCAATCGACGATCCAGCGGCTCGAGGCAATGCCGGCCGCCGGGCCCCAGAAGCCCGGAAACGGAAACTCGCCAATCAGTTGCTCGATACGCTCGTGCAGCGCAGCCGGTGACGAATACAGACCGAACATTTTCCGGCCATCGGCCGGGTAGTGAGGGCGCGGGGTGATGGCAGCATCCACGTCGGCGTACATGTTGTACCACCAGAACAACTGGCTGCAGCGAAACCCGGGCAACTCGCGTTTGAGCGTCTCCCAGACCTTTTCGCCCTGAATCAGCGCATTGGGTTGCAGCCAGAAACGCACTTCAGCCTGGTCGCGAAAATACCAGCCATTGCCGACGATGCCGTGCTCGGACGGTGGACGCCCGGTGAGAATCGAGGCTTGCACCGACGATGTGACGGCCGGAAACACCGGTTGCAGGCTGGCCATTTTTGCGACTTTCAGCAGGGCATTGATGTGCGGCGTCGCTTCTCCAAGCAACGACGGCGTCAACCCGACCACGTTGATCAGCAGCAGTGGTTGACGCGCAGGGTCAGAGCGCATCGGCGTACGCCTCCTGTGCTTGTGATTGCAGCAGTCGCCGTTGCCGCAACTGGTCCTCGACCCAGTTCAGTTCTGCGGCGATCCCCTGAAGCTGGGCGGACTCGGTCGTCGGCCGCAGTTGCGCGGGCAGGACGCCCCAGCTGTAGGTTTCCACCTCCAGCACCGGACGAAAGTCCTCGTGGCTGGCGAGAAAATCGAAGGTCTGCGACAGGGCGATCTGACTGCCGCTCAGATCGGGCAACAACAGCTGTTCGCTGAACAACGGGATGTGGAAATGAATCCTCAGTTCGGGGTAACGCCCCGGGAGTTTTGCGCATTCGACGAGGGCGGCGGGCAGATCCGCCCAGGCCTGCAGGCGACCCTGCGCATCGCGCGCCTTCACTTGATGCAGGTAGGTGGTTTCGCAGAAGTCACTCAACGTCTTGAGCACCTGTTCGCGGCGCCCGTCGTCAGGTAGACGACAAATCAATGCGTTGGACAGCTGGATCTTGCCGATGGCTACCTGTGCCTGACGCAGCTTTGCCAACGACTGAAAGCAGTCTTCGAACATCACCGCCTGATGGCAGACATCAAAGCACAGCGCCAGATAGGGATGGTTCGGGTCTGTGGTTTGCCAGCGGCGGAAGAAGGCGATGGCCTGGTCAGTGGTTTCCAGCACGCAATCCGGCTCCATCTCCAGGCAGAACACGATCTTCTTGCCGGTTTCCCGATGCAGTTGGGCCAGCGAAGCGGTGAGTTCGCGCAGTTGCTGCTCGGCCCGTTGTTGCAGCGTCGGGGTCCAGGTGGCGGCATAGCCGAGCGGCACGGTGGAGATCACCCCTTGATGACAATCCGGCGGCAACGCCTGCGCGAGGATGTGCGCCAGATTCAGGCTGTACGCCAGGCGTTTCGGCTCGGCCCAATTGGGCAGGTAGACCTCGGCTTTTATCGCACGGTCATGAAATTGGCCGTAGGGAAAACCGTTCAGCGATGTCAGCCGCAGTCCGCTGCGTTGCAGCAGGTTCAGAAACGCCGAACGCGCCGATTTCTGCTGCAGCCTGGACGCGGCAAGGGCGCTGATCCACAGTCCGCTGTTCTGCGCTTGCAGCCCGCGCAGGGTCCGCACGCCCTGAAAGTGCTGCTCGATCGAAGACTGCAACCCGGCCAGGTCGCGGGTAGGGTGCACATTGCTGCAATAGCCGATCTGTCCGGGCGTCCAGCCCTTGCCGGCGTTCATTTGATCACCGGTTCCTGGCCACGCAGGGCGGAGTTTTCCTGATACTGCCGGCGCTGATCGATGGGCAGCGGGGTGCTGACCAAGGTTTTATCCAGTTGGCCGCTCTGGGCGAAAAAATCGACGGGGTTGTGGAACAGCACCTGCTCGACCTGGGCTTCACTGAAGCCGGCCGCCAACATCGCCTGACCGGTTTTCGGCACTTTGAGCGGATCGCTGATGCCCCAGTCGGCAGCACTGTTGACCACCATTTTCTCGGTGCCGTATTGCTGGAGCAGGGCGACCATCCGTTGTTCCGACATTTTGGTGTTGGGATAGATCGAGTGACCGCGCCAGCAGTCGCTGTCCAGCACCAACGGCAGGGTCAGTTCATTGAGGTGATCGATGATCACCAGACTCTCGTTGATCCCCACCTCGCGAATCACCGCCAACGTCCGCTTGGTACCGCCGATCTTGTCGCGGTGCGGCGTGTGTACCAGCACCGGCAGATTGAATTGTCTGGCCAGCTCCAACTGCGCCGCGAGAAAACGATCTTCCTCGGGCGTGATGTCGTCGTAGCCGATTTCGCCGACCGCCACGACGCCGTCCTTCACCAGATAACGCGGCAGAATCTCCAGCACCTCGTTGGCCACCGACAAGTCATTGGCCTCCTTGGGATTGAGACCGATGGTGCAGAAGTGATGGATGCCAAACATGCTGGCGCGAAAGCGCTCCCAGCCCAACAGGGTGTCGAAGTAATCAATGAAACTGCCGACACTGGTTCTGGCCTGACCTTGCCAGAAGGCTGGCTCGATCACCCCGGTAATTCCGGCGGCGGCCATGTTCTGGTAGTCATCAGTGGTGCGGCTGACCATATGAATGTGCGGGTCGAAATACTTGGGCATGATGAATCCTCGTTGAGGGAAAGGAGTCGTTGGGCATCAGTTCGATGGCGTGTCGGTCAGGTGATCGCGCCATTCCGGCGGCAAACGTCGCTGCTGGTTCAGGCCGATAAGTCGCTGACGTTGCACAGGGCCGAGCTGGTCGAAGGCAATCGCCAGGGGCAAGCCGGCGGACACCGTTCGGTCAGCGGCGAGTTGCTCTTCCAGCAGGTCGAGGGCCAATTGATTGAGGGTGACGCTGCGTCGTTGCGCCAGACCGATCAGGCGTCGCACGTCGAGCCCCATGCCCAGCGCTTTCAGCACCAGTTGGTGGAAGGCTCGTTCCGGGTAGTGACGCGACGGGTAGAGCGTGTCGAGGGCGAGGGCGGCAAACACCTGGCTGTTGCTGGTGCGTCCGGCCTGCAACGCCAGTTCCACGCACAGCCCATGACCGTCGAACCAGTCGAAGGCTTTCAGGGTGGCGACCTTTTCCTGATCGTCACCCCACAGAAATAGCTGACGCAGCAGAGGCCGTTGCCCGACTGGCGGTGATTGCTCAAGGACTTGCGCCAGCAACAAGGCGCGGGCCAGCTGGATCAGGTTCCAGCGACTGTCGGGCAGTGCACGATCACGCAGATGACGCCTGCACTGGCCGCTCAGGAGCGACGCGGTACTGGCGTCCGGCTGGCGGGCAAGTTGCGCCTGCGCCTGACGCCACCAGTGCAGCTCGTTCTCATCGAGTTGCCCGGTCAACACCTGATGCTGTTCGGCAAGGCAATCGTGGCGCATGCCGAGGGCCGCCGTTGGCGGCGCAGTGACGTCCATGTTCATGTCGGTTTGATCCAGCGCTGGAAATGTGGGAGCAGCAAAAACACCAGAACACACAGCAGGCTGCCCAACGGTTGGTTGGCCACGGCCATCACCAACGCATCGAACAGTGGCAGTGCCGCAAGACCTGCACCGATAAAGGCGCGGACTTGTCGGTGTTTCGGGCTGGCAAGGTTGTGCCAGTAATGCCAGCCCAGCCAGCCGAGCCAGAGCAACAGCACCGGCCAGAACCACAGGTTCTCGGAGTAGATCGCCAGGGCCAGAGGACTCAGCATCAGGATCAACGGCAGGCGGCTGAGCAACTGGTTGTGATGCTCATGCCGGGCCAGATAAGTCAGCCCGCTGATGTAGACGCCGAGCAAAATCGCGCAGAGCCAGATCGGCTCCGGTGGCACCGCCAGACTGGCCGCTGCCGTGAGGTACAGCGCCGAGCGGCAGGCGCCCATCAACCACACGCTGTGGGCGTATCTTTTGTGCAGCACGTTGTAACCGATGATGCAGCCCACCAACAGCGTGACGCTGGCCAGCAGCCAATGCGGCTGATCGATCAGTTGGCTCAGGCCGAGTACCGAGGCCGCGGCCAGTGTCAGCAGCAACACCGTGGCGAGGCGCACTTGTTGGCGACTGACCAGGCCCAGCGTGATGGGCCGCGGATTGTGGTGTTGCTGATCCCAGTCTGCATCCAGTAGATCGTTCAGCAACATGCCGGCCAGATACAGCAACGACAGGGTGACCAGCAGCAGAACCCACACCAGCGATGAGGGCGGCGCCAGTGCACCGGCGCTGCTGGCCAGCAGTGCGGCGGCCAGGGTGTTGGTCCAGACCGTGGGCAGATTGGATACCCGGCCCAGCGTCATCCAGGTTTTAAGGCTTTGCGGGGTCTGGTTCATTTCGCGAAGCCCTCGCTCAGGCTGCTGGCCGCAGCGCTGCAGGTAGACAGCCGCATCAGCGCCTGCTCCATCCGCGCGTCGTCGATTTCATGCAGGTCTACCGATTGGCCGATTCCGCTGAGCATCGGGATGGAAAGTTGTCCGCCCAGGTGCTGGCGGAACTCTTCCAACCCGAGCAATACCTGCGAACGACCTTGCACATCTTTCAGGTTCAATTCCGGTGGGCTCAGGTTGAAACCGAGCTTGGTCAACAAGCTCATCACCCGCTCACTGTCAGCATCGCTCAGAAGCCCGAGGGCATTGGCGTAGAGTCCGTCGAGGGCCATGCCCACGGCGACCGCTTCGCCATGGCGCAACCGGTGGTGGCTGAGGTTTTCCAGTTTGTGCGCCGCCCAGTGTCCGTAATCCAGCGGCCGCCCATTTGCGCGCTCGAAAGGGTCGCCGGCACCGGTGATGTGCCCCAGGTGCAGTTCGGCGCAGCGGCGAATCGCATAGCGGCTTGCCGGGTGATCGAAGCGGGCGAGGGCGTCGGCCTGTTGCTCCATCCATTGGAAGAATGCCTGGTCCTTGATCAGCGCGACTTTCACCGCCTCGGCCAGCCCGGCGATCTGGTCACGGCGGGTAAGGCTGGTCAGCAACTGGAAGTCATTGATCACGGCCGTGGCGGGGTAGAAGGTCCCGAGCAGATTCTTCTGGCCGAAGGCATTGATGCCGTTTTTCACCCCGATGCCGGCATCGTTCTGGGCCAGTACGGTGCTCGGCACGCGAATCAGGCGAATGCCACGGTGGAAGGTGGCACAGGCGTAGCCCACGGAGTCCAGTACAGCGCCACCACCGAGGGCGAGGACATAGCAGTGCCGGTCCAGCCCATGTCTCATCATGTCGGTGTAGAGCTGCTGTAACACCTGTGAATCCTTGCTCAGTTCACCGGCCGGAACGGCAATCGGCGGTGCCTGCAAATGCACATCCACTGTATAGGCAGCAAAATAGCCATCGATCTGTTCCAGCAATTGCGGGGCGCTTTTCAGCAGTTGTTCATCGGCGAACACCAGTACGGTCACGCGGCCACTTTGCCGAGCGGTGAGTTGCTGATGCAGGCAGGCATTGGACGGATCGAACAGATGATCGGTGAACACCACCGGGTAGTCGTAACTGACCTCGAAACGTCCGCGGAGCGTCTGCTCGGCGCCGTGCTTGCGCAAGGTCTTGAACAGGCTGTACCCGGCGATGAACAGTCCCGGCAACACCATACTGGCGAGGATAGTCACCAGCAGCGCGTTCTCTTCGACGAGGAACGCGCCAATGGCGCTGTAGGCCAGTGCCAGACCGGCGTTAGCCAGGGTGGTGACCAGCAAGAACGAGCGTAGCGGATAACGTTGCATGCCAGCCGCCACCACTGAGGTTTCAGCCAGCACGGGCACGCCGCGCAGGCAGATCAATGACAGCGTGCCCAATCGATACCCGAGTTGCCCGGGCCGGCGTTGATGCAAACCGAGGCGACTCGAAAGCATCCGGAAATAGCCGGCCCCTAGCGCATACCCCAACCCGGCCCCCAGGCACAGGCCAATGAAAATCACCAGATAACCGCCGACACTGCCCAGCATGGCCACGGCCAGTAGCGCGACCACACTGGAAGGCACGGGCAGCACCACATCCAGCGCCAGCAAGGCGATCAGTAGCAGCGCGAGGTTGAGTTTCTGGGTGGGGGAGGACGGAAGGTACAGGTCGAGATGAGTCAGGAAATCCTGGATCTGCTGTTCGAACAAGACGAAGCTGGCGATCACCAGACCTGAAAAGCAAAACAATGACAGCCAAAAATGTTCGGCTGGCGCCTTTTTCGAGAGCGCACGATACCAACGGCTGTGCTTCATCAAGCATCCCTCTTGATTGTGATGACTGAGTTCCGTTCAGTAACTAAAAGCAGAGTCTTAATTATTTCAGCGGAATGAGTTCTCCCGCCTTGAAGGCTGTTCTTATTATTTGAGTGATGTGCCTGTGAAGATATTCATGAACCTAGACGGTTGTTGTCGTTTTGCAAATAAAATACGAAGTGGCGTTTTTCAGGCGTTATTGAGTCGATAGGCAAGCATCGAAATCGGGCATCTACGGGTGAGTTGTTTATTCAATGTATTCAAGGTGATGAGGGCCTTTGTTGTTGTGAATCAGAGGCTGCTTAATATTCGAAACGAGGAGGACTTTCAATGGGCTTAGTTAGCAAGCTAATTAGATAGTGGCCAGGTGGTATTATTTTGTTATTTAATTTATTGCCTCTGGCTATAAGTGGTTTTGATCGCTGACTCAAACAACATGCACAAGGTATTTCCCGCTATGAATGCTTGTTATCTTTCTCTCGGGGTATCGGCTATTCGCGACGGGAATGGCGAGGCGAAATGAGGCATACGTCTTCGATTAGGGTGCTATTTTAGGTTAACTACACTAAATAGCCGTTTAGTTGAGCTATCAAGTGAATGGCGCTAGATCGAAGGAGCAGGCCATGAATCAACGCAAAATCACCGTCGAGGCCTTGATTGCCGAGCTGAATCTGGAGGCTCACGTTGAAGGCGGTTATTTGCGTCGAACCTTTCAAGCCGATCAACGCGGCATGCTGCAAACAGCATCCGGTCCGCGCTATCTGATGACGTCGATTTATTATCTGCTGACCGAGCAATCGCCGGTGGGTCAGTTTCATTTCAACCAGTCCGACATCCTGCATTATTTCCACCTGGGTGATCCCATCGAGTACAGCCTGATCCATGCGGACGGTTCACTGCAGACATTGATCATGGGCAACGACATGCTTGCAGGTCAGCAATTGCAATTACACGTGCCAGGTGGAATCTGGAAAGCTTCACGGTTGCTGAATGGCACGAATGGATTTGGTTTGATCAGTGAAGCGGTTTCACCAGGATTTGATTTCGCGGACATGCAAATGGGTGGGCGTCAGAAACTCACGGCGCAATTTCCGCAGCATCGAAATCTGATTGAAGAGCTGACGCGAATTGAGGATTGAGGATTGAGGATTGAGGATTGAGGATTGAGGATTGAGCGACGTAGATTTCAAGGATGGCCAAGCATCAGGGGAAGACGTTTTATAGCAGCTGCTGGAGATTCTAAACCTGCGCGCAACTGGGCTGACCCTGAAACACTTTGTTACGTGTAATGTATATTATGTTAAATCATGTATTACGTTGCGCGCCCCTGCATCACCGCCTGTCTCCATTCAAGCAATCACCCCAACACCCTATAGATTTCAGAAACCATCTGCATCGTGGCGTCCTCAATCGTTCCCTCATTACGACATAGAACCCAACCATGCTCCTTGACCGCTTGTTCGAACATCTCCGTGCATCGCACATGCTCTGCGTGCTTCTGGATCACAGTGCCGCCCAATCCTCGAGATCTCGCCGTAGCCCTTGCCCATGAAATATCCGCATCGGTAACGACGCCGACATGCAAGTCCGGCACTCGCACGTCCCGCTCCAGGTTTAACTGGAGAATCTCGGCAAACGGGATGGATTGGCGAAATGCGGCATCAGATGGATACCAGCGATCGATCAAGATAATGCTGTCCAGCGGCTGCTTCGTCAGTACGTGCCGGGAAATCCAGCGACGACTATCAGCCAGGCGCTGACACACAGCCCATTCCAGATCCATGGATGGATTTCTGGCAAGCGTGTTAACCAGGGCCATGGTTTCCCCCCTGAAAGGATCGCTTTTTCTCTCGCAAAGCCGGATGACTTTCTTGTTGCCCGCCCTCAGTACTTTCGTAACGGCCTCCAACAGCGTGGTTTTGCCGGTGCCCTTGGGCCCATCGAGAGAAACAAACAGCGGACGATTCATTGTTCACATCGCTTGGTTGTGGCCGCCGGACCGAGAGTCTCGATGAGAAAATCGATAAACACATTGATCCGGCTGAAGGATGATTGTGCATCACTGTTCCCCTGTCGTCTTGTACCGCCATGCTTGAAAGCAAGTGCTGCCGAGGCTAGGGTCGATATCACTACATCTCTGCCAAAGGAGTTACGCCATGTCAAAGCTCTATCCCGGTATCGATCCTGAGGGCCTGGTCGAGTATTCAGTGGTCTACACCGACCGCTCGCTCAACCACATGTCGCAGTCCTTCCAAGGCGTGATGAAGAACGTTTCCAAGACCCTGAAACAGGTCTACAACGCCGAATCGGTTGCGGTGGTCCCGGGCAGCGGCACATTCGGCATGGAAGCTGTCGCGCGACAGTTCGCCACTGGCCAGCAATGCCTGGTGATACGCAACGGCTGGTTCAGTTATCGCTGGAGCCAGATCCTCGATATGGGCAACATTCCGGCAGCGACCACGGTGCTCAAGGCCCGACCGGTCGACACTGATCGCCAGGCGGCCTACGCCCCGCCGCCGCTGGACGAAGTGTTGGCAGCCATTGCGGCACAGAAGCCGCAGGTGGTCTTCGCGCCCCACGTTGAAACTTCATCCGGGATCATCCTGCCCGACGAGTACCTGCGGGCGGTTGGCGATGCCGTGCATGCGGTGGGTGGCTTGTTCGTGTTGGACTGCATCGCCTCGGGCACGATTTGGGTGGATATGCACAAATGCGCAGTCGACCTGCTGATCAGCGCTCCGCAGAAAGGCTGGAGCGCCTCCCCTTGCTGCGCTCTGGTGATGTTCAGTGCTTTGGCCCTCGAACGCATCGAGCAGACGCAAAGCAGCAGCTTCGCCTGCGACCTGAAAAAGTGGCTGCAGATCATGCAGGCCTACGAACAGGGCGGACATGCCTACCACGCAACCATGCCCAGCGATGCCCTCGCGCGCTTTAACGACGTGATGAAGGAAACGCAAGCCTACGGCTTCGACAGGATCCGCGACGAACAACAGGCACTGGGTGATCGGGTACGCGCGATGTTGACCGGCAAAGGCATCAAAAGTGTGGCCGCTGCCGGCTTTCAGGCCCCCGGTGTCGTGGTGAGCTACACCGATGATGCCGACATCAAGAGCGGCAGGAAATTTGCCGATCACGGCCTGCAGATCGCCGCCGGAGTGCCGTTGCAATGTGACGAACCGGCCGACTTCCAGACCTTCCGCATCGGCCTGTTCGGACTTGAGAAGCTGCAGAATATCGAGCGCACGGTCAGTACGCTTGAGCAGGTACTGGATGAGGTTATTTAGAGACCGGGTTGTCTGGCGCCGGCGCTCCCGGGAAAACCGGATGGAGTGCGGTGATCGGGCCACTCACCCCGGTGGCGTCGGGCTGTGTCTTGCGGCGTCGACGCTCAAACCAGAGATAGACCACGGGCGTGGTATACAGCGTCAGCACTTGCGATACCAATAGGCCGCCAACAATCGCAATACCCAATGGCTGCCGCAATTCGGCACCGGCGCCATGCCCGAACGCCAAGGGTACTGCGCCCAGAAGCGCAGCAAGTGACGTCATCAGAATCGGCCGCAGTCGCAGCAGGCACCCTTCCCTGACCGCTTCGCGGGCTGACAGCCCTCGCTGCTGCGCCTGCAGCGTGAAGTCGACGATCATGATCGCGTTCTTCTTGACGATCCCGATCAGCAGAATGATGCCGATCATGCCCAGGACTGACAGATCCTGGCCGCAGAGCATCAGTGCCAGCAGCGCACCAAACCCGGCAGAAGGCAGTGTGGAGATGATCGTCAGCGGGTGGATGGCATTTTCGTATAGCACGCCAAGCACGATGTAGACCGTCAGGATCGCCGCCAGAATCAGCCAGGGTTGCGACTTGAGCGAGTCCTGAAACGCCTGGGCCGTGCCCTGGAAACTGCCCGTCACTGTATCGGGCAGCGCGACCGCCAGAGAGGCCTGGTTGATTGCAGTGACCGCGTCACTCAAGGCATGGCCGGGAGCGAGATCGAACGACAGGGTAATGGCCGGGAATACGCCCTGGTGGTTGATGATGATCGGCACCTGTTCGGTCTTGACGCTAGCCAGCATGTTCAGCGGCACCAGCGCTCCGGAACCGACGCGGACGAACAGGTGTTCGAGCGTCGCAGTGGATGTCTGCCAGGCCGGGTCGAGTTCCAGAATCACATGGTTCTGATCCAGTTGCGTGAACATCGTCGCAATCTGCCGCTGACCGAAAGCGTCATACAGCACATCGTCGATCGCCTGCACCGTCACCCCCAGACGCGCCGCCGTCGGACGGTCAATGACCAGAGTCGATTGCGCAATGGCCTGCTGCTGATCGGACGTCACATGTTGCAACTGAGGCAGGGTCTTGAGTTTAGCCAGCAGCACCCCGCTCCAGTGATCCAGCTCGGCGCTGTCCGGGTCCTGCAAGGTGTATTGATACTGGGTTTTACTGGCCCGACCGCCAATCTGGATATCCTGGTTGGCCTGCATGTACACCTTGATCCCGGACAACTCGTCGAGCGCCGGTTGCAGGCGCCGGATGACTTCGGCGGCGCTGACTGTGCGCTCGCTGAACGGCTTGAGGTTGATCATCACCTTGCCCTGGCTGACGGTCGGATTCGGGCCGATCCAGAAGTAGACGCGGGCGACCGCCGGATCCTTACCGATCACTTGCGCGGCGCGATTGACCTGCGCGCGCATGGCGAGCGGAGAAATATCCGCCGCCGCTTCGGCCACGCCCTGAATCAAACCGTTGTCCTGTTGTGGAAAGAAGCCCTTGGGGATGCCGACATACAGGATTGCCGTCGCAACTACCGTTGCGATGGCGACGGCCAGGGTCGTGCGCTGATGATCGAGCACCCAATCCAGGCTGCGACGGTATCCGTTGTGCAAGTGCTCGAACCCTCGTTCGCAAGCCTGGGCAAAACGACTCTCTGCCCGGTCGTCATGGGGTTTGAGCAACCAGGCACAAAGCATTGGCGTAAGGGTCAGCGAGACGATGCACGACATGATGATTGCCACGCTGACCGTGACCGCAAATTCGCGCATCAGGCGCCCGACAATCCCTGACATCAACAGGATCGGCAGGAACACCGCAATCAGCGACACCGTCATCGAAACAATGGTGAAAGCCACTTCTCGCATCCCGTCAACGGCCGCTTGCAGTCGCGATTTACCCGTTTCCAGATGCCGGACAATGTTCTCCATGACCACGATGGCGTCGTCCACCACGAACCCGACGGCAATCGCCAGGCCCATGATCGACAGATTGTCGAGGCTGTAGCCCAGCAGGTACATGACGCCGAACGTGGCCACCAGCGACAGCGGAATCGTCAGGCTCGGAATCAGTGTCGCCGTGGCTTTGCGCAGGAAAACAAAGATCACCACGACCACCAGGGCGACGGACAACAGCAAAGTGAACTGCATGTCATTGACCGACGCTTCGATGGTCTGGGTGCGGTCACCCACCACCTGCACTTGCACGTCTCGCGGCAACGAGGCGGTCAACTCGGGCAATTTGGCCTTGATCGTGGCAATGGTCGACAACAGGTTGAAACCCGGTTGCTTGTGAATGTCGACGATGACGGTCGGGTCGGCGCCCAGTTGCGCCGCCTGCTGGGTGTCCTCGGCCCCGGCGATCACCCGGCCGAGGTCGCCCAGTTTGATCGGCATGCCGTTCTTGTAGGCAATGACCTGATCGCGATAATGCTGTGGGTCCAGCAACTGATCGGTTGCGCCCAGCGTGATCGAACGGCTCGGGCCATCGAGGCTGCCCTTGGGCTGATCCAGCGTGCTGACGCCGATGACGCTGCGCACGTCTTCAAGGGTCAGTCCTCGGGCAGCGAGTGCATCAGGATCAATCTGTACGCGCACCGCCGGTTTCTGTTCGCCGTGGAAATCCACCAGGCCCACCCCGGGCATCTGCGACAGACGCTGAGCGATGTAGTTGTCGGCGTAGCGATCGAGCTCCGGCAAGGTGCGCGTTGGCGACGTTACCGCCAGTGACAGCACAGTGCCTTCGGCCGGGTTGACCTTGTTGAAGGTCGGCGCGCTTGACATGGTTTTTGGCAGGTTGGGGGTGGCGGTGTTGATCGCCGTCTGCACGTCCTGCGCAGCGCCATCGATGTCCCGGGACAGATCGAATTGCAGCACGATCTGGGTCTTGCCGGCGGCACTCGAAGAGGTCATCGAGGTGACTTGCGGCACGGCGGCAAACGCGCGCTCCAGCGGCGTGGCAACCGACGACGCCATGGTTTCTGCACTGGCGCCGGAGAGTTTTGCCGTGACCTGAATGGTCGGGAAATCCACTGTCGGCAATGGCGCCACCGGCAATTGAAAGTAGGCGAAAGCACCGAGCAGCATCACCCCCAGGGCCAACAGACTCAGGCCTACCCGTCGTTGAATCAAACCGGCCAGGGCGTTCATGGGTTCACCTGCGCCAGATCAGCATTGGCATCGGTCTTGACCGGCATGACTTTCAATCCCGGTGCAACGCGGGATTGGCCCTGCACAACCACCGTTTCGCCGGCCGTCAATCCCTCGCGTATCCATTGTTTGCCGCCGACCACAGTCGCAGCATCCACCCGTCGCGGTTGCACGCGTTGCTGCGCATCGACCACATAAACGAAATTGCCCTGACGTCCCAACTGCACGGCTTCCGCCGGCACGACCGCCACATTGCGCCGGGTTTGTACCAGCAGACGCGCGCTTACCAGTTCACCGGGCCAGAGTTTTGCAGCAGCATTGTCGAACTGTGCCTTGAGCTGGATCTGACCACTGGCGGCGGTCACCTGACTGTCGATGAAACTCAGTTGACCACGGGCGATTTCCTGTTGACCGTCGCGGGTCATCGCAACCACTTGCAACGCGCCCTTGGCGTTCTCTTCGAGGATTTCTGCAAGGTCGTCCTGCGACACGGCGAAAGCCACGGAAATCGGGTTCATCTGCGTGATCGTTACCAGCCCGGAAGCTTCGGCACCGTGAGCAATGGCGCCGACATCCAGCAAGCGCTGCCCGGTTCGGCCGGTCAGCGGAGCCTTGACCTGAGTGAACTCCAGTTGCAGGCGCGCATTGTCCAGCGCTGCCTGATCGGCCTGCACCGTGGCCTGCTGGGCCGCCAATTGCGCGCGATACGTGTCGACGTCCTGGGTCGGCCCGGCCTTGGCGGCGGCGAGTTTCCCGGCTCGGTCGAGATTGACCCGCAGGTTGGCCAACTGGGCCTGATCCTTGGCGACCAGCGCCTGGGCCTGAGCCACCTGGGCTTGATAGACACGCGGGTCGATCACTGCCAGCAGGCTGCCGGCATTGACTGTCTGCCCTTCGTTGAACAGCACTTTCTGCAGCTCGCCGTCGACCCTCACCCGCACATTGACGCTGTTGAGTGCCTGTACATTGCCGATGGCACTGATCCAGATCGGCAAGTCCTCGACGCTGACCCGGGCCATTTGTACGGGCACCGCGCCGGCGTCGGTTTTTACCGGTGCGGCCTGGGCATGTCGGACCCATTGCGCAGTACTGAAGACAGTGGCCAGCACGACCAACACCAGACTGCCCAAAACAATCGGACGACGTGAGTAGGAGAGATTCATGGGTAAGCCACCTGGGCAGGAGATAGAGAAGCGAGGGTGTTCGGCGCGAAGTCCCCGCCCAGCGCGCGGAACAGTCCGACGGCGGCTTGCAGGTGTTGCAGGTGCACCTGCAACAGCGTGTCTTCGGCCTGATATTGAGTGCGTTCGACGATCAGCAGCGTCTGGAAATCGGTTGAGCCCAGGCGATAACGCACTTGCGCCAACCGCGCGGCTTCGCGCGCCGACGCCACGGCCGACTGGTTCAGCGCGTAGCTTTTATCCAGTTCGCGCGCGGCGCTGAGCTGGGTTTCGACGTCTTGCAAGGCTTCGATGATCGATTCGCGGTAACTGGCGGTCAGCTCCTCGACATGCGCCTGATCAAAATGCAGCTGTCCCTTGAGCTGGCCGCCGGCGAATACGGGCTGGCTGAGGGTGCCGATGGCACTCCAGATTTTTCCACCGGCGATCGTGTCGATACCACCGAGCAAGTCCAGTGACAGATTCGGCAGGAACGCCGCGCGAGCCACCCCGACATCGAAATTGGCCGACACCAGCCGCGCCTCGGCAGCTTGAATGTCCGGACGCTGGCGCAGCAGACCGATCGGCAGCCCCGATGCCGGGTGCGGCACTTGCAGAGCGTCCAGACCGTTGCCTTGCACATGAAAACCCTGGGGCTGCGCGCCGACCAGCACCGCCAATTGATACAGGGCCAGATCGCGCTGCTGACGCAACGCAGGCATGGCGGCTTCGAAAGTCTGCATGGCGTTGCGCTGCTGCTCGACTTCGAGGTTCGACACAGCGCCCTGGCTGGCCTGGACTTCCACCAGTTGCAGAACCTGTCGGGCATCGTCGGCAATCGACTGCGCCAACCGCAGCCGATCCTCCAGCGACAGCACCTGAAAGTAACTGTCGGCGATACTCGCACCCAGACTCATGCGCAAAATATGGGCATCAAATACCGTCGCTTTCGCCAGCGCATCAGCGGAATCGGCGGCAGCGCGTTGCTTGCCCCAGAAGTCCACTTCATAAGTGGCCTCGGCAAATACACTGCGTTTCTGCGTGGTGCCGTAATTGTTCTGGCGTTGAAAGTTGCCGCCCAGGTTCAGCGCCGGGTACTGCCCTGCCCCGACCACTTGTGCCGACGCTCGCGCCTCGTCGATGCGGCTGGCCGCCGCTTTGAGGGTGTAATTGGATGTCAGGCCCCGGTCGATCAACGCATCCAGTTCAGCACTGTGAAACTGCAGCCACCACTGCCCTCCTCCCGCTGCCGACGGGTCAGCAGTGCCGTCCCATTGCTGAGCCAACGGTAAATCCGGTCGCCGGTATTCGGGCACCATCGAGCATCCGCCGAGCGTCATCGCGCCGACGAGCAGCAACAAAACCGATAGATGCAACGCCCGGCGCGCACTGCGCGTCGGCAAGGTTGTAACTGACATGGGCACGCTATCCCCCGCTTGAGCCTCTGTGGACTGCTCCACGAATGCGGGGAAGATAGCGAGGGGCGCCTGCCAGAGCGTTCGCCGGCAGATAAACTTTTATTTAACTGCCACAGTCCCGGGGTTCACTCCTCGACCGGCTCGACCTGAAAACTGTACCCGGCGCCCGGCACCGTCCTGATCAGCGAGTGCTCGAAGCCCTCATCAAGTTTGCGGCGCAAGCGGTGGATGTGTTTATCGATGACGTTGTCGTTGGGGTCGAAGTCGTAGTTCCAGGCACTGTCGAGCAACATGTCGCGCGTTACCACCTGCCCGCTGTGGCGCATCAGTTTTTCCAGCAACAAGGCTTCGCGGTGCTGCAGGGCAATGACCCGCCCGCCGCGCACGGCGGTACGCGTGGCGCAGTCCAGTTGCAGTTCGCCAACCGCCAGTTGCCGCGCCGGGCCGCTGACCTGATCGCGACCGCGCAACAAGGCATCCAGACGCGCCAGCACTTCGGCGAATGCATAAGGTTTGCCCAGGTAGTCATCGCAACCGGCTTGCAGGCCTTCAACCTTTTGCGCAGTGGTCGATTGTGCGCTGAGCATCAGGATCGGTACGCGCAACTGCTGTGCGCGGACGGCTTTGATCAAGCCAATGCCATCCAGACCGGGCAGGCGCCGATCGACAATCAAGGCGTCGTGAATCTGCTCAAGAGCCATGTCCAGACCGCTGTTGCCATCGCTGGCGATATCCACCACGTGGCCACTTTCACTCAATCCGCGCTCCAGATAAGCCGCCGTCTGGGCGTCGTCTTCAACCACTAGAATGCGCAAGGAAAACTCTCCATCGATCGAACCTGAACTTTTATTTAACTGGCGGGAACGTGGCGCCCCGGCAAGCTTTGCCACACTATGCCATCTCAGTCTGACAATGTGAGCGGTTCAACTGCCATGACCCATGTTCTGGTCGTCGAGGACGACTTGCCTACCTGCCGTGAAATCGAAGCGGCGCTGTCTGATCACGGCTTTACGGTGAGTTGCGTCAACAATGGACGCGAAGGCTTGCTCAAGGCCTTGAGTGAACCGTTCGACCTGATCGTGCTTGATCGAATGTTGCCCGGCGGCCTCGACGGCCTGGGCGTGCTGACGTCCTTGCGCGCCGCGAGTGTGACCACGCCGGTGCTGATTCTCAGCGCCCTCAGTGCGCTCGACGAGCGCGTGCGTGGCTTGCGCGCCGGCGGTGACGATTACCTGACCAAACCGTTCGAGTTCATCGAGTTGACCGCTCGCCTGGATGCCTTGAATCGTCGTCGCAACGAAGTGCCGACGCAGGCCCGCGAAACCCGTCTGCGGGTTGCCAGCCTGGAAGTCGACCTGCTGAGCCGGACCGTGCGACGCGGTGAGCGGGTCATCGATCTGGTCCCGCGCGAGTACGCCTTGCTCGAACACTTGATCCGCAACGCCGGCCAGGTCGTCACGCGCACCATGCTGTTCGAGGCCGTGTGGAATTACAGCTACGACGAACGTACCAACGTGATTGAAGTTCACATGAGTCGTCTGCGCCGCAAGATCGACGGTGAAGGCGAACCGCCGATGATCCATACCATTCGGGGAGCCGGTTATGTTCTGCGTTCACCTGAGTGAAATTCCGCGCACCATCAGTTTTCGCACCGCGCTGCTGTTTCTCGGCCTGTTCGGCGCATCGTTCCTGGCCTTGTTCGGCTACATCTACTGGCAAACCGCGTTCTACCTGAAAACCGAAGCCGATACCGCGCTTTACCGCCAGGTGGAAAACCGCAGCGCGCAGCCCCCCGAGTTGCAGTTGCAGGAAATCCGCAAGCATGCCGTGCAGGATGCCGAAGCGCGCTTGCCGCATAGTCTGTTCGACGCGCAGGGCAAGTTCATCGCCGGTGCAATACAGGAACTGCCGCCCTACTCCGCTTTTGACAAGCCGCAAGAGTTTCGCTGGCTCAAGGCCAATGGTCACCACCGCCCTGTGCGGTTCATCGTGCACCGCCAGGCCGACGGCAAGATCCTGATGGTGGCCCAAGATGTTCATGACATCCGGGAGTTCGATGAACTGCTGATCAATGCGCTGATTTCCGGCGGTGTGCTGTTACTGGTCGTCGGTCTGTGCGGAGCGGTCGTCCTGGGTTATTCGGCCCACCGGCGTCTGGACAAAGTCAGTCGCTCGATCAAAGGCATCATCGAAGGCGATCTCACCGGGCGACTGCCCATTCAAGGGACCAACGACGATATCGACCGCCTTGCCGATGTGGTCAACGGCATGCTGGATGAACTGGAGCGCCTGATGAGCGAGGTCAAAGGCGTGTGCGACGACATTGCTCACGACTTGCGTACACCGCTGACCCGGCTGATCGCCGGGCTTGAACGCGCCCAGCGACGCGGGCTGGATGAAGCGCAATACGCCGCCAGCATCAATGCTGCGTTGACTGAAGCCAAGGCGCTGTTGCTGACGTTCAAGGCACTGTTGCGTATCTCTGAAATCGAAAACAGTGCACGCCGCAGCCACTTCGCGACGCTGGACCTGAACCTGATCTGCGCCGATGCCGCCGAGCTCTATGAGCCCTTGGCCGAAGAGCGCGGTATCAGCCTGACGCTTGCTGAAAGCCGACTTCCGGCGATGATTGCCGGCGACGCGCAGCTATTGTTCGATGCTGTCTGCAACTTGCTCGATAACGCCATCAAGTTCTGCCCGGATCACAGCCAGGTGCGCCTGAGCGTTATCGCTGATCAGGAGTCGACAGGCATTCAGGTAGCCGACAACGGCCCGGGCATTGCGCCGGCGGAACGTGAAGCGGTGTTGCGCCGGCTTTACCGGGCCGAATCGAGCCGTCATACACCGGGCAACGGTCTGGGGCTAAGCATGGTAGCGGCCGTTGCACGCCTGCATGATATGAAACTCAGCGTCAGCGATGCGTCTCCGGGCTGCCGGATTGATCTGCTCGGCAAGACCGGAGCAAACGCCCTCGCGTGATTGCTATGATGCACCCCGTTTTGACACTCGGGCCGCGCCCACACCTCTAGATACCTTTGGATGTGAAGAACATTGATGCCGTTGCGAAAAAACCTGCTGGCCCTTGCGAGCCTTGCTACCTGCCTGCTCAGCGTCCAGATGACCGAGGCCAGCGAACCGTTGCTGTACACCCTCAGCGCTACCCGGGCCTTGGCGGGTGAAGGCCACAGTTGGGGCTTTGGCGCACTTGATCCGCAACGGCCTTACTTGTTCATTGCGCGCCGGGAGAACGGGCTGGCGGTGTTCGACGTCGAGCAGCAACGGTTGCTGAAAACACTCGACAACTCCGCCGGCGCCAATGCAGTCACCTTCGTGCCTCGGCATAACCGCCTGTATGTGGCGAACATGGACGGCTCGCTGAGCATCGTGGCGCTGGATCGGCTGGAGGTGCTGCAGCGGCTGGAGCTGGACTCAGGCAATCTGAACAATCTGCTCTACGACGCCAGTCGTGACCGGGTGATTGTCACCAGCGGTCGCCGTGGGGATCATTCGACGCTCTACCTGATCGATCCGAAAAGCGATCGGCTGACGGGCTCTGTCGATGTCCCGGCACAAAAGCTCGATGGCCCACTGGTGCTGGATAACGGCACCTTTATAGTGCCCATGCGTGATGAAGACCAGGTGGCCGTGCTGTCCGGCGCCACGCTGGCGCAGCAGCAATTCTGGAGGTTCGAAGGCTGCCGCAAGCCCGGCGCCATTGCGGCCGATCAGGTGCATCAGCGTTTGTTCGTGGCCTGCCGGGGTGACAAGCCTCGCCTGGTCATCGCCGACCTCGCGACCGGCAAATCCCTGGATACCCTGCCCATCGGTCACGCGGTAAACACACTGGCCTACGACCATCAACGCGACCAACTGCTGGCTCCCAGCGGCGCCGATGCGAGTCTGGCAGTGATTCAGCGCAGCGCTCAGGGTAGCTATCGATTGCTTGGTTCGATCGGCACCCGGCCCTGGGCACACAACATGGTACTGGATGCCAAGCGCGGGCAAGCCTACCTGTTCAGTGCCGACTTCACGCAGCCGGCCCCGAGTCCGGATCAACCCAAACCGGACCCGGTGTTCCATCCCGACACGTTTACGGTGCTGACGTTGCAAGCGAATTGAGGCAGCGATGCGACGCAGTCGCCGGGATCTGACTGTTCGAGTCGCGCTGTGCGAGATACGGCTCGAGCATGTCCCACGCCTCGGGAGTAAAGCTGTAACTTCGGTCCGTTTGAGCGGTGATGACGCCCACCTCGGCAAGACGCTTGAGTACTTCGCGCACACTGACGATCGGCAGCTGGGAAAAAGACGCTTCTATATAAGCATGCACACCGTGCACGCCGATCAAGCGTCCCTCTTGTGCCGCGAGGATCAGTGCATTGATCACCTTCAGCCGAAAGAGGCTGGTGCGCAGTCCGTAAACCCGCAACATCTCGCGGATATGGCGGTTGCCGCTGCAATCATATTCGAGGGCAAGTGGGTGGCTCGTGACTTGACTCGGGCGAGCCTTGATTGTCGAGATAAATCCCGGGTTTTCCAGCATGTGAGTACTCCTGTTCACCCATTGACAAGGCAGGCAGCAGCTACTGGCTGTGCCTGCCCTCGCGCATCAGAAATCGACCGTAGCCGACAACTGCAAGGTGCGCGGATAACCCGGCGAGAACGCGCCGTAAGAAGCAACGCCCGACCAGTACTCACGATCAAACACGTTCTGCACCGTGGCGCGGAAGGTCGTCGGCCGGCCTTCGATTTTCGTTGCGTAGCGTGCGCCGGCATCGAAACGGGTCCAGGAATCCAGTTCCTGGGTATTGGCTTGGTTGACGTACTGACTGTCGGTATAAATGGCGCCGCCCGTCAGGGTGAAACCCTCCAGCCATGGCGTGTCCCATTCAGCCCACAGATTGGCCTGCACATCTGGCACACCGACAGGCTTGTTACCTTTGTTGGCCGCTGTCGCTGAATCGGTCAACTTGCCATCGAGCACCGTCACGCCGCCCATCAAGCGCGTGCCCGTCGCCACTTCGCCGAACATGCTCAATTCGATCCCCCGATTGCGTTGTTCGGCCTGCACCGAGAACACGTTGTCAGTGCCGACTTCTCCGCTTGGCTTCTCTATCTGGAACAACGCCAGGGTGGTCATGAACGTGCCGTGCTCGTACTTCACGCCGAGTTCATGCTGTTTCGATTCGTAAGGTGCGAATGTCTCGCCGGCGTTGGCCGCTGTGCCGGGGGCAATGTCGCCTTTGCTCAAGCCTTCGACATAGTTGTAGTAGAGGGAAACGTCTTCCCAGGGCTTGACCACGACACCCACCAGCGGTGTCGTCGCGCTGTCGTTGTACTTCGAACTGACGGAGCCCGAAGCGTTGTAGTTGCGCGACTCGATGTCTTGACGGCGCACGCCGAGCGTCAACTGGAAACGGTCGTCGAGCATCGACAGCGTGTCGGTGAACGCAACGCCGGACAGATCCGATTCGGAAACCCGCAGCACTTTCGGTGAGCTGATGTATTGCTTGGGTACATCGATCGGGTGATAGATGTTCGAACGGATTTCCGTGCCGTTGTTGATGCCGCGGGACAACTCATCCTGGTACTGGGTCGCCATCAATGTGGTCGTATGGGTGATCGGCCCGGTGGCGAACACGCCACGGATGCCGACATCGGCGGTGGAACGGTCGACGTTGAATTTGTAGTAGCCCGGAATGTTGCTGGTGTCCCCTGCCTCATTGAGGATGCGCGGCACCTGGTCGGACATGCGCTTGACGTCCGACTTGCCGCCACCGGCATGGGCAAACACGGTGACCGTATCGCTCAGGTCATATTCACCGCCGAGCAACGCCGACTGCTCTTTGGTGTCCGACCAGCCCCAGTCCTGCGACAGGTTGGTGCGGCCATTCGGCGCGGACGGTACATCGACGCCCGGCGCGATGGTGAAAGGTCGCGAGGCGCCCTCCCAGCTTTCTTTCTGGCTGATGTAGTCCAGGTTCAGGCGCAAGCGCTCACCGCGATAATCCAGGGCGATTGCACCGATCCCCAGGTCTCGGTGCTGATCGTCGATGGCCGTGTCGCCGCCCTGCAGGTTACCGTTGAAGCGCACACCGAACTGGTTTTCCGAGCCGAAACGACGGCTGAGGTCCAGATGACCACCGACCTGGGAATCCGAGGCGTAGGTGGTAGTGACCCGTGTCAGGTCTTCGTCCAGCGGACGCTTGGGAACGATGTTGATCACCCCGCCTACGCCACTGTTCGGCGAGATGCCGTACATCAATGCGCCCGGCCCCTTGAGCACTTCGACACGCTCGGCGTACTCGGTGAACACCCGGTAATTAGGCGCGACGCCGTACACGCCATCGAACGCCAACTCTCCCAGGTTGCCTTCGCCAACCGGGAAGCCACGGATGTAAAACGAGTCGACGATGCCGCCCGTCTGGCCGGTGGAGCGCACCGAGGGATCACGCTCCAGCGCGTCGGCGACGGTGACGGTTTGCAGATCAGCGAGGGTTTTGGCGGTGTAACTGGTGACGCTGAACGGCGTGTCCATCACGTCTTTGTTGCCCATCATGCCCAGCCGCGCGCCCCGTGCAACCTGGCCACCGGCGAGGGTTTCCGGCAACGCCGTGGCGCCGTTGTAACGGGCGTTGATGTTGGTGGTGTCGAGGGTCAGCGCGTCGGTGCTGTCGTCGGCCAGGGTGACTGGCGTAGCGTTCGAGGTTTTATCGGCGGCAACGTCTTGTTGCTCGGGGCCGGCGGCCCAGGCGTTGGCGCTACCTGCGACCAGAACGAAATTCAACATGGCGGTACGCACGGCGAGTGTTAGCACTCGCTCACCGCTAGGACGACTGACAACAGGCATGACGAGAGGATCCTTTCATCGAGAGAAAATGGTAATCACTCCTATTGCCAGTCGATCTGCGAAAAAGTATCACCTGCAGCAAATTTTTTTGTTTTGGCCCGGCCCGGGATCAGTCGTAGAGGCGTTCCAGCGGGATCGCGACCACCGGCAACGCGGGGTCAAACGCGTGCCGGGTGGTCTTGTACGGGAAGATCTCGCCCCGGGCGATGGTGCTGAAAATCCGCGCCACTTCGAACGCTTGCCCGGTCTGCCAATGCCGCACACACACTCGCGGATCGGCGTAGTCGAGCTGGATGCACGGCACGCGCTTGAGGCCCAACTGCAACGCCGCGTTGAAGCGGTGATTGCCGTCCATGACGATGCCTTGCGAACGCTCGACGATGATCGGCTCCAGCCAGTGACCGGCGCGGACAATCGACTCGCGCAGCATCGTCACGTTGGCCGGGTCGACCTGCTCCGACTGCAGCACTTCACACAGCGGCCGCAACGCAATCTGATAACCGTGTTCCATGGTGGGTCTCCTGATTGAGCGGTTTTCAGCAGGCGTCGGCGCGGGGAGCCGGCGCGTATTGGCTGGCCACATCGAGCAGCCGCTGGGCGTGTTCGATCAGCGGCAAGTCGACCATCTCGCCATCCACTTGCACAGCGTGGCTGCCCGTGGCGACCGCCCTCATCACCCGGCCAGCCCAGGCCAGTTGACGCGAGTCCGGCAGGAAGGCGCGTTGTACCGACACCAGTTGCGCAGGATGGATGCACAGCTTGGCGCCGAAGCCCAGCGAGCGTGCGTAGTGCGAGTCTTGAGCGACCACCGCCAGGTCGCTGATGGCCGGAGTAACGCCGTCGATCGGTGACGGCAAATCCGCTGTCCGCGAAGCCAGCACAATGCGGTTGCGGGCAAACAGAAACGCTTCGGGAGTCTGGCTGCAGTCGATATCCAGCGAGAAATCCAGCGAACCGAACGCCAGCCGCGCCAGGCCCGCAATAGCGGCAATCGACTCGACCTGCTGCAGGCCTTTGGCGGTCTCGATGATCGCCACGATCTGCAGTCGTGGCTGCCACTCCAGCAGGTGTTCAACCACCCGCGCCAGGGTTTCGGGGCATTCGGCCTTGGGCAGGAATATTCCGTCGCATCGTTCGGGATGGCGCATGTCGCCGAGCCAGGCCAGGTCCTGGCGAAACAGCGTGCTGTTGACGCTGTTCAGGCGAATGTAACGCTCGCAGGCGACCTTCGGCGTGCTCTCCTGCCACGCGCGGATGGCGGCGCGAGCGGCGGCTTTGCTGTCGGGGTGAACGGCATCCTCAAGGTCGAGAATGATCGCGTCCGGGCCAGCCTCCACGGCTTTGGAAAACCGCTCGGGGCGGTTGCCCGGCACGAACAGGTAGCTGATCGCGGGTGGGGTTTTGCGGCTGAGTCGATCGGATTGCATGGCGTTGCTCCTTGGCGTGAACCAGTCGTGATTTCTGAAAAATTTCAGGCCCTGCCGACAGCGATTTTCGCGGCGCTGCCCGGGCTTCTCGCAACAACCCTCAACGCCTTGTTGATCAAGGAATCAAGGGTCTTTTTTATCTCGGGGCGAACGCGTCCTTGAGCGTGTAAATACACGTTCATTGATTCGCCTTTCGCAGGTCTTTATTCAAAAATATTTGAAAACCTTACTTGATAATCGTTCCTGTTCGCAATATTGTTCACGCCGCCAAGAGGAACTATCCTCGTTTCAAAGCCGGTAATCAGCGTCACGGGAAGTACATATTACTGATGTCATTTGAATGTCAGTTACTGTCCCGCAACTGGAAATTGACCACTCAACTAGTGGTCAGTTAGCACATCCGTACAAGCCTTAGGGAATGGGGTTCTCATGCCGTTTTTTTGTGAGCCATTTATTACGATCGATGCTGCGGACTTATCTTCATTTTTCATCTGGCCGCCGCCAGCATTGCGTTTAAAGTCTCGTGACTGACGAGTAAAAAAAGACCACATCCATCGATAACGATCGGTTATCGAAACATTAATGGCGAGGTTGTTTTCGACGCCAGGGGTCAACTATGCCTACAACAAATGCAGCACCTGTTGAACAGCAAAACAACGTTCATCAACCGGGACTGTTAAATCCGCTGATTGATCCTCTTATCTCCACATTTATCAATGATTTCCCGAGCAAGCTTGAAAACCTGGTTAAACGACACGGTTCGCCGTTGAACCTGGTCTGGCCCCACGCCTTTGAATTGAATACACAAGCGTTGTTGGCCGTATTGAAGCAATACAACGTGGCTCATGCGCTCTTCTACGGAGCCAAGGCCAACAAGTCTCAGAGCCTGCTCGCTGCTGCGGCAAATTTGGGCATCGGCGTCGATGTATCGAGCATCCACGAGTTGCACGCCGCACGGCGGGCCGGTACACCGGCAGGCAGAATCTGCGCCACGGGACCGGCCAAAACCACTGAATTTCACCAGGCACTGGTGAGCGCCGGCTCGTTGATTTGCGTGGACTCGCTGGAAGAATTCGACCACCTGGCCAGCGTGATTGCCTCACAGCCAACGCCGATAAAGGCCCGAGTTTTACTGCGTTACAGGCCGAAAAGCAGTCTGAAAAGCCGATTTGGAATGGGCACCGAGGACTTGCTTGAATGCCTGCAACGTCTGACCGGGCAGCCGGCGCTTTTTCACTTCGAAGGTTTCCACTTCCATCTCGGTGGCTATGGATACGAATCCCGCGCACAAGCCTTTCGTGAGGTGACCGGGTTCGTCGAAGCGGCCAGAGAAATGGGCCTGCATCCGCAGATGATCGACATCGGCGGGGGCTTGCCGATCCGCTATGTCGAGCCTCAGGCCTATGCCCGGTTCCTGCAGAACGACAACAATCCCGGCAATTATTACAACCACAAAGTTCCGACCGCTTATTATCCCTACGGCGGTGACCTGACAGCCCCACAATGGTTGGCATTATTGCTCGAGGCCGAGCATTCACAAGGCTTGTCGATCGCCAATTACTTGAAACTTCACAATATAACCCTGGCACTCGAGCCCGGCCGAAGCCTCGTCGATCAAGCGGCCATTTCAATATTCCGCGTGACCCGAAGCAAACAGCTCGCCGACAACAAAACCGTTCTGTTTGTCGAGGGCAGCAGTTTCAGCGCCTGTGAAACATGGTTCGCCTCTGAATACCTGGTCGATCCAATACTGATCAGTACCCAAGAACTACCCGACACACCCACCCAAGCCTATATCGCTGGCCATAGTTGTCTGGACGATGACGTAATAACTCATCGCCTGATCAACTTTGCCACCGCACCCAAGGCCGGCGACTTATTGATCTACGTCAATACTGCCGGTTATCAGATGGACCTGCTGGAGAACGAGTTTCATCGCCACCCCCTGCCCCGGCGGTTGACGGCGACCTGCTGTACGGAAGGTAACTATGTGTTTTCACCTGACTACTAAAGGGAACAATTGAAAATGATATTGACCAAAGTCTCGGACCTTATTGGTAATACACCGATGTTGGGTATTGATGTTCCGGACACCAACGCCCGTTTGTTGTTGAAGATTGAAAAAAACAATCCCGGCGGCAGCATCAAAGACCGCATGGCGCGCAACATGGTGCTGGCCGCTCTCAAGTCCGGTCGATTGAAACCCGGCGGCGTGGTTGTCGAGTCGTCATCCGGCAATACCGGGATCGGTCTGGCGATGGCAGCGGTCGAGTTCGGTCTGCATTTCATTGCTGTGGTCGATCATCACGCCGCGCAAGACAAGATTGCCGTGATGAAAGCCCTCGGTGCCGACATTCGCTTCGTCAAAGGCACCTACCGCGAAGACGAAGTCGCAGTGGTCGAGCGCCAACAGATGGCCGCGGAACTGGCGACCGAGATTCCCGGCGCCGTGTTCATGAACCAGTCCGACAACGCAGCCAATGCCGGCGGCTACAGTGATTTCGTCCGCGAAACCGTCGCTCAGGCTGAAGGCGCTATCGGTGCTTATGTCGGATGTGTCGGCACCGGCGGCTCGATGACCGGAATCGCTCGCGGCTTGAAAGTGCACAACCCGGACACCGTCACCGTCGCGGTGGAACCCGCCGGCTCGATCGTCTTCGGCCATCCCGGTTATCCCTACTATCAATCGGGCACCGGCACGCCAGCCGGCGACACCGTGGGCCTGGTGCTCGATTACAGCTGCATCGATCTGGGTGTGCAGGTCACCGACTCTCAAGCGTTTGAAACGGCCCGCTACATCGCGCGCAATTTCGCCCTGCTGGTGGGCGGTTCGACCGGCGGTGCGATTTTCAAGGCACTGGAGCTGATCCACAAAGGTGCGCTGCGCGGCAACGTCGTCGTGCCGATTGCCGACGGTGGTGAAAAATACCTGCACACCGTGTTCGACGACAAATGGCTGCAGGAACGCGACCTGATCGACGCGAGCATCGCCCCGCAACTGGACGCCTGGCTGGGCAAGACCCAATGGCTGGATTCCGTTTCCGCGCCGCTGCAACTGAGCGTCGCATGACCCATCCTTCACACAGGAACGCCTCTCGATGAATCTGTTGAAAGTCGCCATTTGCGGTGGTGGCAGGACCGGTCACCTCAACGCCATCCTGTTCAAACAGCTGCCCGATGTTCAGGTTTCGATGCTTACCAGCAACCTGGAGATCATCGAACAACACGCCCGTCAGACGCCAATGCAGGCGCTGCTGCCTGACGGTTCGACCCTGAGTGCCCGACTGGATCGGGTGACCACCGATGCCAGAGCTGCCGTCGAGGATGCCGACATCGTCATCATCACCGTGCCGGCCCATGCCCGCGCGCAAATCCTCAAGGACATCGCCCCGCATCTGAACGCGAGCAAGCCGGTGTACATCGGCGCGATTCCCGGTTTCTGCGGTTTCGACTGGCTGGCCGAAGCCACCCTGCCCGACCGCCCGAACCTGGTGATCTGGGGCATGAAGGACGTCCCGCATACCGCGTTCGAGCTGACGCCGGGCCGCTCGATCAAAATGGGTGGCGGCAAAAGCCAGTTGTATGTGGCGACCCACGCCAGAGAGCCGCAAACCGCCCGCCGACAACTGGAGAAAATACTCACCAGACTGTACGGCCCCTGCGTGACGATGCTGGAAAATTACCTGGAGATCACCCTGACGCCGGGCAACCCGATCATGCACAGCTCGGTGATTTATGGATTGATCGGCCCCTACGGCCAGTGGCATCGCAAGATTTTTCCGCAGCGCATGTGCTGGTGGACCGAATGCCCGGAACTCGGCGCCTACTTCCTCGAGCGCATGGACCAGGAAAGCCAGGATTTGTGCGCGGTCATCAGCCAGCGCATGGGCGTCGACCTGTCCTCGGTCAAGTCACTGAAACAGGAAATCGTCGAGGCCTATGGCGAACAGATCCGTGACCAGAGCAGCATGTTGTCGATTCTGCGCACCAATCAGGCCTACAACGACATTCTCGCGCCGATGGTGCCCGCCGCCGACAACCGCGCCGGTTACGTGATCGAACGCGAGAGCCGGGCCTTCAACGAAGACGTCGCCTACGGCCTGGTGCTGTTGGTGGAAATGGCCAAGCGATTCGACCTCAAGGTGCCCTACATCGAAGAGGTCTTGCACTGGAGCGTTGACTACATGCAAGGCCTGCGCGACTCGGCACTCGACTATTTCCCAAGCCACTGGCCTCGCACGACAAGCGCCGCCGCGTGATCTCTTTACTCAACTTTCGACGAGCAGACCGCTGATATGGATGACTTCAAGACACTGATCGCCTACTCCCGCAAAAACGCCATGCGCCGCCTGATTCGCTGCCTTTTTGCGGAAAACATCCTCGACCGTTCGGCCCTGAGCTTTTGCGTCGAGGGCAACCAGGCCACTTACCCGCTCAAGGGTGGCCGCGCTCACCTGGCCTTTTCCGATATCGCCAAAGGCCCGGCCGACACGGTGGTCAACGACGGTGACGTGGTGCTGGTGACGGACGAAGGCGTTCGCCAGGTCATCACCAGCCATCAGGACATGCTCGATGTGCTGCGCGACAGCTTCGACTTCGAACCGACTGACGAAGGCGTGGCCGGGCTCAAGGCCGACATGGAAAACAGCCTGACCAACGACGCTCACGCCCGTCAACATCGCCAGCAATGGAATGCACGACTGCAGCAGGCCACCACGGATGCCGGGCTCAACAGCTTCACCGACTACCTGCGCCAGCACGCCAGAACCAAGGACGCTGCCATTCTTCTGGATCAGTGGGGTTCGCTGGAAGGCCATCCGTACTACCCGACATGGAAAGCGCGCCCGGGCCTGAGCGATGAGGAAGTCGAGCAACTGTCACCCGAGTTCAATGCGCAGGTGCCGCTGCGCATCGCCGCACTGCGCGCCGACAACGCGAAAAGCGAAAGCATGCCGCACGTGATCGATTACCGCGCCTGGTTCGCCGCAAACTTCCCGGCGCAATGGGAACAATGGAAATCCTCGCTGAACAACAAGGGGCTGGACGAAAACCAGTGGTTGCCATTGCCAATCCACGGTTGGCATTTGCAGGCCTACGTGCTGAAAAACTTCGCGCAAGAAATCGCCGACGGCATTTTGATTACCGACGGCCCGGTCCTTCCTGCCCTGCCGACCATGTCATACCGCACGATGATGCCGCTGCTGGATGAATGCGCGCCGCTGATCAAGCTGCCGATTGCCGTGTGGATGACCAGCGAACTGCGCAGCCTGCAAGCCAAATCGATTCACATGGGCCCGCGCATCAGCACTGTGATCAGCAAGATTCTTGAGGTTGAAAACGGCTTTGATCAGCGCCTGGAAATCTTCCCGGAAGAAATCGGCGTGCGTTACAAAAACGCAGTCACTCAGGACGATCATCCGGGCCGGCACTTGTCCGTGGTGTATCGCGCCAGTGCCCCTGCGTTCCAACGCAACGACGATTGCCTGCCGATTACCGTGGCGTCGCTGTTCACCCGTTTACCGGGCAGTGGTCGTCCGCTGTTCACCGATCTGATCGAGCGTGATGGCGTGCGCGCCGACGCTGCACAAGTCGAGCGCTGGTTCCGTGAGTACGCGAAAGTGGTCACTCACCCGGTGGTGGCGATCTATCTGATGTACGGCGTGGCCCTCGAAGCCCATCAGCAGAACACCATGGTGCTGTTTTCCCTCGACGGCAAAGCACGTAGTCTGCTGATCCGCGATTTCGGCGATGGCCGCACTTACGCGCCGCTGCTTGAAGAGCGCGGCTACAGCCTGCAACCGCATGTGCAGCCGGGCATTCTGCCGACCGTATTCTCGGGCGATATCGAGCCGGTGCGCATGTTCGTCCTGGATGCGGCGTTCCTCACGCACCTGCACGAAATGGCCCTGTGGCTGACCAAGGAATACGGCTTGAACAACACGCGGTTGTGGCAGGTATTGCGCGAGGAAACCGACCTGGCCTTCGAGGCTGTGCGCGATCGTGTCGCGCCGGCTCTGTGGGAAGTCGAGCACAAGGCGTTCGTCGAAGATCCATGGCCGACCCGGTCGTTGTTGCGCATGCACATGATGCAGTACAGCAACTATCGTTTGCAGCACACCCTGACCAACCCGCTCGCTAGCGTTTAACCGAGGCAGACTCATGTCCCATGCAGGTGTCATCCAGGGTTCGAGAGTAAGAATCCTGATTTATCTTCTATTTGCGATCCAGTTAGTGTCCATGGGCGCGATGGAAATGAGCGGGCCGTTCTGGCCTGTCCACCTGCGTGGACTGACGACTTCGGAGTCGGTTTTCAGCTTCGCCAGCATCGCCGTGTATGTCGGACCGATGCTGGGCATTATTCTGACCAGTGCATTCTGGGGCCGTATCGGCGATCGCTACGGCCACAAGTTGATGATGATCCGCGCCCTCGCCGGCTTGTCATTGACCCAGCTTGGGCTGGCCCTCTTCAGTGATATCTGGGTCATTCTGATCCTGCGTTTTCTGCAGGGCGCCTTCGCCGGCTACATTGCCCCGGCACAGGCTTACGGGGTCAGTATCGAGGCCCCTTCGCGGCGAGCGCGATTGTTCGCCATCCTGCAAATCTCCACCAACGTCGGCTCGTTGCTCGGCGCGGTGGTCGGCGGGTTGATTCTCGACTACGCGACGTTCTTCTGGATCAACATCATTGCTTCGGTACTGTGCGCCGTGTGCACGGTGATCGCTGCTGTGACCTTGCCGGACGTACCGCCGGTGAAAAAAGCGCCGGTCGCGGACAACGCCGCCCCTGTGCGCCGTTCCGGCAATCTCTGGCAAGGTTCGCCATTGCTGTCGCTGCTCGGGGTAATGGGCATACTGCTGTTGGCGCGGATGCTGCCGCAGACCTCGTTCTCGCTGTATGTCAGCTCGGTGTTCGAGGTCAGCAATTCGGTGGTCGGCCTGTGCTACGGCTTGCTGGCACTGGGTTTTATTCTGTCGGCCACGGCCTGGTCGCGCTATTTCGAACACCGGAGCCAGCAGGACACCCTGCACCGCATCACTTACATCGTCATCGGCTGCATCGCCCTCACTGCTGTGGCGGGCGTCACGCGCAATCCGCTGGTGTTTGTGGTCGCCTACTTCATCTGGGGCGTATTGCTGGGGGCTACCACGCCAGTGCTGATGGCCTTGATCTCGAAAACCGCTGACAGTTCGCAGCAGGGTCATGTGCTAGGAATCGCACAGGGCACTGCGCAGTTTGCCTCGATTGCCGGGATTTCCGCCGGTGGCCTGCTCAGTCAGGTCTACGGCTTGCAATACACCTATCTGTTCGTTTGCCTGGCCTACGTGGTGGCGCTGATCCCGATTGTCGCCCTGCGTTACTGGCCCGCGGTGATGCAACCGAGTGCAGCCCCGCCGGGGGACTGATCAAGGAGTCTGCTTTTGAACATTGAACAACTGCGCGCCGACACCCCCGCTGTCGCGCATCTGATCCATTTCAACAATGCCGGTGCGGCGCTGATGCCCGCGCCGGTGATCGAGGCCATGACCCGGCACATTCATCTTGAAGCGAATCTTGGCGGGTACGAAGCCGCCGGACAGTGCTCAGCCGAAGTGGAAAATGTCTATGGCACCATTGGCCGCCTGATCAACGCACAACCCGATGAAATCGCGGTCATCGAAAACGCGACGCGCGCCTGGGACATGGCGTTCTATTCGTTGCCATTGCGACCGGGCGATGTGGTGCTGACCTCGACCACCGAGTACGCCGGCAACTATATTCCATACCTGCAATTGCAGCAGCAGCGTGGCATCGAGATACGCGTCATTCCCAATGATGAACGGGGCCAGGTCTCGTTATCGTCGCTCAAGGACATGCTTGCCGATGATCGGGTCGCACTGATTTCCCTGCCCGTGATCGCCACCAATGGTGGGCCGGTGCAACCCATCGAACAGATAGGCGCCCTCGCTCGTGCGGCCGGCGTGCTGTTTCTGCTCGATGCCTGCCAGGGTGTCGGGCAGATGCCGATCGATGTGCAGAAAATCGGTTGCCACATGCTCGCCGCCACCAGCCGCAAATACTTGCGCGGGCCGCGTGGCATGGGATTTCTGTATGTCGAACGCGGGTTGTGTCAGAACCTTGAGCCGGCATTCCTCGACTTGCATGCGGCTTCTTTGCAAACCGCTGACAGTTTCGAAATCCGCCCGGACGCGCGGCGTTTCGAAAACTGGGAATGCAACGTCGCGGCCAAACTGGGCCTTGGTGCGGCGGTGGAATACGCGCTGGCGCAAGGTATCGAACCGATGTGGTTGCGAATTCAGCACCTGGCGGAGTACCTGCGCCAGCAACTGTCCGACGTTCCGGGCATCACCCCGCGAGACCTCGGCGCGGTCAAGTCCGGCATCGTCACCTTCACGCATCGCGATAGCAGCGCCGTGCAGGTTCAGCAGTGGCTGGCTGCTCAAGGTAAACGCATCAACGTCACAACCTCGACCTGCGGTTCGACCCTGCTCGACATGCAGCACAGAGACTTGCTTGAAGTCAGTCGCGCATCACTGCACGCGTACAACACCGAGGCGGAAATCGACACGATGATTGCAGCCCTGCGGCAACTGCCATACGCCTGAACAGGACACCAATCGGCGCTTGCGTCAGAGCCAGTTTGTAAACTAGCATTGGGAATACTTCTCAATTGCATGAATGCCTGCAGCCATGAGCCAAACCCTTCCCGCGAACAACGACAATCACCTGCGCGCGATCGAAGCCCTGTACAGCGGCCATCATGGCTGGCTGTACGCGACGCTGAGAAAAAAACTGGGTAACGCCATGGATGCGGCGGACCTGGCGCAGGACACCTTCACACGCATCCTCGCCTCGCAAGTCACCGTCATCGAGCAACCGCGGGCCTATCTGAGCTGTGTGGCCAAGGGCATTCTGGTCAACTGGTATCAGCGCAAGGCGCTGGAACGCGCCTATCTGGACGCTCTCGCCCACGTACCTGCGCAGGAAGTACCTTCGCCGGAATTGCGTTTCATGGTGCTGGAGACCCTGCACGAAATCGACGCGATGCTCGATGCGCTGCCGCCATTGGTCAAACGTGCGTTCCTGCTTTCGCAGATCAGCGGCCTCAAATACGACGACATCGCCGAACAGTTGGGCGTGTCGCTGATCACCGTCAAACGCTACATGAAGCAAGCCTTCGTGCAATGCCTGCTGCTGGTGGAGTGAATGCTCACCCTGCGCAGTCAGCCTCATCCCGATCAACAAGCCCTTGAGGAGGCGGCCGACTGGCTGATCCGCTTTAGTGAAGGCGAACTCAGCGACACTGAGCGAGCCGAATGGGAATACTGGAAAACCAGCACCCCTGAACGCAGTCGCGCCTGGGCGCGGGCGCAGTTGCTGCAGAGCAAACTCGGTGGGCTGCCACCGTCGTTGGCGATGTCGTCGCTTGATCGTCCGAGCAGCCCTGAGCGCCGTGCGGCACTGGGCAAACTGGCGATGATCCTGGCGATCCTGCCGGTCGGCTGGGGCAGCTGGAAGCTGGCAGAGTCTCAGCAATGGTCGGCCGACTATCGCACCGCTGTTGGCCAGCAACGCGCGCTGACCCTGGCCGACGGTTCGAAAATCACTTTGAATACCGCCACCGCCATCGACGTCCTGTTCGATGCCAATCAACGGCTCATTCATCTGCGCGAAGGCGAAATACTGGTGCAAACCGCAACGGACAAATCGCCGAAGCCCCGTCCATTCCTGGTCAGCACCCGCCAGGGCCGCATGCAGGCGCTGGGCACGCGCTTCACCGTTCGAGAGCTGGAACCGCGCACTCACCTTGCGGTACTCGAAGGCGCGGTAAAAGTCGAGCTGGCGGAAAATCGCCAAGGGACGCCACTGATTGTCAATGCCGGGCAACGTACCGATTTTTCGGCGCATACCTTCGGCCAGGTCAGCGTCGCCGAGCGCTACGTCGGCGCCTGGGCGCAGGGCATGCTGATGGCCGACAAAATGCGCTTGGCGGACTTCGTCGGCGAGTTGACGCGCTATCGCCGTGGGTTTGTGCGCCTCGACCCGGCGATTGCCGATCTGCGTGTGTCCGGCGCCTACCCCATCAGCGACACCCAGCGCACCTTGAACATGCTCGCGCAAACCTACCCGATCCTTGTCAGCGGCCATTTGAATGGCTTCTGGGTCATGCTTTCCCCCGCCTGAATCAAAAAAACATTTACCGATCCGGTGATACTTTTTCTGATCTCGACTGGCTTGTAGGGAGAAGCACTCTACCGTCCTGTTTATAGGTCCATCCATTCATGCTCGCTGCACGCCCTCTGCGTCCGGATCGTCAGTTCAAACCAGTTATTCGCAGTGCGTTGCTCAGCCTTGCCCTGATCGCGGCCGTCAGCCCGCTGGTTGTGGCAGGCATGCCGGTGCAACTGGACACTGTTGCGGTGCGTGCCTACAACATTCCCGCAGGGCCGCTGGGCGCGACCCTGTCGAACTTTGCCGTGGATGCCGGTATTGCCCTGTCGTTTCAGCCAACGTTGACCGAGGGCCTGAACAGCCCTGCGCTGATCGGCCAGTTCTCGACCCGGGACGCGGTCAATCGCTTGCTCGAGGGCAGTGGTCTGGACATGGTGTTGCGCAGCGACGGCAGCTACACCCTGGTACAGCGCCGACTGACCCTGGACGAAACCGCCGTGATCGGCAGCGAAAAAACCGCCGATGCCTTGCCACCGGTGTACGCCGGCGGCCAGGTGGCCAATGGCGGGCGCCTGGGGATCCTCGGCAATACCGATGTGATGGACGCGCCTTTCAGCATCAGCACCTACACCTCGACACTGATCAAGGACCAACAGGCGGTCACCGTGGGTGATGTTCTGGAGCGCGATTCTTCGGTGCGCTCCACGGGCCAGACCGGGGGCATCGTCGACTCGTTTTTCATCCGTGGTTTTCCCGTCGGTGAAGGCAACCTCGGTGAACTGGCATTCGACGGCGTGTACGGCGTGGCGCCCAACTACCGGGTGTTCACCGAATACGCCGAGCGTATCGAGCTGGTCAAGGGCCCCGGCGCCCTGCTCTACGGCATGTCGCCGAACAACGCGGTCGGCGGTGTGATCAACGTGGTACCCAAGCGTTCCCTTGATGAGGACCTGACCCGTGTCACCACCAGCTACGCGATGAACTCACAGCTGGGCGGCCACCTCGACGTCAGCCGGCGTTTTGGCGAGGAGCGTCGATTCGGCGTGCGCCTCAATGGCAGCACGCAACTGGGCGATGCCGCCATCGACGATCAATCGCGCCATGTCGATATCGGCGCCCTGTCCCTTGACTATCAAGGCGAACGCCTGCGCACCAGCTTCGACTGGCTCAATCAGGAAGAACGCTTCGACGCCGCATCACGGCCCTTCCTGATCGCCCCGGGCGTGGACATTCCGTCGGCAGCCAATGGCCGCATCAATGTCAGCCAGGACTGGGGCTGGTCGCGAACCCGTGACAAATCCGCGCTGCTCAGTGGCGAATACGACCTCAGCGACGCCCTCACGGTGTTCGCCCATGCCGGCGGCGGCAAGTCGGATGTCGCGCGGATGTCCGACCAGACCCCGACCATCATCAACGCGGCGGGCGATACCTCGTCGATTCCCGGCTATTACAAGTTCGAAGTCGAGCGCTACACCGTTGACGCCGGTGCGCGCCTGCGATTCGACACCGGGCCGATCAGTCACCGCACATCCCTGCAGGTCAGCCGTTATCGCGATGTGCTGTCGCGCGGGATCATTTCCGGTGCGCCGATCCTGTCGAATATCTATCACCCGGTGGATCGCCCAAAACCGTACATCCCCAAGCCGGACACGCCAAAAGTCTCCGACAGCGAACTGACCGGCGTGGCGCTGGCCGACACCCTGTCGGTACTCGATGACCGGGTACAACTGACCGTCGGCGTACGCCAGCAGCACATCAAGTCCGACAACTACAACGCCGCCGGGGTCGTCACCACGTCCTACGACGACGGCCGGGCCACGCCGCTCTATGGCGCGGTGATCAAGCCATGGGACCACGTTTCGTTTTACTACAACTACATCGAAGGCCTGAGCAAGGGCGACATTGCCCCCTCCACGGCATCGAACGCCGGCGAAATCTTTGCCCCCTACATCTCCCGTCAGCACGAACTCGGGGTCAAGGCCGATTACGGCACCTTCACGTCCACCCTCTCCCTGTTTCAGATCACCAAACCCAGCGGCGAACTGGCTTGCGGGGTGTTTTCGGTGCAGGGCGAGCAACGCAATCGCGGGCTTGAGCTGAATGTGTTCGGCGAAGTCGTGCCGGGCACGCGACTGCTCGGTGGCGTGACCCTGCTTGACGCACAACTGAGCAAAACCTCGGTGGCCGGCAACCGTGGCAATAAACCCGTGGGCGTACCCGAGGTGCAAGCCAATCTGTGGGCCGAATGGGACACCTCGTGGGTCGAGGGACTGACGCTCACCGGAGGGGCGATCCATACCGGCAGCCAGTACGTCAACCAGGCCAACACGCAGAAACTCGATGACTGGACCCGCTTCGACGTCGGCGCGCGCTACACCACACGCATCGACGAACGACCGACCACGTTTCGCGCCACCGTGCAGAACGTGTTCGATCACGAGTACTGGTCGGGCGTCGCCTCCTACGGCGCGTTCTCCCAAGGCTCACCGCGCACTTTATTACTGTCGGCAACTGTCGATTTCTGAAACGTTCAGCCGGGTGGCGGTGTGAGCCGTTGGCCGAACTGACTTTGCAAAGGCTTTGAGCATGGTGATTTTCGATCGACGCAGCTACGCGCTGGCGGCGCTGCTAATGGCAGGCGTGCTGGCTGTGTTTTCTCTGGTGCCGCGCACGGCGCACGCCGCCGAGGCAGATCCGGCGCGCACCGAGGTCACCGATCTGCTGGGGCGCAAGGTCAAGGTTCATCTGCCGGTCAGGCGCGTCATTCTTGGCGAAGGACGGCAGTTGTATCTGGTCGCCGCCCTCGACACGCAAAATCCCATCGAACGCATCGTCGGCTGGCGCAAGGACCTGATTCAGTCGGACCCGGACACCTACAACGCCTACCTGCGCAAATTTCCCGACATTGCCAAAATCCCGACCTTCGGCGGCTTTGAAGACGGCACCTTCGACATCGAGCAGGCGATCTCGCAGCGCCCGGACGTGATCATCCTCAATGTCGAGGCACAGCACGCCACCGAGGATGCGCGCTACATCGAAAAACTCGACGCACTGGGCATTCCAGTGGTGTATGTCGACTTTCGCAACAACCCGATGCAGAACACCGAACCGACCATGCACCTGTTCGGCCAACTGTTTGGCAAAGAACAACGCGCGCAAGCGTTCATCGACTTTCGCAACCAGCAGATTCACCGCGTCACCGACGTCATCGAAAAGCAACACCCGGCCCGGCCCAGCGTGTTCATCGAGCGCATCGGTGGCTACACCGACGATTGCTGTCTGAGTTTCGGCAACGAGAACTTCGGCCTGTTCGTCGATATGGCCGGTGGCAATAACATCGCCCGGCGCATCATTGCGACCACGTTCGGCCAGTTGAATCCCGAGCAAGTGATCGTCGCCAATCCGGCCCACGTGGTGGTCACCACCGCCAACTGGGAGGCTTTTGCTCCTGGTGGTCATTGGGTCGGCGTCGGCCCGGGTGCCGACATGGCCGAGGCGCGCAAGAAACTGGCGTGGTACACCCAACGGCCAGCGTATGCGGGTATCAAGGCGCAGGACACGCAAGCCTTCCACGCCATCTGGCATCAGTTCTACAACAGCCCGTATCAGTTCGTCGCTATCCAGCAATTGGCGAAATGGTTCCACCCCGAACTGTTTGCCGATCTCGATCCGGATGCGTCATTTCGCGAACTGCATGAGCGCTTCCTGCCGGTGCCTTATGAGTCTGGCTACTTTGTCAGCCTGCGCGCGCCTGAGGTCAAACCATGAGCTCATTGACTGACGTAGTGGTCGTGCAGCGCGAAGCCTATCGTCGGCTGGTGCTGCGCAAACGTCTGATCCTCGCAGGGCTGGTGTTCCTGTTGCTGTGCAGTGTGCTACTCGACCTGGCGCTGGGGCCCGCGAGTTACAGCCTCGGCGAAGTGCTTGGTGCGCTGATTTCACCGGACAGTGCCTCGCCGCAGGTGCGTGTGGTGATGTGGGACATTCGTCTGCCGGTGGCGCTGATGGCGGTGGCCGTGGGTGCCGCGCTGTCACTGGCGGGCGCGCAGATGCAGACCATCCTCAATAACCCGCTGGCCAGCCCGTTTACCCTGGGCATTTCCGCTGCCGCCGGTTTCGGCGCTGCACTGGGCCTGGCGTTCGGTGTCGCGCTGTTTCCGCTGGCCGCACAATTCATGGTGCCGCTCAATGCGTTCATCATGGCCATGCTCTCGGCGCTATTGATCCATTTTCTGAGCATGCGTCGCGGCGTCACTGCTGAAACCATCGTGCTGCTCGGTATTGCGCTGGTGTTCACCTTCAATGCGTTGTTGGCACTGGTGCAGTTTTTCGCCACCGAACAGGCGGTAGCCGCCGTGGTGTTCTGGACCATGGGTAGCCTGACCAAAGCCACCTGGCCAAAACTGGGGGTGATCTGCGTGGTAATCCTGATCACCCTGCCGATCTTCGCCAAACGCGCGTGGGCCTTGACGGCCCTGCGTCTTGGCGACGACAAGGCCGCCAGTTTCGGCATCAACGTGCGCAGCCTGCGCTTTCAGACGCTGATCATGGTCAGCCTGCTCGCCTCGTTTCCCGTGGCATTCGTCGGCACCATCGGCTTCATCGGGCTGGTCGGCCCACACATTGCGCGCATGCTGATCGGTGAAGACCAACGGTTCTTCCTGCCCGCCTCGCTGCTGACTGGCGCGCTGATTCTCTCGGCCAGTTCCGTGGTCAGCAAAACCCTGATCCCCGGCGCGATCTTTCCCATTGGCGTGGTCACTTCGTTGATCGGCGTGCCGTTCTTCATATCTCTGATTCTGGGCGGGAAGAAAAACTCATGGTGAAGCTGCAACTGGACAATATCGGCGCCCGTTACGGCCAGCGCGAAATCATTCGTGACGTGTCGACATCGATGTTTTTCGGTGGTCAGGTGGTGGCTGTGGTCGGCCCCAATGCTGCCGGTAAATCGACGCTGTTCAAACGCATGGCCGGGCTGATCGACGGCCCCGGACAGGTGATACTGCAGGACTCGAAAAAAAGTTCGGCGAGCATCAGCTACATGCCTCAGGGCTTGAATGCCAGTGCACGTTTGACGGTCTACGAGTCGGTTTTGCTGGCCCGCAAGCAGTTGACGCCCGGTTGGGCCGTGAATGATGACGAACTGAAACTGGTCGACGAAATTCTCGCGGCGCTGGGCATCAGTGAACTGTCCTTTCGCAACCTGGGTGAACTCAGCGGTGGCCAGCAACAGTTGGTGTCCATCGCACAAACCTTGGTGCGGGAGCCGGAAATCCTGCTTATGGACGAACCGACCAGTGCGCTCGACATGCACCGTCAGGTGCAGGTGCTGAACTTCATGCGCACACTGGCCCGTCAACGGCAAGTGATTGTGTTTATCGCCATCCACGACTTGAACCAGGCACTGCGATTTGCCGATCAAGTGCTGGTCATTGCCGATGGCACCACTCAAGGAAGTGGTCCCACAAATGAGGTGATAACCGAACAGATGCTGCGCAGCGTCTACAAGGTGAAAGCCCGTATCGAACAATGCAGCCTCGGGTTGCGACACATACTCATCGACGATGTCAGTTGAGTGTCCACGTGTCTTTGATGTGCATCGTGCTGGCAGATGGGCACACCTTGGAATAATGCGTTGAAGCTTCGCGCGAGTCGGTGCCGGACCTGAGTATCCGATTGGATCACGAGACACATAGCGACTGGCGCCTATGAAAGAAGCACTCTCAATGGCGCGGGAATGGGTACAACTTCTTTACTGTCTGGTGAGATACATACATGTGTGATATTCGCTGTAAAAGACAATACGCCTTTACCTGAAAAACCCTCAACCAAGAAGGTGAAAGAGTGCTCTCCAAGCTTAGCCACACCAACCTTGATAATCATTTCGTCATCCCACGTCACCGGGGCCAGCAACTCTATCGACATCGCGCGCACCGGCGGCAATATATTAAAACCCATTAAAGTTCTAAGCCCAGGCGCTCCTACCCACCTATCGAGCGCTATACCAATAGCCTCTACAGCAAAATATGAGAACCGCGGGGTGTAAACCACCCCTGCCGGATCACAATCGCCGAACAAAACAGTTCGATTTACAAAAACCGCATCCGGCATTAGTCCATCCCTGTAGTTATTGCCTGACCAAGCGGCCGGCAGCTTGCCTTAAGCCTCACCTTCTTGAAGCCCATTTATCACAAAAATACCGGATTAGCAATCAGACCAAGGTCTTGTGATCAGCGCCTGATTCACTTCTTTTTTTTGGATCCAACGTCTATATACTGGGCCCCGCCGTGACCAAGACTGGATTTATGGTCTAAAAACTGACCTTACAGTCATGGTTCTGGCGCGACACGCTCAGGTGTCGATATGGAGATGTAAACATTGCAAAGGACTTCCATGAATATCTTTTACCTTCATTCCGGTGACATTAACTCGTCCGCTATCTCGCTAGTTGACCGCAAGGGTTATGCTGTCGTCGAAAAAGCCATTCATGAGTTTGTTAATGACGTTGACTTAGAGGATTCCGGTTGCTCGGTTATTCTGATCGCCTCTGACCAATTGCATGAAGTAGAACAGGTGCTGGAAGCCGTCAAAAAACCAGGCCTGCTGGTCAGTACACGGGTTTTACTGGTCAGCGATGACCCGAAAGTGTGCACCCTCGGAGATTCGGTAAAATACGACATTCAAGGTGTCATCTCGCCTGAAACGTCAATAGCCGACATTGAGAAAGTTATCGAGAAAGCGATTTTTGCTTTTACGACCCTTCAATCAAAGCACAACATCAAGGAGTTCTATCTAGATAATAAGTTTAACGAAGTCTTTGACTGGTTCGAGCAATCACGATGGGAATGGTCGGAAATCGGGGATCTTTCAAATATCGATAGAAGCCTGTTGACTGATGAAGACATTCAGCTTCTGCATGACGGTGCTGTTGTAGAGCATACGACACTTCCCGGCTCACACAACTTCCTCAACGAATGGCGTGATGAATTCGGGTTTTCCACCTGGTCATTGATGTGGGGCGCGGAAGAAGCCAGGCATGCTTTGGTTCAGGCCAAATACCTGAAGCAATTGGGTATTGAGGTTCGCTCAAAACACGCCATGTTTACGCGTAAGCCGTATGAGGTGGGTGACTACCCTTCCGCTACTCTAATGATGAACGTGATCTCTGAGTACCGGGCGGCGAACTACTACAACCTGCGTGCACATCGCACGAATGAGCCCACACTGAAGAAAATCTGGCGCTTGCTCAGCAAGGACGAATCTCGTCATGCCAAGGCGTTCTATGTTTTCTGCAAAGAGTTGTGTGAGGAAAGCGATGTCAACATGTTGGAAGCCCTCAAGATGGCTTATGTCTGGCTGATTGATGCGTCCTATGGCGTCAAGCATCCTGCCGGCTTGTTTTTCCCGAACGCGGACTCACCCGACTCGGTCAAGACCATTGAGCAGGACGTGGTGGGCGATGATGACAATGAACGCGGTGATGCCAACGTCTATCGCGCCTTGCGTAATCTCACCGGCAATAAAGCCATCGTCGATACGCGCTCACTGAAATCCGAGATCCGCGCCAGAATGTAGGTCATGCTTCATGAAAAACGCTCTTGTAGATGCGGTAGATGTAGCATCGAATTGTTTTGGTTGCAGCGTTCAAAACGATATTGGCTTGAAATTAGTGTTTGATGACGGCTTGGACGAGGTGTCTGCCCCCGTATCTCTGGGGCGTGAGTATGAATCGTACCCCGGCATAGTTCACGGTGGAATTGTTTCTACGGTTCTGGATGAGTCCATGGGAAGAGCCATTATGGTCTTCACTGGCAAAATGGCGGTGACGATGGGGCTGCGAGTGCGCTTCATCAGTATCTGCGAGTCATTTGCAGCATACCGAGTCACCGGCAAAATCATCTCCATGACCGGCAACATGATTAAAGCTGAAGCACGACTCTTGACCCCAGCAGGCGATCTGGTTGCCTTGGGTGAGGCATCGTGGATTGTGATTGAGCCTGAGTCGGTCATCAGTGGGCAGACTAAAGTCCCACATAGAACATCTCTTTATATAGAAAATGAAGTTAACCGCAATGGAGCTGCTTGTGAACGAAATTGAATTCGATGTGTTGGACATTATAACCAAGGTCGTTGGCCTGGACGTCGGCTCGGTAACGACAAGTACCAGCATCAGAGATCTTGGCGTGACATCGATGAAGATCGTCGAAATGATTTTGATGATCGAGAAGAAATACAACATCGAAATGCCTGATGACGCAACATACACTATTGAAACTGCGGGACAGCTGATTGCAACCGTGCAGGTGTTGGTTGAAGCCAATCAAGTTGAGTCGCTCGTTATTAGTTGATCGGCCAATAGGTTGCGCCTTGCCGTAGATCAATAGACGGCAAGGCGTTTATTCGCCAATTTTAAAAATCAGGGAATGATGTGATTACGATATTGACTGCACTTTCACGTACAGCCAAGCTGTCACCAGAGCGCGGATTTCACGTTATTAAAAATGGCAAGGTTACGTCATTTTTGAGCTATGCCAGCCTGCATGAAAGCGCACTGGCCAACGCCAGTTCAATGCGTGGGCAGGTAAGGCTAAACGAACGAGTCGGGTTGATATTTTTCAACGAACTCAGCTTTATCGAAAGCTTCTTCGCCATCCTGTTTGCGGGTGGCGTCCCCGTCCCCATCGCACCGCCGCAACCGTTCTCCCCGCTGCACGGTTTCTTCCGGCGGGTCGGGCTAATTGCCAGGCAATCCAATATCCACAGAATTCTGGTTTCCGAATCGATCAGCGATGAGGTCAAAGAATCTCTCGGCATTCATACCTCCTCGATCGTGCAAACGCTTGATGAGTTCTGCGCTCTGGATGAGAGCGATGCAGTGGTTCCACTTGCTGCCCCCAACGCAATCAGTGATACCGCGTTGATCCAGTACACTTCCGGCAGCACTTCGGATCCGAAAGGGGTCGTGGTCTCTCAAGAAAATCTGATCTTGAATGTCGCCGCGATGTGCGAAGCGTTTGAAATGAATGCCGAGTCTGCCGGTGTGACGTGGCTTCCGTTCTTTCATGACATGGGTTTGATCGGGGGGCTTTTATTGCCTGTGTTTGCCGGCTCTGACTCTTACATCATGCGAACCGCTGACTTTGTTAAAGCGCCGCTTAGCTGGTTAAGGGCCATCTCCGACTTTTCCTTGAAGATTTCACCCGCGCCCAACTTTGCCTATAAGTATTGCCTGGAACGATTCAACGCCGACTCTTTATCAGGCTTGAACTTGACCTCCTGGCGCTCCGCCACAAGCGGAGCGGAACCCATCAACCCCAAAGTCATGCGAGCCTTTGCGCAGGCTTTCGCTCCTTATGGCTTCTCTGCAGATTCGATCATGCCTCTGTATGGAATGGCCGAAGCGACGCTCGGGGCAACGTTCAGCGCCGTCGGCGCAGGCATGCAAAGTATCTATGTCGACCGTGAGGCCTTGAACAAAGGTCTGGTTGTGCGGACAGACAACGATGCCCCCGGAAACAAAGAGATCGTCTCGTGCGGGAAGCCCATTCGCCATGTAGAAGTTAGCATTCGTGCCGACAACCTGCAGTTTATGAATACCCCGCTCCTGCTGGGTGAAATTGCGCTGAAAGGCCACTCTGTATGCAGCGCATATGACAACGATCAGAAAAACACCACGGCGATGCTTGAAAATGGCTGGTTCTTGACTGGCGATATAGGCTTCTTGCTTGAGGAGGAGTTATATGTTGTGGGGCGAAGCAAGGAAGTCATCATTATCAACGGCGCCAATTACTTCGCCAATGACATTGAAAGTTATACCTCTGAAGTCGATGGCGTTCGAGGCGTTGTGGCCGTTGCGCAGATCGGATCGGACAGCGAAGAGTGCGCGTTACTCATCGTTCCGGCAAAAGGCAGTGACCCAGACAATCTGACTAAAATCGTTCGCAGAAAGATCAATGACGAACTGGGAATCCACATCGCGAGTATCGATATCATTGCTGCCGGGCAGCTGTTCAAAACGACCAGTGGAAAGATTGATCGAGCGAAAATGAAATCACTCTACAACGAAAACTTCTCACGATCCGCCGAGGCCGTTAACCCATGAACCTGTTTTTCAGATTATTCATCATGTCGTTGGCGGGTGCTGTAATGCGATGGCGCAAACCTGCCAATTTCAGGAGCGCGACAACCATTAAATTCACCGCCGCACCGCTCGATATCGATTTGAACATGCACATTAATAACGGGCGTTTCTTATCGCTTGCAGATCTCGGCAGGCTGCATTTCCTGTGGTCTGTCGGCACGCTTGGGGGGATTCTGAAAAACGGCTGGATGCCTCTGGTAGGCAACGTGGATATTGAATACAGAAAGTCGATAAAACTTTTTCAACGGTTTGAAGTTAAAACCGAACTTCTTTACTGGGATGAAAAATGGTTTTACTTCCAGCATGTCTTCATGCTTGGATCGAAGGTGTCGGCAGTGGCCAACGTCAAGGCACTCTTGATCGACCGCTCGCGCAAAACTGTTGAGCCTGCCCGAATATTTGCACTGATCGGTGAATGCCCTGAACGTCCAGCCGTGCCCGATTCCATCAAGGATTGGGTAATACGCCCCCGGGCACAACCCCAAACTGCGACGTCCTTACCGCCCAAAGCCCTCGAATCACAGAGCGAGTAACACTGATGGCTTGAACGACGCATCCCAAAGCGGCTGCTCTTCGTTTTGAGCCATCAATTTATAGCCAACCTCAAAGTGGATGGCTGCAGCCGACATCTCTGTTTGCGACAACAGCCAACAGGTGCGCTCAGGACGTGTTGGCCGAACGCGTTCAAATATTAAAACCAGGTTTCCATCTGAATGCCGTATTGCCAGACACCTCCAGCGTGGAAGTCGGTCATGCCGAAGGAATCCGTGGTACTGAATCTGTCCAGGTCCGAAGACCAGTTCATGAAGCTTGCGAACACTCGCAACTCGGGACGCGTGAGAAGATCTGCGACGTCAAGTTTGAATGTCGGGGCGACCGTGAATTTCCAGAAGTTACCGTCGACCGCATTACGCTGCAGATAGCCCTTGGGATCGAGATTCATGGTTTGCCAGCTCATTTCGTAGGCCATTTCGAAGTTGCTGTTGATTTTGTTAGCCAATCGCACGTTCAGGGTCAGCCAGCGGTAGTCGTCACCCTTGACGTATCTATCCTTGCTTTGCTCGGCCAGCAAGCTGGGCCCGATACGCCAGTCAGGCGCAAGCGGGGTCTCACCGTAAAGTGCAAGACGCAGCGCGCGGGCGTCGTCAATCAGTTCACCGTCCGAGCCGACGTTCTTGACCTCTGCCCCCAGACCTTGCCCATAGAGCAGCGCCGTTTTGAAGAAGCCTTCCCTGCCGAAAAAGTTTTTCTGATGGTTGGCCAGCATGCTGTGCAAGCCGGAATTCGCAGGCGTCAAACCGGCTTTATTGGTGCGCGTAGCGAAATCGTTTTTCTTGGCGCCGATGGCGTTGTACATCCACTGCCACTGGCCATCGTTGAAGAACTGGTTGGAGGTCAGGATGTAGCTCTCCACGTCGGCATTAATACCGCTTTGACTGAAATCCCCGTAGCTGCGCCCAATCAAGGAGTAGTTCGAGCGCCAATTCTTGCTCATCTGCACATCGTAAATTCCGCCGCCGGTGCCGGCCAGGTAAACGACGTCCGAGTCCAGCCAGTGGATATCGAAATTATCTCTGTCGAAGCGCTTGCCTGCCCACAGCGTGGAGTTCTCGAACACTGAGTTCCCTTTGAACGCAGCGACATGGTCGAGCGTTGTGAATACCTGGCGTACGTTCAGTTTGCTTTCGTCCGCCGTCCAGTCGTTGGAACTTTCCACACCGTCGGCGATGGAGACCGTGAATTTGGAGCGGGTGCCGTTTTGCGCATAGATTTCTTTCGACAAGTCTATGCGCATGTAGGTGTCGTCTTCGTTACCAAGTCGCCCGACTGCCCCGCCCACCGAACCGGCCGGCGTTGTATAAGGGCCGCCACGGCCACCCCCCAGCCCCTCGTCGATCAGCAATCCTGAGCGGGCATAGCCGTTGAAGCTGAACCCGTCAGTGAGGTGTCCGGTATTGCTCTCTTTCTCCAGGCTTTGCTGACGGGCTTCGAGTTTTGCCACTCGGGTATCCAGGGCCGGCGCCGAAGTGACTGGCGCAGTGGACGCGGCGGGCTGTAAGGCGGGAGTGGCGAGTTTGAGTTGTTGCAATTCCCTGGCAAGTGCCTGGGTTTGCTGTTCGGCTGCGGCTGCACGCCTTTCTGCTGCGCTGGTGCGGGCTTCAAACGCGGCCATCCGCTCTTCCAGAGTCGCGGCCTGAGAGGTCACCGCCGATGTGCCCAGCACACCTGCAAGTAGCCAGCTTGATCCTTTCTGCATGTGAATTTCCTGTTTTGTTTTTATTGTTTGGTTACGCCATCTGCCCTTTTTTTCGTGAGTGGCGAGTTGTCACAATCGATTAAAAAAAGGGTGCCTCATCGCAAATACGCTGCTACATTTGGCGATGTTAACGTTAACTTTTCTAAAAACAAAAATAAAGGATGCTTGATGAAACATCTGAAATCGCTCCTGCCAGCCGCATTAATCTCCCTCATTGCCGGACTCCCATCCGTCTCGAGCGCAGCCGATCTGACGATCTCCTGCGGTGCGGTGGGTGCAGAGTTGCAACTGTGCAAGGAGGCCGTCGAGAGATGGTCGAAACAGACTGGCAACAACGTCGAGGTGGTTTCCACGCCTAACTCGGCGACCGAAAGGTTGTCGTTCTACCAGCAGATCCTCAGTGCGCAGTCCACCGACATCGACATCATTCAGATCGATATGGTGTGGCCGGGGATGCTGGCCAAACATCTGCTGGATCTGCGTGAGGCGCTTCCAGCCAACGCGACTCAAGGCTACTTCCAGGCACAGGTCGATAACGCCACGGTCAACGGACGGCTGGTGACGATGCCGTGGTTCACCGACTCGGGCCTGCTGTATTACCGCAAAGACCTGCTTGAGAAATACAACAAGCAGGTTCCCCAGACGTGGGAGGAAATGACCGCTACCGCCAGGGATGTTCAACAGGCTGAACGCAACGCAGGGAACGCCAGTGCGTGGGGTTACATCTTTCAGGGACGCGCTTACGAAGGGCTGACGTGTAATGCGCTGGAGTGGATCAGCAGCCAACCGGAAGGCGGGCTGATCAATCAACGCGGAGACATCGTGGTCAACAGTCAGGCCTCAAGAACGGCTTTGACGTTGGCGAAAAGCTGGGTGGGAGACATCTCCCCGCGTGGCGTGCTCAATTACACCGAGGAAGAAGGCCGTGGCGTATTCCAGTCGGGTAATGCGCTGTTCATGCGCAACTGGCCTTATGTCTGGGCCCTGGTGCAAAGCCAGGACAGTGCCGTAAAAGACAAAGTCGGGGTCGCTCCCCTGCCCCGCGGCGGCGAGACCGGCGACCATGCCTCCACCCTCGGTGGTTGGGGCCTTGCGGTATCGCGCTACAGCGCACATCCCAAACTTGCCGCCGAACTGGTGAGCTATCTGACCAGTGCCCAAGAGCAAAAACATCGTGCCCTGATAGGCGCCTATAACCCGGTGATCGAGTCGCTGTATCAAGATCCCGAGTTGCTCGCGGCCATGCCTTATTACGCTCAGCTGCACAGCATTCTCAACGATGGGGTCATGCGCCCGGCCTCAATCACCGCCGATCGCTATCCACGAGTCTCCAATGCGTTCTTCGATCGAGTGCATGGCGTGCTGGCGGGCGAGTTGCCCGTCGATCAGGCGCTGGCCGAACTGGAAAGCGAACTCACGCGTATCAAACGCCAGAACTGGTAAGCCACAAGGAAGGAAACCACCGTGTCTGTCTCTACTACCCATGCCCCCTTTGACGAGCTTCTGCTCACCAGGGAAACGCCCGTACAACGCCGCCGCGTGCGTGCTGCCTGGTTGTTTCTGACACCGATGCTGCTGTGTCTGGCGCTAGTGGCCGCCTGGCCGCTACTGCGCACATTCTGGTTCAGCCTGACCGACGCCAACCTGGCTGACACCGGTGGCGGAACGTTCATAGGCTTGAGCAATTATCTGTTCCACAACGGTTCCAGTTGGTCGGGCATCCTCGTCGATCCACAATGGTGGAACGCTGTGCGCAACACCTTGCATTTCACCGTAGTGTCGGTGGGACTGGAAGTCGTATTGGGGCTGCTGGTGGCGTTGCTGCTGAACATCAAGTTCACCGGCCGCTCTCTGGTACGTGCGTTGATTCTGATTCCGTGGGCGATTCCGACCATTGTCTCGGCGAAGATCTGGTCATGGATGCTTAACGACCAGTTCGGCATCATCAATCACCTGATGCTGAGCCTCGGTCTGATTGACGCGCCCCTGGCCTGGACGGCAGACGCCGATCTGTCGATGTGGGCGGTGATCATCGTTGACGTCTGGAAGACCGTGCCTTTTGTCACGCTGCTGATGCTGGCGGCCTTGCAGATGTTGCCGAGCGATTGCTACGAAGCCGCAAGGGTCGATGGCATTCATCCGCTGAAAGTGTTCTGGCGTGTCACGCTTCCTCTGTTGATGCCTGCACTGCTGGTGGCGGCGATCTTCCGCATCCTCGACTCGCTGCGGGTATTCGACGTTATCTATGTGCTGACCTCGAATTCGTCGAGCACCATGAGTATGTCGGTGTATGCCCGCCAGCACCTGGTGGAGTTCCAGGACGTCGGTTACGGCAGCGCGGCTTCGACGCTGTTGTTTCTGGTGGTGGCAGTGATCGCCATGCTTTATCTCTACCTCGGACGCCGTCAACTGGAGGTCCGCTCATGAGCCCGCGCCTGCTGAAAAAAAACCTGTTGCGCCTCGGGTTCTGGTGTCTGATCGGGATTTTGCTGCTGTATGCGGTGTTCCCTTTCTACTACGCCATCGTCACGTCGCTGAAGCCGTCCAGCGCCTTGTTCGAGGTGAGCTACTGGATCGAAAACCCCGACTTCTCCAATTACGCGGCGGTACTCCACCAAGCCTCATTCCTGCGGGCGATTGGTAATTCGCTGGTGGTCGCACTGTGTGTAGTGACACTGGCGCTGTTCCTCAGCCTGACCGCCGCCTATGCCTTGGGCCGAGTGAAATTCCGTGGACGTGGCACGGTGTTGATGATGGTCCTTGGCGTGTCGATGTTTCCCCAGGTCGCGGTGCTCTCGGGGCTGTTCGAGGTGATCCGCGCCCTGGGTCTGTACAACACGTCCTGGGCGTTGATCCTGAGCTACACGATTTTCACCCTGCCCTTCACCGTCTGGGTGCTGACCACGTTCATGGGGCAACTGCCCCATGAACTGGAGGAAGCGGCAATCATGGATGGCGCTTCACCCTGGGTCACGCTGACCCGCGTGCTGTTGCCGCTGCTCTGGCCTGCACTGGTCACCACTGGCTTATTGGCCTTCATCGCGGCGTGGAACGAGTTCCTGTTTGCCCTGACCTTCACCCTCACCGACACCCAACGCACGGTGCCGGTCGCCATCGCCTTGATTTCCGGCGGCAGCCCCCATGAGTTGCCTTGGGGATTGTTGATGGCTGCATCGGTGCTGGTCACCGTCCCACTGGTGATTCTGGTGCTGATCTTCCAGCGCCGAATCGTTTCCGGTCTCACTGCCGGCGCGTTAAAGGGTTGATGCCCAACAAAGACAAGGAACAGCATCGTGATCAAATTGAAACTGGACAACGTGAACAAACAATTGGGTGGCGCGCGGATTCTTCGCGACATCAACCTGGAAATCGCTGCGGGTGAGTTCGTGGTGTTCGTCGGCCCTTCGGGCTGCGGAAAATCGACCCTGCTACGGCTGATCGCCGGGCTGGATTCGATCTGCGCCGGCGAGCTGCTGATCGACGGGCGACGGGTCAACGACCTGGAGCCGCGCGAGCGTGGCGTCGGCATGGTGTTTCAGTCTTATGCGCTGTACCCGCACATGAGCGTCTACGACAACATCAGTTTTGGTCTCAAGCTGGCCAAGACTGAAAAGAGCAGCCTGCGCGAGCGCGTGCTGAAAACTGCGCAAATCCTGCAATTGGACAAACTCCTGCAACGCAAACCGAAAGAACTGTCTGGAGGGCAGCGTCAGCGTGTGGCCATGGGCAGAGCCATGGCGCGGGAACCGGACATTTTGTTGTTCGATGAGCCGCTTTCCAACCTTGATGCATCCTTGCGGGTGCAGATGCGCAACGAAATCGCCCGGCTGCATGACCGACTGAGCTCGACCATGATCTACGTCACCCACGATCAAGTGGAAGCGATGACCCTGGCCGACAAAATTGTCGTGCTCAATGGCGGTCACGTAGAACAGGTCGGTTCACCCCGCGAACTCTATGAGCGTCCGGCCAGCCGCTTTGTCGCCGGTTTTCTCGGTTCGCCCAGAATGAACTTTCTACCGGCACGCCTGCATGCCCTGGGCGAAACCAGCCAGGTCGATACTCCCGTTTTAGGGATGACCACCCTGCCCTTCGACAGCTCGAACCTGGCGGCAGGCGCGCAGTTGAGCCTGGGGATTCGTCCGGAGCATGTCTCCCTCAAGGCGGCGGATGGAACCGCCGGCGTTGTCGTGACCGGGGTCGAATACCTGGGCAGCGAAACCTATGTGCACCTGGATACCGGGCAGGACGAGCCGTTGACCTGTCGTTGTGAGGTCAGCGCCGGTTGGCAGGTGGGCGATCGGGTCGAACTACAACTGGACATCGACAACCTGCACCTGTTCGACGCCGACGGCGCCGCCTTGAAGCGCCATCCACAAGCCATTGAAACCCTGCCGGATGGCGCTTCTCTGCGCCCGGTACGAGCACGCGCCCTATGACCTTGTCTTTGAAAACCCTGAGCGATCCAATGTCTTCGTCCCTTGACCTTGCGCAGCGTGCGCTGAGTGACAGTCAGTCGCGCGTTATCCCGGATTATCGGCCCGGTTATCACATTTCTCCGCCGGCAGGCTGGATGAACGACCCTAACGGGGTCGTGTACTTTCGTGGCGAATACCACGTGTTCTATCAGCATTACCCCTTCGACGCGAAATGGGGCCCGATGTATTGGGGGCACGCCAAGAGTGCCGATCTGGTTCATTGGCAGCACCTGCCCATTGCGCTGGCACCCGGCGATGACTACGACCGTGACGGTTGTTTTTCCGGTAGCGCCGTGGTGTGTGGCGATACCCTGGCGCTGATCTACACCGGGCACACCTGGCTGGGGGAAGTGGGTGATGAGCGCTTCATCCGTCAAGTCCAGTGCCTGGCAACCAGTACCGATGGCATCCGGTTCGCCAAACATGGCGTCGTCATCGACACCGCGCCGCAAGACACCATCATGCACTTTCGTGACCCCAAGGTATGGCAGGAGGATGACTGTTGGTACCTGATTGCCGGCGCACGTCTGGGCGATGTGCCGCTGCTGCCGTTGTACCGCTCCACCGATCTGCACGCTTGGGAGTTCCTTGACTATGTGTCCAGCGGCAACGCGGGCGATGGTTATATGTGGGAATGCCCGGATCTGTTCCGCCTGAATGGACGCGATGTACTGCTGTACTCTCCCCAGGGCATGCAAGCCGAAGGTTACGACCGGCTCAACAAGTACCAGACCGGTTATCGAGTGGGCGAACTCGATAGCAAATGGCACTTCACTGGCGGGCCTTTTATCGAACTGGATAACGGCCACGACTTCTATGCCGCGCAAACGCTACAAGCCGCTGATGGTCGGCGCCTTGTGTGGGCTTGGCTCGACATGTGGGAAAGCCCGATGCCGAGCCAGGCCCACCACTGGTGCGGCATGCTCGGTTTGCCGCGCGAACTTGAGCTGTGTGCCGATCGCCTTTGCGTGTATCCGGCACGGGAGCTCACCGCTTTGCGCAAGGCGCCATTGCCGGGCACGGCTTGGTGGGATGAGTCCGGCACCCGGTGGGTGCCAGACGTGAAAGGCGACATGCTCGAAATCCATGTGCATCTGGATCTGCTCGGCTGCACCGGGGACTTGGGGATCGCCTTGCGTTGCAGCGATGATGGCCGTGAAGAAACCCTGCTCTACTATGATCCATCACTGCAGCGCCTAGTGCTTGACCGCAGCCACTCGGGTGCGCAAGTCAGCGGCCAGCGCAGCGTGGCGATAGACCCGACACAAGAGCGGCTGGAACTGCGTGTGTTCCTTGATCGCTCGTCCATCGAGGTGTTCGACGAAAACGGGCGTTTCAGCCTCAGCAGTCGCCTCTACCCGCGGCCCGACAGTCTGGGGGTGAAGCTGTTTGCCAGCGGGAGTGGCGGGCGTGTCTCGATTCCCAAGGCATGGCCGCTCGGTTCTGGCTGGCTATGAGTGGCGTCATTCAAGTCGCGAGAAGCCCGGGCTCTGTGTCATGATTCTGCGTCAACCTGACCGGCCTTGCCTCGCATGACTTCAGTGAAAGACGTTGCACAGCTGGCCGGCGTGTCCCTGATGACGGTTTCTCGAGCGCTCAACAACCCGGAAAAACTGAGCCCCGAAACCCTTCTGCGGGTGCGTCGAGCCATTGATGAACTGCAATTCGTACCGAGCCTGTCAGCGCGCAAGATGCGCGGCGACAACCTCCAGTCGCGAACCATCGGTGTGTTCGCGCTGGACACCGCGACCACACCATTCGCGGTCGAGTTGCTGCTGTCCATCGAACAGACCGCGCAGCAAGCAGGCTGGAATGTCTTTATCCTCAACCTGTTAAGCAACCCGCCCACCGACCAGAACATCGACCTGATGCTGTCGCACCGTCCGGACGGGTTGATCTTCAGCGCCATGGGGTTTCGCCAGGTGTGCATTCCCGAGCGATTGAAGAGCAAACCCCTGGTGCTCGCCAATTGCGTGGCCGATGACAGCCGTCTCGTCAGCTATGTGCCCGACGACGAAATGGGCCAGTATCGGGCCGTCCACCACGCGTTGAGCCTCGGCTATAAGCGTCCTCTGTGTATCAACCTGCCAAAACAAAGCCTGGCCTGGGGGCTGCGACAAAAAGGCCTGCTGCGTGCCTGTCAGGCATTCGGACTGGCACCTGACGCGCTCCTGCAATACGACCTTTCCGATCATGATGCCTATTGTGAAACAGCCGCTGTCCTCGACCGACACACCATTGATGGCCGACCCCAATTCGACATTCTGATCTGTGGCAACGACCGCATTGCCTTTTGTGCCTATCAGCTGTTGCTGAGCCGTGGCCTGAAAATCCCCGATGATGTCGCCGTGCTCGGCTATGACAACATGATCGGTATTGCGCAGCTGTTCATTCCGCCGCTGACCACGGTGCAACTGCCGTACTACGAGATCGGTCGCAAGGCTGTACGGCACCTGATCGAGTCCCTCGACGTATCGGGAGCCCAGCCAGTGGATTGTCCATTGGTGGTCAGAACATCTTTATGAGAATGGGTTGGTTCGCTGATAGCGCTGCCGATTACTTTCGATTTGCTGACCGTCTTCAACCGCACCTCGTGAATGAAATACAAAGAGAGCCCGCGAGGGGGCCCTTCTGTACTCAAACAAGTAACCGCGCTGCTCCAGCGCCGCGAACAAGGCCGCGAAGTCGATACACTACCGCGACAGAACCGGGTTCAACGCTGCTGGCGTATGCCAGGAAATGTCGGCCCAGGCACCGCTGCCGGGGGCCAGCAACTGGCGAAGATGCTGCTCGGGGAACGCTTTACCCAGCGAGTCGACGCGAAACGCTGCAACCCACTGTTCGCGCCCTGACTTATAGGCTGTGCCGAAATCCTCCCAACTGTCGAAGCAGTCCTGCGCTCGCTGTGCATTAAGCAGCAGCACCAGCCAGGCGAGATCAGGCTCGATCCAACGCATCAGTAGCGCACAACGGACCAGAAACGCTACCCGCGCGCAGGCAAAAGCCATGGCCGCACGCGGCTCATCATCGGCCGTCAGCGCCTGCAGGTCGAGGCGGTACCATTGCTGTTCAAGGGTCGCCCTGAAGTGCGACCGCACCGCCTCGTCATTGCAATTGCTGCGTATCCCGGCCTGGTGCAGCAACGCTGTGCGCATGATTTTTTGCGCTTGCTCGGTGAAGTGATCGCACGCCGGCGAGTAGAACCCCTCGACTTGCATTGCATCGGCCATGGGCCTGGCCAGCAGCAGCGACCAGTGCTTGCGCTGGCTGAACAACCGCGGGCCGCGTGGCTGGAATGCTCGCCACAACAACCACGCTGAAACAATAACTGCGATGAGTAAAAACATGCGGTTCTCCCTACCTTGCCCGGGCCTGCCACGCCTGGATTTCCTCGGCCTGGGGCGCAGCCATGTCAGGCCACGGCACACCTTCGGTCAGGTACAGCGGGTCACCAGGCTGACGCTCCATGCGGTTGCTGAAAATATGCCGGATGGCGTACTTGACCGACACCGCTTGCGGAGCAACTTGCAAGAACTGCTGCGGCTGACGCCCGGCCACCAGCCATTCGACCATCGCCGAAGGCGCATCAAGGCGCTCGTACAGCTGCGGATAACGGGCCACCAGGCGAGTCTGGGCAGTCGGATCACTGACCTCTTCGATGCGCATCCAGCCGGCTTCGGTGCGCACAATGCCGATGGCGATGCAGTCGTCTGGCGTCTGCTGATCGGTGCCCAGAGCGTTCAGGCACTGCAGCAGGTCCTGGTAGTAACGCTCGACCGGTGGCCGGTTCTGCTTGCCCTTGACCTGCTCGACGGTCAAGGTGCCGTCGGCGTGGACGATCAGGCTGATGGTGATGTGTGGCTGGCCCTGGCCATCGCGGAAACTGAACACGCGCATCTGCCCCTGCTCCACTGCTTCGGCATAGCGTTCGCCGTAGCCGCCGGTCAAGGCGCGGCGATCAGCAAACTGGCCAAGGCAATGGCGCATCACGTAGCTTTCAAAGGCCATTTCCTCACGCAGCAAAGCACTCTCGGGACGCAGTTCCTGCAAGACGTGCTCAGTGGTGGTCACCCGCGTGAGCAGGGCTTCGGGTTGACTCTGGCGCCAGCCCTGCTCGACCCGCGCAGCCATCTGCGCGTGTTCCTTTTTCCACAATGCCAGCGCCTGCGGGCAGTTGATACGGTCGAGCTTGCCGGCCAGCGCCGTGCCCTGACGCGAGGTCAGGAACTCCACCAGCAAGGTTTCCTGGGCCAACAGTGGCGCCTGCTGTGAATCGAGCCAGACCAACGGCGCAAGCGCCTGCTGCGAATCTTTGCCGGCGTCGCTCAAATGCCTGACCACCCATGACGGCGGTTCGGCGCCCAGTGCCTCGACTGCTTGCTCCAGAGTCAGAATCCGCCGCGCAGGCTCGAAGTTGCCGACCAGATGACGGTAGAAATGATTGAGCAACCATTTGCTCACCTCGGGTGCATCCCCGCGGGCTTTACTGCGCTCGGCAATGCCGCGCTTGAGTTGATCGGCATTGAGGGCGTTGCGCGGGGCGTAACCAGACTGGCGCAGCGGCGCTGTCACTTCCATATCTGCCACCAGGCCTTGCCGGCCGGTTTTGCCGAACCCTGCAACCCGGCGATGCTCTGGCGGAAAACTTCATTGTTGCGCTGGTCAAGGTCGTTGTCAGGATCACTGCGCAGGATGGCGCGCTGGTAATAGTCCAGAGCCTCTTCCTTGCGCCCGAGGCTCTTGAGCGCATCGCCGGAGCAACCCAGCAGCGAGGGTTCGTCGCTTTCATCGAAGTATGGAGCGTAACGCTGCCAGAGACTGGCGGCCGCCTCCGGCAAGTTGTACGACAGGAACAGAATAATTTTCACCCGTGAGAACAACGGCGAGTACCCAAGCTCTTTGTCGCTGATTCCACGCTCTTCCTGCCATTTGAGAATGCGCTCCAGCCAGATCAGAATTTCGCGTTCGCGGTCCTGGCGGAACAGCGCGCGGGTGACCGCAAACAGGTCTTCTTCCGGGTCGAAGCGGCTGTAGCCATGGTCGGCTGCGTAGTGCCAGAGTTGCTCGGCGGCTTCGGCGATGCCCGGGTCATCCTCCAGTTGAATACGGTTGTTCAGGATGCCCTGATAATGCTCGGCGAACGAACTGGCAGCAATGCCGCGGTGATGCAACTCAAGGGCCTGCTCATACAGGTTGTAGTAGCAGCGGTAATTGATCGCCAGGTTGTTGCACAACATCGAGTACTGGTGCGCGCAGGCATCGAAACGGTGCCCGCGACCGTTGGCGAAGCATTGCTCCATGCAGGCCTGGCCTTGTTCGTAGGCGACCTTTTGTACTTCGCGCAGCAGCCACCAGGTCGGTTCTGCCTCCTCGCTCGAAAGCCCTTCGAGATGCGCTTCGACCAGGTCCTCGAGAGCGTTCGCAAACTGGTAATAGTACATGCCACTGGCCAGTGGCAACTGCGGTTGGCGCAGGGCATCAGCGATGCCGAACACGCTGGCATGAGCACTGATCAGGCTGAAGGCACTGCGGTTGTCCTGCATATTGCCGGCCGTGATGGCCTCGCGCAGCATCGCCAGTTCGGTATTGCCATCGATGCGCCCGGCCAGGCGTTCACGCACCGCCACCAGTCGGGTGATCCACGGGTGATTCGGTGCGCGGCGCCGGGCCTCTGCAAGGGCCTCGGTGAAGACGTTGTCGATTTGCTCAGGATCATCGCGCGCGGCATCCAGTGCATCGAGCAGCGGGCCCAGGGATGGCGTCGACTCATCGCGCCACGGCAAGCCGGATGTGAACCGCTCCAGCACCGCTTGATCATCGCAGGCACGCATCACGCACAACGGCCACCACGCGGATTGGTCCTCGGCATCGAGCAGACGATCGTGTACCCAGAACGCTATCCCCGGCCACATATGGCCGCGCATTTCATAGATTTCCATGAACGCGCGTTGCCCGGCCTCCTCGATCTGGCCGTTCTCAAGCAGCCAGGGCAAATGGAACTCAACGAAGTTGTCACCACCGCCAGACTCCAGGCTCAGGGCCGCCACTTCACAGATTTTCAAGGCACCGGCCAGGTCGCCCTGGGCCTGCAGTGAGCGGGCGGCCAGACGCGCCAGGCGCACTTCCCATTCCCGGCGCTGCGGCAGCGACAAATCGGTGATCAGATGCACGACAGGCTGCTCGAACATCGCCAAGCGCAACGGCAGGATTTCGATCAGCGCATCGCCCAGCCACAGCCAGTCGTTAGCATCGACATCCTGATCTTCGCCTGCGGTGCGTAACGCGGCAATTGCCGCCAACGCGGCTTCGCGAGCTTCTTCGTTGCGTTCGTGGGCGGCCAGCACCCGGGCCCGGCGGCGGTGTTGATCGGCAGCGTCCCAAGCCCTCAGGGCATGACGCCCCGGGTTGATCAGGGCCAGGATGTGACGCACCTCGATTGCCTTGAGGGCGACGTCGAGGGTGGTGTGTTGCAGATCGTCGAAAATGCGGTCGCGACGGTAGTGCTCGATGTCGAACGGCAGCGGCTCGCTGGTCAATTGCTGCAGGGTGTCGAGCGCCTGCAAAAGGCCCTGCTCGTCTTTGAGGTAGTTGCCCAGTCGCAGTTGGGAGATCAGCAGGTTGAGTTTGAGTTCGTTGCGCGCGTCTTCAGGCGTCACTTCGATCAGTGCCTGGCCGTCGTCGGCCAGTACCGCCTTGGCCGCGTCAGCGTCACCGACGTTGACCCACAGCGCGTGCAGACGTCCGATCGACTCCAGCGAAGCCGCCTTGAGCGGCTGTGCGCGCAGTTGGCCCAACAGGTAGTCGGCACCGTGTTCCTGATGCTCGACTTCAAGACGATCCATGAACTGATCCAGCTGGATGCCGGACAGCACGGTGCTGTTTTGCGTCATTTTTCAACTCCATTTGCGAATGACTGTGCATCGCCCGATGCGTCCTGCGCCGCGCCCTTGTGTGGGGCAGCGTTTATCCGCGCGCGTCTGCCCTGGACGGGCAACGATGACGAAAGGAATCGGGCAATACAGCGAGGTGCGGCACGCTACCAGTTGGCGTTTAAAAAACCAAGAGTGTGTCGGACATGTGATTACCCGGTTGCTGCTGTTTCCTTATCTGGCCTGGCTGTGTGTCGCTGCGGCGTTGAATTTCTCGATGCTGCGCAGTCACCATGGCGCGGACCATCAGCTGTCATAAATCACATTTTTTCTGACACAAAACACCTTCTGAATCTTATTTCGGAAGGCCTCGCACGCCCTTGAGGAGCGCTCCGCGCCCGTTTGGCGGGTGATTCATCGGCGAACTATGCTTCAGGCTGAATTAGTGATTTAACTAGGTAGTTACCTATCTATATAATGCACGCCTCATTTCAACGGGACATTCAACGTGAAGCAGAGTCAACGCCTCTCAGGCATATCAAAATTCATTCTGGTCGGGCTGGGCGTGATCATCGCCCTCCTCGGCTTGGCACTTGCTGCTGGTGGCGTGAAATTGGTCAGCCTGGGAGGGTCCTGGTACTTCCTGGTGGGTGGGCTGGTCATGACCGTTTCCGGTCTGCTGATCGCTCGCTTCAAAACCACCGGTGCGTGGTTGTTCGCCGCATTCCTGGTGGGCACGGCGATCTGGGCAGTCAGTGATGCCGGGCTGGTGTTCTGGCCGGTGTTCTCGCGTCTGTTCATGTTCAGCGCCGTGGGCCTGGCGGTGACGCTGGTCTATCCGCTGCTCAAGCGTGCCAACGGTGGCGTACCAGGTCGCGGTGCCTATGGCGTTGCCGCTGTATTGGCGGTGGCGCTGGCCGTGGCTGCGGGCAACATGTTCATCGCGCACCCGACTGTCGCTGCTACCGGCACTGGCCCGGGCCTGACGCCCGTCGAGCCGGCCAACGCGCAAAAGGACTGGGCGCACTACGGTAATACCGAGGGCGGTAGCCGCTTCGCTGCGTTGGACCAGATCAACCGCAACAACGTCGACAAGTTGAAAGTGGCGTGGACCTACCACACCGGCGACGTCGCCGAGAGCGATGGCAACGGTGCTGAAGACCAGCTCACCCCGCTGCAGATCGGCAACAAGGTGTTCATCTGCACCCCGCACAACAACCTGATCGCGCTGGATGCCGACACCGGCAAAGAGCTGTGGAAGAACGCGATCAACGCCCAGTCGAAAGTCTGGCAGCGTTGCCGTGGCATGGCCTATTTCGATGCCACCAAGGCCATCGCTCAGCCGAACAATTCGAGCATCATCGAAGCCAAGCCTGCGCCGGCCGCCAATTGCCAGCGCCGTCTGCTGACCAACACCATCGACGCGCGCCTGATCGCCGTAGACGCGGACACTGGCGAGTTCTGCCAGGGTTTCGGCACCAACGGCCAGATTGATCTGAAGGCCGGTCTGGGTGAAGTCCCGGACAGCTACTACCAGCTCTCTTCCGCTCCGCTGATGGCCGGCACCACTGTGGTGGTTGGCGGTCGTGTGGCTGACAACGTGCAAACCGACATGCCGGGCGGCGTGATTCGTGGTTTCGACGTGATCACCGGCACCATGCGTTGGGCATTCGACCCGGGCAACCCGCAGGACAAAAAGGCTCCAGCCGACGGCAGCACTTATGTGCGCAGCACGCCGAACAGCTGGGCGCCGATGTCCTACGACCCGGCGACCAACACCGTGTTCCTGCCGATGGGCAGTTCGTCCACCGACATCTATGGTGTCGAGCGCAGCAAACTCGATCACACCTACGGCGCCTCGATCCTCGCGCTGGACGCCACCACCGGTGATGAGCGTTGGGTGTTTCAGACCGTGCACAACGACCTCTGGGACTTCGACCTGCCGATGCAGCCGAGCCTGATCGACTTCGACAAGGACGGCAAAACCGTACCGGCGCTGGTCATCGGCACCAAGGCCGGGCAGATCTATGTATTGGATCGTGCCACCGGCGAGCCACTGACCGACGTTAAAGAAGTACCGGTCAAAGCCGCGAACATCCCGAACGAACCCTACTCGCCAACCCAGCCGAAATCGCTGGGCATGCCGCAGATCGGTGCGCAGCACCTGACCGAATCCGACATGTGGGGGGCGACGCCGTACGACCAGTTGCTGTGCCGGATCGATTTCAAATCGATGCGTTATGACGGCCTGTACACCGCGCCGGGGACCGACAAATCGCTGAGCTTCCCGGGTTCGCTGGGCGGCATGAACTGGGGTAGCCTCTCCACTGACCCGGTGCACGGTTTCATCTTCGTCAACGACATGCGCCTGGGTCTGTGGATTCAGATGATCCCGTCGCAGAACAAGGCTCAGGCCTCTTCCGGTGGTGAAGCACTGAACACCGGCATGGGTGCCGTTCCGCTCAAAGGCACGCCGTATGCGGTGAACAAAAACCGCTTCCTGTCGGTTGCCGGCATTCCTTGCCAGGCACCGCCGTTCGGCACCCTGACCGCCATCGACATGAAGACCCAGAAAATCGCCTGGCAGGTTCCGGTCGGCACCGTTGAAGACACCGGTCCGCTGGGCATCCGCATGCACCTGCCGATCAAGATCGGTCTGCCGACCCTCGGCGGCACCCTGTCGACTCAAGGTGGCCTGATCTTCATCGCCGGCACTCAAGACTTCTACCTGCGCGCCTTCAACAGCGGCAACGGTGAAGAAGTGTGGAAAGCGCGTCTGCCAGTCGGCAGTCAGGGCGGCCCGATGACCTACGTTTCGCCGAAGACCGGCAAGCAGTACATCGTCGTCACCGCCGGCGGTGCACGCCAGTCGACCGACCGCGGCGACTACGTGATGGCCTACGCCTTGCCGTAAGCCGCAGTGCCCGTTTGAACAACGGGCACTTCCCTTTGAGCGCGGCACCTGAGGGTGCCGCGCCGCTTTGCGATATCGCTAAAGACTTGCGCAGGAAGATCTCCATGTTTCGTTTTACTCAATCCGGCTGGGTCAACGGTGTGCTGTTGGGCCTGACCTGCAGCGCCGCCCTGCCCGCCTTCGCCGACACCGATTCGAACTTGCTGACCCGCAACACCCTGACCGGCGACTGGGGCGGCCTGCGTCACCAGATGGACGCTGACGGCATCAGGTTCACCGGCGATTACACCGGTGAAATGGCCTACAACGCTGACGGCGGCCTGCACCGTTCGGCGCGCTACTCGCAGAACATCAAGCTCGGCGCGCAGTTCGACCTGAGCAAACTGTACGGTGTGGACAACGCCGGCAAGGTGCAGTTGACCATCAATGACCGACGCGGCAACAGCGCCTCCGAAGACCTGGTCGGCAACCGTCTGCCGATCCAGGAAAACTACGGCGGCCTCTACACCCGCCTGACCGAACTCAGCTACGAGCGCAGCCTGTTCACCCCGGCGCTCAACGTGAAACTGGGTTACATGGCCATGGGCAACGACCTCGGCGGCCTCGACAGCGGCATTCTCTGCAACTTCATGAACGCCGGTTTCTGCGGCCATCCGCTGAACATGTCCGGCGGCAGCGGCTGGACCAACTACCCCAACGCCCACTTGGGCGTGCGCGTGAAGTACGACCTGTCGCCGTCCTGGCAACTGCGCGTGGCCGCATTCAATGTCGATCCCGAGAGCAACGGCAACTCCAGTCGTGCCTGGCATCTGGGCCCGAAACACACTACCGGCACCGTGGTGCCGATCGAGCTGGTGTACAAGCACGCGGGCGCACTGCCGGGCGAGTACAAGCTTGGCTACTACTACGACAGCTCCGACGTGAAGCGCATCGGCAGCGACAAAGCAGTCTCCGGTCGTGGCGGTCATTACCTGCTGATCGATCAGGCCGTGTGGAGTTCGCAATCGTCCGAAGGCCGCAGCCTGCACGCCTTCGGCCAGTACTCGGCGGCCAGCGAAGCGGCATCGCCGTTCAGCAAGTGGTACGGCACTGGCCTGGTGCTGTACAAACCGTTCGAAGGTCGTCCGCGTGACACCGTTGCCTTGGGCTACGGTCGCGCCGTGCCGAACCCGCGCAGTCGCGACGTGCAGCAGGACGCCGCACTGGCCAACGGCACGCAGTTTCCGAATCTGGACAGTGGCGAGCAATTGATCGAACTCGGCTACGGCTATCAGGCCACCCCTTGGCTGACACTGCGCCCGAACATGCAATACATCATCGAACCGGGCGCCTTTTCAGGGCAGGACATCGACAACGCGCTGGTGTTTGGTTTGCAGGTCAAAGCTTCACTCTGAGTGTTCCGGCAGGACTGCAGACAATAAAAAACCGGCATAAAAGCCTAATGCTGATCAGTTAAGCGAACTCAATGCTCAAAGCAACGAAGATCAATTGTGGGAGCGGGCTTGCTCGCGAAGGCGCCGGGTCAGGCAACCTCATCGCTGAATGACACAGCGCGTTCGTGAGCAAGCCCACTCCCACATGGGTTTTGAGGTGTGTCAGAAACACCGGTGGTGGTGAGCTTCATGCTACTGGCGATCGAACGCATCGGACCGACCTGCAAAGAGCGTCACGCCCTAGCGAGCAGCAGCGATCACTTTTTCTTTTTCGCCGGCTTGTCTGCTTTCTTGGGCTCTTTGGCCTTCTCTGGCTTGCTATCCGCTTTTTTTGCAGATTTCTTCGGTTCGGCGTCTTTCTTCTTGTCCTTCTTGTCCTTCTTGTCCTTCTTGTCCTTCTTGTCCTTCTTGTCGGAAGACTTTGAAAGCATCGAGGCAGCAGCTGATTTCTTGGCCGCTGATGACTTTTGGTCTTTCAAGTCCTTGCTGGCTTTCGAAGCATCATCTTTGCTTTTCTTCTCGTCTTTAGCCACGTTGACCACCTCTCGGAATATGCCGGTATTGGCACAGCGCCTGTGCAATTGAACACAAGCTAATCATTAGGCGTACGCCTCAGAACGCGGTTCCAATTATTTTGCTGCGTCGAGACAGGCGCTGCATGAATGTGCTCTGTTGGCCGAAAGCGGCCGTTCGTGAGGGACAGCCCTGATACTTTTTTGCGAATCTGAAATCGGCTAGATATTGACCCAGATCATGATTGAATCCAACTGAAGGGAATTACTGAAAACAACCTTGATCCGCTATTTTTTTGTGCTAAAAGTATTGGCGCCAGTGGCTCCTTACAGGGATGAGCAAGGTGTTGCTCATTCGCAGCCATTGCCCACGGATGCATACTTTTAACAAGGAAGTCACATGAAAATAGTTGGGCTGTCCGGGATTCTTCCGTCACGCATCGTCAGCAATCAGGACGTTATAAACCTGGTCGAGGAACACTCTAAAGATACGTTCCAGGATGACTTGCCAAAAACGCTGAAGACCATAGGCAAGTTGCTTGAAAAAAGCGGTAGCGGCACGCGCCACTGGCTGGGCGCCAACGAAAAGCCGATGGATCTGATGGAGTCTGCATTCAACTCGGCGCTCGCCCAGGCCAATATCGATAAGGCCGATCTGGATCTGTTGATCTATCCGAACGTCACGCGAGGATTCATCGAGCCTGCCAACAGTACGTTCATCGCCAAGGCCCTGGGCCTGAGCTGCAGAAACTTTGATGTGGTGGACGCCTGTAACGGCTGGGTGACAGCCATGGATGTCATCAACAGTAAAATGCAGGCAGGCGAGATTCGCTACGCGGCTATCGTCAATATGGAATTTGGCATGTCTGCTGGCGGACCGGTCATGCCCAGGAACTTCTCTTTGCAGTCGCCGGCAGAACTGGCTTACAAGTTTCCGAGTTTTACCATTGGCGAAGCAGTCACCGTCACCATCCTCAGTAATGAGGCCCCAGGCAACTTCAAGTTTTCATACATCAACAGACCGGACTTGAGTGATTTATCGACCATTTCCCTGCCGGATTGGAAACTATTCTGCAATGAGGAGGATATTGCCCGCATTTCACCCACCGGCGGGCAGTATCAATTTAATTCCTACGCGGCAGCCTTGCATGAAGATGGTCGGAATGAGGCGATAAAAGTATTCAACCTGCAAAACATCTCTGCTGCGGATGTTCATAAAGTGTTTATTCATACCGGTTCGCCAAAGATGTGGGAGCACATTGGCCAACTGATCGGTATTGATCACAAGCTGCATCACGTCGGGCATAAGACCGGCAACATCATTACGGCGTCCATCCCCTTCGGCATCTTCGATGCCATGAGCCGAGGCGAAGCCGAGAAAGGCCAGTTTTGCATGGGCTGGGCGGGCAGTGGCGGTATGGTGTTCTCTGCGCTGTCATTTACCTTGTAGGGCCTGATGCTACTTGCCGCCATGATGCGGCAAGTTGCTCGAGCATGATCACCGCTGTTGATTAGCCAGAAACACTTTAGCTACCCATGGCCGCAAGCGCTCCCCTCTCACGCCTGATCCAGCGCCTCGATCACGCCTCTGTCCTCACCCAGGAAGCCGCCGCTCTGATGCGCCCACAGCCGCGCATACACGCCGTTCTTCTCAAGCAACTCTGAGTGGGTGCCCTGCTCGATGATGCGCCCATCGTCCATGACGATCAGGCGATCCATGGCTGCAATCGTCGACAACCGATGGGCGATCGCGATCACGGTCTTGCCCTGCATCATTTCATCGAGGCTTTCCTGAATCGCTACTTCGACTTCCGAGTCCAGCGCGCTGGTGGCCTCGTCCAGCAACAGGATCGGCGCGTTCTTCAGCATCACCCGGGCAATTGCGACCCGTTGGCGCTGGCCGCCGGACAGCTTGATCCCCCGCTCGCCCACCAGCGTGTCGTAGCCAGTGTGGCCTTGGCGATCGCTGAGTTGGCTGATGAACTCATCGGCCTGGGCATTGGCGGCAGCACGACGGATTTGCGCGTCGGTTGCATCGGGCCGGCCGTAAGCGATGTTGTCGCGAATGGAGCGGTGCAGCAGCGAGGTGTCCTGGGTGACCATGCCGATGCAACTGCGCAGGCTGTCTTGCGTGACGTGCGCGATGTTTTGCCCGTCGATGCGAATCTCCCCGCTGTCGACGTCATAAAAGCGCAGCAGCAGGTTGATCAGCGTGGATTTGCCGGCACCGGAGCGGCCCACCAGACCGATTTTCTCGCCCGGGCGGATGTTCAGGCTCAAGCCATCGAGTACCTGACGTTCGCCACCGTAGTTGAATCGCACCTTGTCGAAGGTCACCGCACCACCAGAAGTGACCAGCACGCCAGCATTCGGCGCGTCCTGCACCTTGGTGCCTTGGGTCAGCGTCGCCATGCCATCCTGGACGGTGCCGATGCTTTCGAACAGCGAGGTCATTTGCCACATGATCCAGTTCGACATGCCATTGATCCGCAACGCCATGGCGGTGATCGCCGCCACCGCACCGGCGCCGACAGCTCCCTGGTGCCACAGCCACAGGGCATAGCCCCCGGCGGACATGATCAACGCGACGACCAGGGCCTGATTGACGATCTCGAACAGGCTGACCAGGCGCATCTGGCGAAAACCGGTCAGCTTGAAATCTTCCATCGCGGCCCGCGCGAAGTGCGCTTCGCGGTTGGAGTGTGAGAACAGCTTCACAGTCGTGATGTTGGTGTAAGCATCGGCGATACGCCCGGTCATCATCGAGCGCGCATTGGCCTGTTCCTGCCCGACTTTGCCCAGACGCGGCACGAAGTACCACATGGCCAGACCGAACAGCACGACCCAGGCCAGGAACGGCAACATCAGCTTCAGCGCGAAGCCGCCGGCCAGCGCGATGATCGCAATGAAATACACGCCGATCCCGGGCAAGATTTCGATCAGAGTGAACAGTACATCGCGTACCGCCAGCGCCGTCTGCATCACTTTGGTGGTGACGCGGCCAGAGAACTCATCGGAGAAAAACGAAAGGCTTTGCCGCAGCATCAACCGGTGGAAATCCCAGCGCAGACGCAGCGGCAGGTTAATTGCCAGGATCTGATGCTGGACCATGGTGCGCAACGCCACCAGCCCGACACTGAACACCATGACAATGCCCATCCCCCACAACACGCGGCTCTCCTGCACCGCCGCTTCGCCGCCGGCCTGCCACGTCGAGAGCAGGTCCACGACCTGGCCGAGGAAGGAAAACAGCCACGCCTCATAAATCGACACGCCGGCACTGAGCAGCGCCAACGCCAGAATGTAACCACGGGCACCCCGGGTGCAGGCCCAGAGAAATTTGGCCAGGCCGTTGGGCGGCGGTGGTACCTCGTCAGGCGGGAAAGGGTCGAGTCTTCGTTCAAACACACGAAGCATGGTGTTCTCCAAAACAGTCAGGTCAGGGAGATTCTGCCATCGAATGGAGGCTGGGAGGTCTTTGTGAAAAAGTGTGTGCTACTGCCACCTCTACCACACCGCAATATGCGAATCCGCCCGCGGCTCAGTCCCCCCACACAACACGCCCGTCACCGGGTCACGCAGAATGATCTGCCCTCGTCCGTAATCCGTCAGGTCACTGGCGATCTGCACCTCATGCCCCCGGCGTGCCAGCGCATTGGCCAGATCCCTTGAAGCGTCCTGCTCGATGCCGACTTTCATGCCGCCCAGCCATTGCCAGCGCGGTGCATCCAGTGCCGATTGCGGGTTCAAGCCGAAATCCACCAGGTTCATGACCATCTGCACATGGCCCTGCGGCTGCATGTAGCCGCCCATCACACCGAATGGTCCAAGCGCCTGGCCGTCCTTGGTGAGGAAGCCGGGAATGATCGTATGGAAGGTCTTCTTGCCCGGGGCCAGTGCGTTGGCATGCTCCGGGTCGAGGCTGAATTCCTGCCCGCGGTTTTGCAAGGCGATGCCGCTGTCAGGCAGCACCACGCCCGAGCCGAAGCCGTGGTAATTGCTCTGGATGAACGAGACCATATTGCCTTGCCCATCGGCCGTGGCCAGATACACCGTGCCGCTGGCGTGAGGGTCACCCGGTTTCGGCGGCTGGGCCTGCTCGCCGATCTGTTCACGGCGACGAGCGCTGTAGCCATCACTCAACAGATCGGCCACGGCCACGCGCATGTGCAGCGGATCGGTGATGTAGTGCAGGCCATCGCTGTAGGCGAGCTTCATCGCCTCCAGTTGACGGTGCCAAGTCTGCTGGCTGTCGCGGTGATCGAAGTCGAAGCCTTCGAGAATCTTCAGCGCCATCAGCGCAACCAACCCCTGCCCGCTTGGCGGGATTTCCCAGACATCCACGCCCCGGTAATTGACGTGGATCGGCTCCACCCACTGCGCACGGTAATGCTCAAGATCCGTGGCGCGCAAATAGCCGCCTGTTGCCCGCGAATGCGCATCCAGGCGTTGCGCCAGCGCACCGCGATACAAGCTCTCACAGCGGCTCGCCGCGAGTTCTTCAAGGGTGCGTGCCTGCGCCGGGTTACGGAATAGCTCCCCGGCCTTGGGCGCCCGACCGTCAATCAAAAAGGTGTCGAACCAGGCCTGCAGCACCTCATCGCGATGGGGACCAAACTCATCCAGCGCGATCTGCCACTGATGGGCAACCACCGGCGACAGCGGAAAACCGTCTATGGCCAGGCTGATCGCCGGTTGCAGCAAATCGGCAAACGGCAGCACGCCAAAGCGTTGCGACAGCTCGGCCCAGGCCGATGGGCAACCGGGCACCGTCACCGGCGTCCAGCCATACAGCGGCATCTGTTCATGCCCGGCGGCCTTGACCGCTTCGATGCTCAGACTGGCCGGGGCATGACCGTTGGCATTGAGGCCGTGCAACTGATTCTTGAACCAGACCAGTGCAAACGCATCGCCGCCCAAACCGCAGCCTGTAGGCTCGACTACGGTCAGCGCCGCTGCCGTGGCGATGGCGGCGTCGATCGCATTACCGCCCCTTTGCATCATCTCGATGCCGGCCTGAGCGGCCAGCGGCTGGGACGCCGCGACCATGCCGCGACGAGCGAACACGCTTTGGCGTTGCGATGGATAGGGATACTCGTGAGCAGAGAATTTCAACATGGCAAAGACTCTTCAAATCAACAATTCATTGGCCGGACTTGATCCGGTTCCATTCGCGGGTGATCAGGCGCTGGATGTTTTCCGGCAGATCGGCCGAGACGAAGGCATGGTTGATCACTTCGTCAGTCGGGTAGATCCCTGGATTGCCACTGACTTTGGCGTCCATCAGCGCCGTGGCATCCTTGTTCGGGTTGGCGTAGCCGACGTAGTCGCTGACTGGCGCAATCACCTCAGGACGCAGCAAGTAGTTGATGAAGGCATGGGCATTGGCAACGTTGCCGGCGTCCTTGGGGATCGCCAGCATGTCAAACCAGAGGTTCACCCCCTCCTTGGGAATCAGGTAGCGAATGTCGATGTTTTTCCCCGCCTCGCGCGCCCGGGTCCGGGCCTGCATCACGTCACCGGAATAGCCGATCGCCACGCAGATATCGCCGTTGGCCAAATCGGCGGTGTACTTCGAAGAGTTGAAGTAAGTCACCGAGGGCCGCAGGGTCATCAGCAGTTTAGACGCCTGCTTGTAGTCGTCGGGCTTGACGCTGTTGGGGTCCAGTCCGAGGTAGAGCAAGGTCTGAGGAATGATCTTCACCGGCGCATCGAGAAAGGCCACGCCACAGCTTTTGAGTTTGGCGAGGTTTTGCGGATCGAACACCATCGCCCACGAATCCAGCGGCACGTCCTTGCCCAATACCGCGCGCACCTTCTCCTCGTTGTAGCCGATGCCCACGGTGCCCCACATGTACGGCACCGCGTATTTATTGCCCGGGTCGGCGGCTTGCAGACGCTGCATCAGACGCGGATCGAGATGCTTCCAGTTATCCAGCAATTCCCGTTGCAGCGGCTGATAGGCGCCGGCGCGAATCTGCTTGGACAGAAACTGGCTGGACGGCACCACCACGTCATAGCCCGAGTGCCCCGAGAGCAACTTGGCCTCAAGCATTTCATTGGTGTCGAAGATGTCGTACTGAACCTTGATCGCGTTGTCTTTCTCGAAATTCTTCAGCGTGTCGGGGCCGATGTAATCGGACCAGTTGTAAACCTTCACCACCGAATCGGCAGCCTGAAGCATGGGCACCACGGCGACGCAGCACAGCGCCGCGAACACACTCGATAAACGCATCGTCGATTTCCTTGTGAAGTTCACAGCACGCGGCTGAGAAAGGCTTGGGTACGGGGATGAGTGGGACGGCTGAAAATCTGCTCCGGCGGGCCTTGTTCGATCAGTTCGCCCTGGTCGAGCACCACCACCCGGTCGGCCACTTCGCGGGCAAAACCCATTTCATGGGTGACCACGACCATGGTCATGCCCTCCTCAGCCAACTCTTTCATCACCTGCAGGACCTCGCCGACGGTTTCCGGGTCGAGGGCGCTGGTGGGTTCGTCGAACAGCATCGCCTGGGGTTTCATCGCCAGCGCCCGAGCGATCGCCACCCGTTGCTGCTGGCCACCGGAGAGCATCGAGGGGTAATGACTGGCCTTGTCCGTCAGTCCGACGCGCTTGAGCAATGCTTGCGCCTGCTCCAGCGCAGCCTGGCGTGGCACACCTAACACCTGAATCGGTGCTTCGATGATGTTTTCCAGGGCGGTCATATGCGGGAACAGGTTGAAGCGCTGGAACACCATGCCAATGTCCCGGCGCTGGCGAGCGATGTTGCGCTCGGAATCGCGCACCAGGCTGCCGTCAGCCCGGGTGCGATAGCCCATCGGCCGGCCACTGACCCGAATCTCCCCGGACTGAATGTCTTCGAGCAGATTGATGCAGCGGATAAACGTGGTTTTGCCCGAGCCCGAAGCGCCAATCAGCACCACCACTTCACCGCGCCGCACTTGCAGGGAAATGCCCTTGAGAATCTGCAGATCACCGAAGGATTTGTGAATGTTCAGCGCCTCGATGATCAATTCGTCACTTTGATGCGCCATGATTAGCGTCCCCTCAGCAGTTTCAGAGTACCGCGCCCGAACATCCGGCTGGAGGCCGGCGGTGGCGCAGAAGGTCGGTCCGACTGGCCGAAACGGCTCTCCAACCAGCGCTGAAAGAAGCCCCACAAGGTGGTGAGCAACAGGAAATAGATCGCCACCACCAGGTACAACTCGAACACCCGAAAGGTCGCCGAGGTGACCATTTGCGTGCTGAGCAACAGCTCCTGCACGCCGATCACGCTGACCAGCGTGGTGTTTTTCAGCATCACGTTGAACTCGTTGCCCAGCGGCGGCACGATCACCCTGAACGCTTGCGGCAGCACGATGCGGCGCATCAATTTGGCGAAGGTCATGCCCAGTGAACGGCCGGCCTCGTACTGGCCCTTGTCCACGGCACCGATCCCGGCCCGAATGATCTCGGCCATGTACGCGCCTTCATTGAGGCCCAGAGCGATGATCGCGGCCTGGATGTTGCCGGGGATCACCAGCCCGAACAGCTCGATGTCTTCGAAGCGAAAAATCCCGCCCGCTGCCAGCGCCGTGTAGAGGAAAACGATCTGCACCAGCAACGGCGTGCCGCGCATCAGCCACACATAAAAGCGCACTGGCAGATGCAGCAAAGGGTTCTTCGACAAGCGCAACAGCGCGGCAGCCAGCCCCAGAACACAGCCGAGCAACATCGCCAGCACACTGATCAGGCACGTCAACCAGAGTCCGGTGAGGTACACGCCGCTGGGCTGCAACAGGTACTGCCAGAACACATCCCAATTGAAGTTCATCAACGCTTACCTCAATCGAGTGTGTCGCTGGAAACGTGCCATTTATTCAAAAGCTGCTTGTAGCTGCCATCGCTGCGCATGTCGGTGATGATCTGCTGCACGGCGGCGCTCAGTTGCGCATCGTCCTTGCGAATCCCTAAACCGGTGAGGATCCTGCTGAAGGCTGGAACGCCCTCCTCAAACAGGTCCGGCGCCATCGCGGCGTAGTAACCGGCGGTTTCGACCGTGGTGCCGTAAGCGTCAACCTGATTGATGCGCAAGGCCTGGAAGGCATCGGTATCGGTGTTGTAGACCACCAGTTTCATCGGTGGCTTGCCGGCCTTGACCAGGCTTTCATTTTCGCTGTCGAGCAGGGTCTTGATGGTCGAACCGTTGAGCACCGCGATCTTGTGCCCGCTGAGGTCGGCCAGGGCCTTGAGCGCCTTCGGATTACCCTTGGGCACGACGACCGCCTGACTGGAATACATGTAGTTGACGATATCGATTACCTCGCGGCGCTCGGGCTTGTCGAACAATTGATCGACGATCATGTCGCACTGTTTGGCTAGCAAGGCCGGGAGCAATCCGGAAAACGGAATCACCCGCCAATCGACCTTCTTGTCGCCCAGACGCTTGGCGATTTCCAGCCCGAGGTCGACGGTCAGGCCCTTGGGTTTTTGCGCTTCATCGAAGGACACCAGCGGCGGTGAATCCATGCCAGAGCAATAGGTGAGTTTGTCGACCCTGGCCAGGCGCTCCGGCACGGTGGGTGCGGCAACCGCCCACTGCGTACAAAGCCCCAGGGAAATTGCAGCCAGTAACAGGCGAGACGTATGCATGACCAGACACTCCAGTTCGGTTAGTAACGGGGCAGTACTCAAAGTCAAAACATCGGCGGACTCGTGTTCCGCTCTGTGGTTATTTTTCCGATTGCAGAAACCTGATCAACTCGGGCACCGTGCCTTCGATATGGTCGCGCACCACGGCCTCGGCCTTGCTGGCGTCGCCGGCACGAATCGCATCGAGGATCATCTGGTGTTCCTGGCGCGCACTCAGGGGTTTTTCAATGTGCTGCAGCCACAGGCGCATGGGTGCTTCGATCAGCGAGTACAGCGCGCTGATCTGCTTCAACAGCCTTGGCCGGCCGCTGAGGCTGCACAGGTACTCATGAAACTTGCGGTGGCGGCTGACCCACGCCGCACTCTCATCGCGGTAGTCATCCATTTCATCGAGCAGTCGCTCCAGCGCCGTCAACTGACGCTCGCTGATCCTGGGCACCGCGATGCGCATCGCCAACCCTTCCAGCGCACTGCGCATCTCGAAGACTTCGTGCATTTCCTCGACATCCAGACCGCTGACCACGGCGCCGCGATTGGGCCTCAGCGTCACCAGCCCCTGTGCATCGAGACGGCGAAAGGCTTCGCGTACAGGCATGCGGCTCATGCCGATTTCGCTGGCAATGTCCTCGGCGATCAGCCGGTCGCCCTTGCGATAACGACCAGCGCAGATGCCCTCCAGCAGAAAGTTATAGGCCTCTTCCTCGGCAGTCATCGGTTGGCGTTGATCGTAGGCGGGAGCGAATTGCATGGCAGCACCTTTTGTCTTTTTGTATCCAATTATCCACGGATACAAAAAAGCACGATGCATGCCAGAGTCCGCAGGAATGCGCCAAGCAGTTGATTTTAATGATTTAAGGAAAGTAATCGGCGCACGCGGCGATGCCCGACCTTTGAGATTTGCTACCAGAAGGCTCATGGCGAGCCCCGCAAAGGTGCAGAACGGTAGCTGAGTAACACTCAACTGAACGGCACCCTTGCGGTACGTTTCACTGTGTCACCACCACCTTCCCAATCATCTGCGGGTGCAACACGCAAAAGTACTCAAACTCCCCCGGCGTATCGAACACCCAGGAAAAACTGTCATTGGTGTCCAGCGCTCCCGAGCGAAACACCTTGTGGGTTTCCGCCACGGTGTGCGGGATCTGATCGTCATTGACCCACGTCACCTTGGTGCCCACGGCCACGGTCAGGTCCTTGGGGCCGAACATGAATTCCTTGATGTCGACCTTCACTTCCGCCGCCCACACCGGCATCGCCAGCAGCAGGCACACCAGCGCCAACAGTCGCGTTTTCATCGGTTCGCCCTCGGTTAAACCAGTGTCGAATCAATCAACGCCAGCGGGTGATCGCCCTGGGTCGCGCGCACCTCGGTGATTCCCAGGTAATTGCGCAGTTGATCCGCCGCTACCGTCATCGGCCCCGGTGACGGCGCTGCGCCCGGTGCTGGCTGTGGATAGGCCGTGCCTCGGGCGGTGTGGAAGGTGATGTTGCCTTCGACTTTCTGAATGACCTGATGGATGTGCCCGTTGAGCACCGTCACCGAGCCGTACTTGCGCAGCATCGCGATTGCCTGATCGCCGTCCTCGGTGCCCCAGCCCCACGGCTGATAAACCGTCCACAACGGGATGTGGGTGAACACGACGACGGGCGTACTGCTGCTGACGGCGCGCAAGTCATCGGCCAGCCAAGCCAGTTGGTCGGCGCCGAGGGTGGCTTCGTGGCCGGCCTGGAAGTTGAAGACATTGATCAGCGCAATGAAGTGCACGCCGTGGTCATCGAAGCTGTACCAGCCGTTGCCTTTGGTGCCCTTGCCGTAACGCTCCAGGTAAAGCTTGCCGCCGCCCTCGTCGAGGGTGTCGTGCTCACCGGGCACGTAATGCACAGTGGACGGCAGGCCTTTGAGCAATTGCGCGGCGGTGTCGAATTCCTCAGGCTTGGACAGGTGAGTGATGTCGCCGGTGTGCAAGATCAGCGACGGCCGTTTGGGCAGCGCGATGACCTTGTCGATCGCCACCTGCAGGGTCTTGACTGGCTCCGGATTGGCTTCCTTGTTGAAGCCGATGTGCGAATCGCTGATCTGCACGAAGTGAAAGGTGCTGGCCAGCGCCTTGGGATCGCTGACGTTGCCCGTTTCATCCAGCGCAAAGGCTTTGGGAATGCCGCCGCTCAAGGCCCAGAGCACCCCGGCCCCGGCCCACGCCGAGCATTTGAGCAGGGTTCGCCGGTCTGGATCGAGCGGACCATCGGTGCGCAGCGGGTGTTTTGCTTGAATGTCCATCGGTGTGTCCTCGCGGGCGAACTACAGTGAGGTAGCTGACACGAGGTAAACCTTTCGGCGCGAGGCTTTATTCCACGGCAAAAAATAAATGTTTTTGCGCGAATAAAACCCGCCGCAGCACGGTTATAGGGGTGTGACGGTGCGGAACCCACCATGAAGCGATTTGAGGAACTGATTGCGCCCCATCTGGACGCGGCCTACAACCTTGCGCGCTGGCTCACCGGCAACGACAGCGCCGCCCGCGATGTCGTGCAGGAAAGCGCCCTGCGCGCCTTCCGGTTTTTGCAGCGCTTCGCCGATGGCAACGCCAAGGCGTGGTTTCTGACCATCGTGCGCAACGAAAGCTACACCTGGCTCAAGGCTTCGGCCGGACATCGCTGGGTCGCCATCGATGACGACATGGCAGCTGACGAAGGCCCGCTGAGCCACAGCCAGACCCCGGAACTGCTGGCCATTCACACGGAAAATGCCGCGTTGCTGCAGCAAGCGCTGTGCGCCCTGCCGCCGGTGTTTCGCGAGGTGATTGTGCTCAAGGAACTCGAAGACCTGCCCTACAAGGACATCGCCCTGGTGGTCGATATCCCCATCGGTACCGTCATGTCCAGACTGGCCCGGGCGCGTGCCCTGCTCAAGCTCGAACTACTGAAGTTGCACGATCATGAATGAACTCGACTGCACGGTTTGCCAGACACAGTTGCACGGCTATCTGGATCAGGAACTGGATCCGGCCACGACTGCGCAAGTGGCAGCGCACTTGAGCACCTGCGCCGAGTGCGCGCGGCTGCAGGATGAAGCGAAGTTGCTCAAGATCAGCGTGAAGCGCCATGCAACCTACTACCCGGCCCCGGCCTCACTGGTGGCCAGCGTATTGGCCGCTGACAAACCCGCGCCCGGGCTCATGCAGGGTTGGCGAAACTGGTTGGCCCCGGCGTTTTCCGCAGCTGCGCTGGCCCTGGCGATGGTGCTGTATGTCGCCACCCCGGGCAGCGAGCAACCCTTGATCGACGAGGCCGTCTCCAGCCATGTGCGCTCGTTGATGGGCGAACATCTCAACGACGTGGTGTCCTCCGATCGCCACACCGTCAAACCGTGGTTCACCGGCAAACTCGACTTCTCGCCCCCGGTGTTCGACTATACGGCGCAAGGCTTCCCCCTGCTCGGTGGACGTCTGGATTACCTGCAACACCAGACCACCGCCGCCCTGAGTTACGGGCATGCCAAGCACATCATCAACGTGTTCATCCTGCCGACGAGCGAGGCCGACAGAGCCGTGCAAAGTCAGAGCGTTCGTGGGTTCAATGTGGTGTCGTGGCAGGCCGGGCACATGCGTTTCGTGCTGGTGTCCGATGTGGAGAAAGCTGAGCTGGAGGCGTTGGGGCAGTTGCTCAGGAAGGGGCCTTAAGAACCCAGTGTCAGGAAAAGCCTCCTCTTTGCGACGAGGCTCTCCTCCCCCTCTGCTATCAAAATCAAGGTCAATGATCATTTCTAATCATCGCTACCCTGATCGCCCAGATGCTTTGCTTTTGCTCTGAACAACGGAGGCTCCTTTGCGCGAAGCTCTTCATAAAGCGTTGGGTGGTAAATCTGCGGCACTTCCTCGGTGGCCCACCAGGCCCAGTACAGCCCAGCGACCATGACTGTACTCACAAGGAACCAGCCGCTAAATCCAATGATAGCGTTCAGCGCGAGCATCAAGGTCTCGACGTCGTTGCTGATACCCACCCATGCATTGAAAACCCCGAACACTCCCAAGCCGAATATCAGCTCTCCAGCCTGGTATCGGTTGGCTCGTGCCTCGTTCCTCATGGACTCGGCGGACTCCCAACGCTTCCAGGCAAATTCATCGTCCTTCCTGATACTGTGTTCCCGCAACGCGCCAAGTGTCACGTAACCATGAAGCATGTCATACCGCACATGCCCTTCGAACCATTGCCAAGGCAGATAAATACCCGCAATACACGCGAATCTGGCGATCGCCGGGATCACTAGCGACACGATCAGGCAAAACGATGTGACACCCACGAAAACTGTGCCCAGACGCTCCCACAGCATCGCCATATTGCCGGAAAAGCCCATGAGATTCTGATGCAGTGCAAAGGCGCAAAGCGTGTCCAGAAACAGACATACATAGGTGAGTTTCAATGCCCATCGTAACTCCCAGGCTTTTTCGAACACGGCTCCGGGCAATCCGGCGATGGGATTTGCCGATTTGAGGCCGTCTTTATTTTGATCCACGTTTACAACTCCATTGTCTTGAAAATGCAAAATGGGCGACTACAACGCCAGGCATGGCCTTCTTCGCAGCTTGAATATTCAAGATGCCAGACCGTACGTAAGACTCTCAACTCAACTACCTGCAGTTCCTCGTACTGAACCCGCCGAAGCACTCCCGGTCATCGTGTGCTTTTACTGGTTTCAAGGCAAAAAACCTGCACATTCACTACGCTTGGGAAATCCGCGTCAGCGCAATGCCCACAAACGCATTGAACATTGCGCTCAGGCTGCTGTTCCAGATGGGTTCAGACCCAGGATCAAGGACGTGCATATGGACATTTTCACTTCCGCCGCGCCTGTTCCGCCTCAGCAAAGTGCAATCACCCGCCGTCTGGCCTTCGCGGTCGGCGCGCTGTTTATCGTCGGTGTGATGGCCGCGATCGGCACCTTGCTCGGCATTGCCGCTCGCCTGGATCGGGAGGATGTCGACGAGACCCGTTTTTACACCGCTCGTGCCTTGGAAAACCGCATCGCCGCGTCCAAAAGCTACATCACCAGCTACGCCGACTGGACCACGGCCTACGAACACCTGCACACCAAGGTCGACACCGACTGGGCCTACACCCAGCAAAACATCGGCAAAACCCTGTTCACCAGTGATGGCTATGACGGCGTGTTTGTGCTCGATCGACAGCGCACCAAATACGCCGTGGTACAAGGCCTGCAGGACGAGGGGGAGATTTCGCGCCTGCTCAACGTTTCTGTGGCGTCGTTGATCGATCAGGTGCAAAGCCAGGCCGATTTGACCGTGCCGATCAATACCTACTCACTGTTCGACGGCTGGCCGGCACTGGTCACGGCCGCAGCGATCCTGCCCAACGATGATCGCCCATTGGGCGATCCGCAACAGACATCGATACTGGTGTTCGTCGACAAGTTGACCCCCACCAAGCTGCAGGCGCTCGGTACCGCCTACGGTCTGCAGAACCTGACCTTGATCCCGGATGAACAACCCGCCGGGGAACAACCGCGGGTACCGCTGGGCAGCACTGGTTACAGCCTGACGGCGGACCTAGAACGGCCTGGCCAGCAATTACTGTGGTCACTGCTGCCAACACTCGGCGCCGTGCTCGTAGTGCTGATGCTGTTGACCGCGTATTTCTTGCGCCATGCGTTGCGCTCCTCAACCTACGTCGACCACAGTTTCAGCACGCTGCAAGCGTCAAATCAGGCACTGGAAGCGGCCAACCACGCGCTGGAAGCCAGTGAAGAACGTTTCCGCGCGGTGGCCGAAGCGGCGTCGGACTGGATCTGGGAAGTCGACAACCAGCTGCGCCTGACCTACCTCTCGGCGCGCTTCAGCGAGGTGACTGGTTACCCGCAAACCCAGTGGCTGGGGCAAGGCATCGGACAATTGGTGTCGTGCGATACCACGCCGCTGGAGCTGTGGCTGAAAAAGCTCAGCGAAGACAGCAATGCCAGCGACCTGCGCTGCACCTACCGCGACCACGCCGGGCAACAACGTCACTGTCGGTTGTCGGCGCGGCCGATCATCGACAAATACGCCGTAGGCGGTTATCGCGGCACCGCCAGCGACATCACCGACGAAGTCGCCGCACATGCGCAGATCCAGCATCTGTCGATGCACGACGCCCTCACCGGCCTGCCCAATCGCAACCAGTTGGCGCGCTATCTGGATGACGCGCTGCTGCTCAAGGAGCACGCGCCGCCGCTGTCGCTGCTGGTGATCGACCTGGACAACTTCAAGCCGATCAACGATTCCCTCGGGCACCCGGCCGGCGATGCGGTGCTGCAGGAAGTCGCCAGTCGCCTGCGCGAATGCACCCGTGAACACGACATTGTTGCGCGTCTGGGTGGCGACGAATTTGTCGTGGTGCTCAATGGCATGGACAGCCGCCAAGAGGTCGACCGGTTCTGTACCCGACTGGTCGAGAGCCTGCACCAACCGCTGACCTTCGAACATCATCCGCTGCACGTGGGTGCAAGCATCGGCATCGCCCTGAGCCGGCGTCAGGGCTTCATGCCGAGCGAGTTGATCCGCTGCGCCGACATCGCGCTGTATCAGGCCAAGTCCGAGGGTAAAAACACCTGGTGCTATTTCGAAGCGCACATGAGCGACCAGATCCAGACGCGCCGGCAGATGGAAAGCGACTTGCGCGGCGCGCTGAAGAACGACGAATTCCTCCTGCACTACCAGCCGCGCTACACCGTCGACGGCAAGCACATCGTCTCGGTCGAAGCCCTGGTGCGCTGGCAGCATCCGACCAAGGGCCTGCTCGGGCCGGACCTGTTCATCGGCCTCGCTGAGCAGACCGACCTGATCGTGCCGCTGGGGCGCTGGGTGCTGCGCGAAGCCTGTGAAACCGCCCTCACCTGGCCGTCGGACATTCTGCTGTCGGTCAACCTGTCGCCGGCGCAGTTCGCCCTCAGCGATGTCGTCGAAGACGTGCGCGAAGCACTGGTGCAGACGCGTTTTCCGGCCAGTCGCCTGGAACTGGAAATCACCGAGAACGTGATGCTGGTCGACACCGACGGCGCGCTGGCCACCATGAATGCGCTCAAGCAACTGGGCGTGCGCCTGAACATGGACGACTTTGGCACCGGCTACTCATCCCTCGGTTACCTGCGTGCGTACCCGTTCGACGGGATCAAGATCGACAAGCGTTTCATTGCCTCGATCAGCCACGGTGCCAACGATCGCGCCGTGGTGCAGGCGATCATCGGCCTGGGCAAAGCCATGGGCCTGACCGTCACCGCAGAAGGCGTCGAGACCGAGGAGCAACTGGACATTCTCGGCAAGGATCAATGCAACGAGGTTCAGGGCTACTTCATGAGTCGGCCGATCGACAAGGCGGCGTTCGCGCAGTTGTTGAAAACCGCCAGGGCCGAGCCGGCCACTCATCCTTCACCGAAGAAAGGCCGCGTCATTTAGCCAGTCGGGCATCCCTGCCCGCGCTCGACACTACAGCGCCGCTGTCGATCTTCTTCGCCGCCGCGTCGCTGATCCAGGTGTGCCAGGTTTGGCGTGGCGCTGACCTATACCCGACCGTTCGGCGATCACAGTTACGACGGTCAGCCGCTGGTCTGCTTGGCCATTATGCGGCCCTACACGACGGGAAGCGATCGGCCATCACGCGCCAAGTATGGCGACTTCAGCCAGCCCAGGCTTGCAACAGTGGTGCTGGAAGGACGGTACTCACATCCGATCCATCCGGTGTACCCACGATGTTCCAGAGTCGCGAACAATTCAGCAAAGTTTACGGCGCCTGTACCTGGCTCGTGACGACCTGGGCAGTCTGCAATCTG